>NZ_JBELZM010000002.1:0-418832 GCF_040273735.1 Solibacillus sp. | reverse complement strand
TTATCAGTTTCTGTTGACTGAAACTCTTTGGCCTCTTCAATCATTTTATCCTTAATTTACTTTAAAAGCTCACCTGACTCAAGTATTCGAGCATTAAAAGCTAATCCATCTGACTCTATCATCTCTAAAATCTTATCCCTTACTAACTTATTATAGACAGGCATTACCTTCAGCTCCTATATGTAATTTATAGCCTAACATTCTCCTTCAAATATATCAGATGAGCATTGAAATCAGATTTATTGACCCAAAGTCATTTGTTCGCCTTCGTAAAGGGTAAATGTACCCCCTCCCAAAGGGACCGATTGCTTAGTGTTGAAATAATTATTTAGACGAAAATTGAATATTCAACAGGTTTAACAAACCCTAGTTTCCATATAGCCATCCAAAATTGAATATACGAAAGTTGGACAAGTTATATTATTTTTATTTAATGTTCTTTTTAAAATTTCAAATTCACTTTGTTGATTAAGTAAAATCATAAAAATACCCCCTTCCCTATTATTAAGTTGACAGACATAATCTATCCTTTTATGGGGCTAACCATATGCACTTCTACCGTAGGCTATATTGTGAAAAAAGATACAAGAACATGTAGATTTTATGAAAATGTGCTTACATAAACTTTTTTGGAATACTTGTGAAAACCGAATTATTGACTCCGAAAATCGAATTTCCCATTAGGTACATCAAGAGTATGCCCATTAATTACTACTGTTTTATTATTTAACCACTCAATTTTGGCTGTTGATTCTCGATAACTCCAGTAGATATTTTTTGTTTTACCATCACGCTCATTAAATACTAATTCACCTCGTACTGCATCAGAACTTAAGCTTGGACTCGATACATAGGCTTTTAAAGTATATGTACCATCCGGAGAGGTTTGTTCCGTAAGATATTCACCAGTTGGCAACCTACTCATTTCGAAAAATGCCCAATAGACTCCATATCCAATAAACCCCATAAAAAAAATAATGATAATCAGTGAAATTTTCACTATTTTTTTTCGCTTTGACCCTTTTATCGTTGATTTAGCAGCCATCCAATAAACCCCTTTTGTAATTTTGAGGAGAATAATAATTCCTTTTATTGTAGACTTTTTTAACTTTATTTAGTTCCTATAGCGTACGATTCTTAAATAATTAGCCTTTGACTATTTTAATTTATTTATTAAGATTTCCTTATGGATATTTGATAAACTTATCAATTCAAAGTTCTTATTATTTATTAACTCAGTAATAGTGTTGGCTTCTTTCAAAGCTAAATTGTAAAGGGATTTATTAATAATGCCATTTAAATAAGCCTCTTCTAGTTCGTCACCATCTTTTTGAATTACTTCTCCAGAAGGTAACAAAATAATATCCAAATATAAATCATCCATCCAGGGAATATTTCTTTCTATTCCATTTTTTATACAAATATCTATATACCATTGCACAATATTCCCACTAGCGTCAAACATGGTTGTTACTGCATGCTTTTTGTCTATGGGGAATTGTTGTAGCCACATATAACCATCATCACAAATACAAATATCATTTTCTCCATACCTAGCTGATAATGGTTTAGTGACCTCAATAGTATGTAGTAGAGTGATATACCCCTTAAATTCCTTTGAATCAAGATAAGATTGCGCATATTTTCTCTTTGAGATTCTTTTCCATTCTGAACGATCCCCATACTTCCTCTTCATCCGATCCTCCGTTCACTTATGCTGCAGGCGGAATAAAACAGCTGCAAAAAGAGCTATACCAACAATCGAACTGCAGATAAACAACACACTTGATTGCGTCCCTAACATACTGCCACCCATTTCGTAAACAACTCCGTAAGTTAGCATATAGGAATCAATTGCCTCTTCCGCATTCCCAAACACCGCTCGCAAAGAATCTTCCATTAAAAGCTGACGTAGCAAAACTGCAACGTGACTGACAGGAAATAATTGAATGACGGTTTGAATTGCTTTCGGGAGCACCCCCATCGGAACATAGACTGCGCATAAAAAGCCAATTAGTGTACCAACCAGTGAATTTACTGTTGAAAATGCTTTTGCAGATTTCGCCAAAAGTACGATCACTAAATTAATCATTGCACTCAGCAACACGCCAAGAATTATCACACCGAATAGTTGCATGAGCTTCCATACACTCGGCAGCTCCGCACCAAGCGTCAATAAATATATTTCACATACAATAAAAGCAATAGATGTCATTATAAACCCAATCATGACCGAGCTGATGACATAGCTTAATTGAATTGAAAACCGGGATGCGGATGTAACAAGAAAATCAGCTGTACGCTTTGATTCCTGATCACTTACGAATATAGCAAATACTGCTAGTGTTGATGTCATGGCTGTCATTGTTAAAATCCCCGCAATCATCCATTGACTTACAACTAATTCAACTGCTGGCGTCACTTCAATTACCTGACTAATCGCATCAATTTGCAGCTTCTGTAAAAAGACTATAAATAAACCGATTGAAATCAAAACAGACAGCAACGAGAAAAAGACGAGCATTCTATCCCGGAAGAAGATTTTATTATTGCGAACTATTAAACTCGTCAGCATATTAATTTTCCTCCCCTGCTTCATTCGTTTCAATAAACACTTGGTCGAGCGAACCTTTAATTACTTCAAATGATGCAATAAATGGCTCGAGTTGTGCTAAAACCGGAAGCGTCGAAATTGTAGAAGCCACTTCCACCTTCCACCCGTCTTGCTGCTTTTCAGGAGCCCCAGGTAAAATGGCTGATAAATCTTCAATTGAAACAGTCGGCTTTAATACAAATTGCAAATAATCCTTTGTATAAAGCGCTTTTAACTCATTCGGTGATCCTTGTGCAATAATTTCACCCTTTTTCATGATGACAATATCATCTGCATGTGCTGCCTCTTCCATATAATGTGTTGTCAAAAATATGGTCATGCCTATTTCTTTGCGCAACCGCTCAATAGTAGCCCAAACAAATTGACGGGTAAATGGATCAAGTCCCGTCGTCGGCTCATCTAAAAATAATAGCTTGGGCTTATGAATTATTGCCCGCGCAATATCTGCTCGACGACGCTGCCCGCCTGAAAGCGAACCGTATTTTTTATGCTCGATGTCTGCAAGCTGTAAATACTGCTGCACAAAATCATAATTTTCCTGTAATAGTGGCTTCGGTAAACGATAAAAACGGCCACGATGCAGAATATTTTCCTTCACTGTCAATTGATCGTCTAAAATACTTTCCTGAAATACAATACCAATCGTTCGGCGAATCGCATCATTTCCTTTCAGTGTACCAAGTTTATGTCCATCGATTGAAACCGTTCCGCTCGTTTTCTCTAACAGCGTACATAACATTTCAATTGTCGTTGATTTACCTGCTCCATTACTTCCAAGAAACGCAAATAAAGCCCCCTTTTGCACTGAAAAGCTGATCCCTTTTACGGCTTCGAATTCCCCATAGCGCTTAGTTAACTGTTGGACATCAATCATTATTTGCATGTTACTCACCCCGATGTTGAAGTTGACTGTTCATTTTTCGAATTGCACGCTTTTCGTCGGTATAATAATACAGCCAAACGATAAGATAAATAACCGAAGCGCGAGCGTATAATAATAAGATAGATTTACCGTTATCAAGTTCAAACCAGCTGCCATAATACCCTATGATAAAGACTGCCGTTACAGTAACAGCGTAATGAATCAAAAGTACAACAAACATTGACCAGTCCAATTTATACAGTTGATTTGCTACTGCTATGACAATTCCTAGTAGGACTGCATAGAAAAACTGATTTACAATCGTTTCACTCATCCAGTAATCATTCGGCGACTTTAAAGAAATAAGCATGATGATGAAATAGGATGAACATAAACTTATCAAAATACTTTGTATTAAATTTTTCACTTGCCATTTCCCCCTAACCCAAATGCCTCTTTTAACGCTTTGAAATAATTGCGGCTTATTGGAATCGTAACCCCATTTTCAAGTGTAAGTTGCGGGTTGCCAAGCACCTTCGACTGGATGGAAGCAATTTTCTCGAAATGCACAAGTGTTGCCTTATTGACACGTATCAGCTGTGTTGAAAATCGCTGCTCCAGCTCGTACAGCTTATGTTTCACTTCCAGTTCCTGCTCATCCGTTTGGATATAAACTTTCCCTTGTTCGCTGAAAATACTGTACACATCCTGCAATTTTATCAAATGAATATCTCCATCAATGTAGCCGGCAATTGTATCATTTTTCGTTGCTTGATTAAGCTTCTTCATCAGCTGCGTGACTTGCTCATCGTATTCCGGCGCATGGACATGAACTTCGATTTCCGAAAGCTGCTGCTCAATATGTAAATGGATTTTCATAAGTCCTCCCTCTTGATTTGTAGTATAGCACCGCTTTTCTACAGATTTTGTAATTGGTGTTAACAAGTAGAAAGCTGTTTGTAAGATGTAAATTTTGGATTGTAACATGCAATTTCATTATAAGTATTATTTTCCATCAATTGTTAGTAAAATTTTTCACTACCCTTCACCTCATAGCTAAAATGAGATTCAGTATTGAACTTGGATTAAAATCCATCTTCTTACTTGGAACTTTCATACAATTTCAACGTTTGACTTATGTACTAACCTTAATGTAAGGGAGACTTTATGCTATCTAAAATTTATGTGTTAATAATTTTTACACTTCTGTTTTTATTTTTTTGTTTTATGCTGTATTTAGAAGTTTCCATGTTTTCGTTGTTACCTCATGACCAAGGTGGAATGAGTTTTTGGATGGAATTACAACACGTCTGGTATCGCTCAATTTCGTTTTATGGACTTGTAGTTATTCTTTCTCTGTTGTTTTATTTAATAATAAAATGGATTAAGGACAAAAAGGAAAACTAAGTTAGAAAATCGGAAGTTAAACTTTCGTAGCTATTGAAGGAATAATAAAACAGCAACCTCCTGTATAATCAGGAGATTGCTGTTTTTTTAAATATATTTTTTTTGATGCCCTTCAAGATTATAAGTCGATTGGTTCGCCGCCTGTTACCCCGTAAATCTGTCCGGTAATGTAGCTTCCTTCATCGGACGCTAGAAGGACATATACTGGGGCAAGCTCTGCCGGCTGTCCTGCACGACCAAGTGGTGCATTTTGACCAAATTCAGGGATTTTGCCATCCGGTTGTCCATTATCCAACTGCAGCGGTGTCCAGATCGGGCCTGGCGCAACTCCGTTCACACGTACCCCTTTAGAAGCAAAGTACGCAGAAAGGTTTACTGTAAAGTTGCTAATTGCACCTTTTGTAGATGCATAGTCCATTAAAAATGTGGATGGATTGTACGATTGAACCGATGTCGTCGTAATAATCGCACTTCCTGGTTCCAAATGCTCTTCAGCAGCTTTAACGGCTTCAAACATGCTGATAACATTTACTTTGAATGTATCTTCTACTTGTTTGATTGTTAAATCGCTAAGTGTCTTTTGTGCAATCTGCTGTCCTGCATTCAGGACGAGTGTGTCCAATCCGCCAAAAGCTTGCACTGTTTTTTTCACCATTTCTGTCGCCGCGCCATCTTCACGCAAGTCATATGGCAGCAACAAGGCTTTTTGACCGGCTTCTTCAATTAATGCTTTTACTTCATTTGCATCTTCTTCTTCACCTGGGAAGAACTGAATTGCTACATTTGCGCCTTCGCGTGCATAAGCAATAGCGGCAGCACGACCAATTCCGGAATCGCCACCGGTAATTAATGCATTTCGCCCTTCCAGACGATTATGCCCTTTATATGATTTTTCTCCACAATCAGGTTTTGGACTCATTTCATTTTGTAGCGCTGGAGTACTCTGTTCTTGATCCGGGAATTTCTCCGTATGAAATTTTTTTCGTGGATCGTTTAAATTTGGGTTTCCCATCAAAAATCATCTCCTATATAGTTAGTACAAAATTGCAAGGATAAATTCCGTAAGGTTTAAACTGCTTATCGGATTTCCTTCACAAAAACTGTTACATTTTTTGAATACCCTGTATGAATTACTTTAAACAGTTTCAGACCTTATTCCTCATTTAAATCAATTGTGCACATCTTTTATTGTGTTTCCGGGAAAAATACTTGTGCTGTGCTGATATCCACCAGTGTAGGACCCTTCGTATTGAGTGCTTCTTCCATCACAGACTCCAGCTCGGTATCTGAAGCAGGTCGTAACCCTTTCCACCCACAAGCTTCTGCCAATTTCACAAAATCTGGGTTTGTTAAATCAACACCTACTTCTTCCTTCTTAGCAACTTTCAGCTTGTCCCTCTCCATCTGCAGACTTTCATTGTTTAAGACAACGACCGTAATATCAAGTTCATAGCGAGTTGCTGTCAATAAATCTGCAAGCACCATTTGAAGACCTCCGTCGCCAACAATCGCCACTACTTGTTTTTCTGGCTTAATGAGCTTGGCGGCCATCGCAGCCGGAAGACCAAAGCCCATTGTTCGCCAGTAACCGGAAAATAATACAGATTGGTCTTTTTGTTTGAAGTTACGATTCGTCCATACTGTATTATCTCCTGTATCCAGTGCGAGAATAGCATCCGGTGCTACTGTTCGGTCTATGGCACGGATAATTCGGGAAGGATGAACAGGATAACCTTGAGTATTGCCCTCCTCCTCATTTTGCGCTGCCCATTTTTCTTTTGCTTGCTGTAAGTGGGCTACCCAGTCCTCAGAGCGGGAGAATTCTTGCAGGCTCTCCGCTAAAATTGGAATAACTTCTTCTGTTTTACCCATGATTCCTAGTTCTGTCGGAATTTCTTTTACAAACTTATCAAATTGGCGGTCGATCTGTATAATTCGTGCATCTGTTGGCACAAACCCTTCCGGCCACCAAGTCGTGCCCGCAAGAAGTACTACATCTGCCTGCTTAAATACATCAGCAGCATAAGGATTCCCGCCTTCGCCAATACCTTGTAAAACAAGCGGTGAAGATTCATCAAACAAACCTTTTCCGCCCAAACTTGTTAGAATGCCGGCTCCCCAAAGATCTGCCAGTTTCTCCAAATCCGTTGAAACAGAAGTGGCACCTAAACCAGCTAGAATCATTGGTCGCTTCGCTGTTCTCATAATGTCTGCTGCGTGTTTCAGACTTTCATTAGTAAAGCTGGAAGCACCTTCAATTACATCCGGCAATCGACGCGGCTCACCCTTAGCGGGCATCATCATAATATCCTTTGGTATCGATATATGGGTTACAACCCTTTGTCCGAGAGATGTTCGCGCTGCTTTTTGCAGAACTTCAATCGTCGCATCCGGGTTGGCCAGATTTGCAGAATAAGCTGCAAAAGGCTTCACAAGCTCCTGCTGGTCAATATATTGCGGATATTCCGTGCCGATTTTACTACTTTCGGCTTGACCAGTAATTGCAAGTACAGGCGCTCTGTCTGCATGCGCATCACCAAGTCCATTTATAAGATTTGCTGCACCTGGTCCCATCGTTGCAGTACATACACCAAGACCACCAGTCAGTTTAGCTTCTGCAGACGCCATAAAAGCAGCTGTCGACTCATGTTTGACGGCAACGTATTTAATTTTATCCTGTTTTGCCAGTGCATCGATGAGCCCGAATGTCGCATCACCTACAACCCCATATATCCGTCGTACTCCGAACATATACAATTGATCAAGCATCAATTCTGAAACTGTTCGCTCTGTTTTTCCCATGATAGATGAACCTCCTTGATAGACTTTCCTAACCTGCCAGTTATAAGTCTATTTTATATTTTTGTTCACATTTTTTAACTTTCCCTAAATCATTGGAGTTAATCTTCCTTTTTTCAAACAGAGGTTATGTAATATCGCGTTGGCAAATTTTATCAGGTAATATATAATGATTGAACTTATGGAAATATCTTTTGTTCGTGGTTTTTTAGACGTTGTGCTATATTCAAATTGTCAGGAGTGATTTGATGAAGAAATTTTTAACTGTTACTGTAATTATTCTTGTTTTACTCGGAGCAGCCGGTTATGCTGTGTGGCATTTTGGGACAAATATCGCTTCCGAAAAAATCGTCGAACAAGTAGAAGCTAATTTAAATGATGAAGACAAAGAAGAAGTGAAATCCTATATCGCAAAAGTTCCGAAGCTGCAGGAAATTGTAAACGAAGCGGCAACTACGGACCCCGATTCTCTCCCCTTCCAAACGAAGGAAGAAGCAACTCGTCTGTTAATAAAAAAAGTAGGCATTAATCGATTACTAGCGATTCAGGAGCAGGCGCAAAACGGTTCAATTAGTATCGATGAAGTAGTTTCTGAAATGGAAGGTACGCTGTCAGAAGATGAAATTTCTGCGTTAAAATATGTTTTATATAAGGAATTGTATAACAATTAGTCGGCTCGCAGTCATTAGCAACATCTTTAAATTGATAAACTCAAAAATAAAACTCGCTTTCGTATTAACGGAATCGGGTTCTTTTTAATTCAATGTATTTTTCTTTGCATATAGCCATAATAAGTTATATTTACTTTGCATTATCCTAAATTTTCTTAGTTAGGAGGAACTAATATAAAAAAGTGGCCATATATTTTAGGCATTTTTACTTTCGTTATATTTTGTATTTTATGGATAACGTTTGAAACAACTTTCATTCAAGCTTTTGACAAAGGCGCTTTTGAATTATTGTACGGAAACAAATTCATTACAATGTTTCATCATATAGGTGAAACTAATTTTATTTTTACCGTCGCAATCATTCTTTCTATCTTAATTTGGATTTACAAAAAAGACTATAAATTGATTGGGTTTGTTATTGTTTCTGTAGGTGGAGGATACGCATTATATCAACTATTAAAACGCCTAATTGAGCGGCCGCGCCCGGATATAGCGGATCAATTTTCTACATTTAGTTTTCCTTCAGGTCATGCAGTACATGGTTTATTGTATATATTTACGATCGCATATGTACTAAACCGTCTTTACACATTAAACAAAGCATCACTGATTGTTTGGATTGCAGCTATTATCTTAGCTTTACTAATTGGAATTTCCCGAATTACTGAGGCACGTCACTTCGCTTCAGATGTAATAGCTGGTTGGTCACTTGGCTATAGCTGGTTTATTCTTTGCGTATGGTTTTATATAAAAAGCAATAAAATCGGACGCTCAGAAGATAACCATTCGGATTCTTAGATTAGTTGAAACAGTACAGTGTAGGCCTTCCTTCTAATAATTTTAGAAAATTAGGTGAGAATAGGAACAGCACTAGGTTAGAAGGATGTGACACTGTGGACTTTTTTTACGCACAAGAATCTCTTACTGCAATTCAATGGATATTAAGGGCAATTGTCGCCTTTATCTTTTTATTTTTTGTAGTCAAAATAATGGGATTACGTTCGTTTTCCCAACTTCGATTACTTGATTATGCAATGGCAATACTTATTGGTAATATTATTGCCCATCCACTATCAGATGAAGGGCTAGGATTAGAAGGCTCCTTAATTTCCATGACTGTTTTAGTCATCCTTTATTTAGCTTGTATATATGTAATGAGAAAGTTTATACCGTTCAGAGAATTTGTAGCGCCTCCTCCAATCCCTCTAGTTAAAAATGGAGAAATTAATGTAAAGAATTTAAAAAAAGCAAGAATCACAATCGATGTTATTTTATCTGAAATGAGAAAACAAAGTATTTCGGATATCAATAAAATTGCATTAGCACTATGGGAACCGGATGGAGAAATTTCAATTTTCCTGTCACCTGACCATCAGCCTGTAACAAAGTCTGATCTCAACATTACATTCCAACCTTTTTCCTATCCAATGACGATTATTAAAGAGGGCAAGATTAATTATGAAGCGTTAAGTAATTCCGTCTATACAGAAGAAACCCTTAAAAACACCGTAAACAAAACTTATAATGTAGAAATTAATGCGATATTACTTGCAACAATCGATCAAAATAATCAACTGCAAATCTTCCTCAAATAGTTAGGTTCTTTTGCATTGTGAGTGCTGGAATTTCATCACCATTTTTATTAATGATGATTTCTTCCTTCACAATTTTATAACCTAGTTTTGAATAAAGCGCGATATTGTTCTTTTCACTTTTTCGAACTTTGCATTTTGAAACAAATATATTATTTTGTACAGCGTAGTCTTCTAAGTATTTCACCAAGTTAGTTGCTACGCCTTTCCCCTGGTTTTTAGGTAACACAGACAATCTTGAGAAATAAATGAATTCCTTATTTACAATACATTTCACGAGTGCTATTAATTCATCGTTATCGTATACCCCGAACATTTCTGTCCCTTGTTTGATCTCAGTACTAATGGAGTCTGCTGTTTCATTTAAAGCACTGGAAGGTTGTGGATCTGTTTCATAACGCTTGAATGCTTGATGGATAACTTTTACTGCTTTTGCTGGGTCAATACTCATTTCAATTTTCAAATTAACACTCCTCCCAATAAATATAAATACTTATTTATAATTATACATAAATAGCAAAATAAGTAAATTCAAAAAAAGAACACTTTCCTTATATCAGAAAAATGTTCTTTTTGTCATATTTAATTAATCTCAAAATCACTTAGCAGATGCCTTGTATAGTAATGCTTGGTGAATGACGAGAATTCAATTCTTATAAAGAAATTCAGCAATCGAATAAACTATAGAAATAAAGGGTAGCGCAACAAAAAAGAAAAACCAGAAGAATTCCGCATTGTTAATTTTAAGCCTAGGTTTAATTTCTTTTTTTGCTTTTACACCAATCTCCATTACTACACTCCTTTACTACATAATATTGAAGAAGATACACTTCTAATCTATCCAAAACTGTAGTAAATCATATACCCTTTCTTTTAGGAAAGCAACCTCTTTATCATAGATAATTTAAATGCGTTTTTTGGGATTATCTTTCAATATAGATTACATCATTTGTAGGCTCAAGATACTCTTTATCTCCTAAAGAAAAAGTGGTATGTAAACGTTCAATTTCCGCATACTGAACTGCTTTACCCTCTTCGACAAAAACCAAAAGATAAATATCATCCCTCGAACCAATATTGCTTGAATCCTTAAATTTAACGCCGATTTGTTTTTCTATATCTTCTTGTGTCGTATAAGGCTGAACTAAAAACGCCTTGTCCCATTCGAAATCGTCAAATGTGTTTAAATAAGTTTTGCTTGTACTATTATCGGATACCATAATAATCGAATAATGCAGTCTTTCTTCAATTTCTGTATTCCGTTTAATATCGCTGTCATTACACCCGGTTATCAAAAGCAAGGATAACAATATAACCACAATTTGTTTTATCAATAGTAAATCCCCTTTTGGACCATTTCAGAACCACTTCGGCTTATTGATTCGAGTCTGTCTCCTGTAATTCACAATGATATTAGTTACCTTCATAACGATAAATGATTTGTATAACACCAGAAGTGAATGTTCTTGTATTCACGACTTTTAAATTTAACCTCTCTTTAATATCGATAAACAGCGGTTTTCCTTCTCCCAATACGACTGGATGAATGGATAATCTGAATTCATCAACAAGCCCTAAATTGATAAAAGTTGTAATGAGGCTTGCTCCGCCATATAGCCATATATCTTTTCCAGGTGTATTCTTTAATTTCATCACTTCTTCACGGATGTTATCATTTATAAATATTGCTTCATGGCCGATTCCATTTTGAGTTCTGGAAAACACATATTTCTGCTTACTATGAACCAATTCCCACATTTCTTTTTCGGTGTCGGAGCCCCCTTCTGCAGGAATATAGTGTCCCCATAAGTCGTAGCTTTTTCTGCCGTAAAAAATTGTATCAACTTGATTCAAAAAGTCGTTAAAGTTCATTTCCGGGTCCATAATGCACCAATCGATTTCACCATTTTTTCCTTCAATCAATCCATCTAAAGTGATTGCCAAATCTAAAATCACTCTTCTCTTAGTTGTATGATCTGCCATAATTTCTTCTCCCTTTTTGATGCAGCTTACTTCCACTCTTCACCCAAAATCGCGTAATAGTATTCATCCCACCACTCATCACCGTTTGGAATGCATTTTTTGAAATAGCCTTCCCTTCTCATGCCGATTTTTTCCATTACACGATATGATGGCGGATTTTGCGGCTGGCAAGTTGCGATCACTCTATGTAACTGCATTTCTTCAAAGGCATATTGTAACATTGCGTGAGCCGCTTCAGTAGCATAGCCTTTATTATAAAATTTCGGATTGAATACCCAGCCAATTTCATATGTATGATCGCCAAAATATTTACCGAAAAACATATGCCCAATCAAAGTGTTTTCACCTTTCAATATGACCGCGAACTTTTCCGCTTCATCCCCCATATTTTGTTCGATAAATTCTTTTGCAATTTTTTCTGTAAAAACCCCTTCAGGTATATATTTCATCACATTGGCATCGGATGTATATTCATATACCGCCTGTAAATCGTTCATGTTAAATTTCCGTATTAATAATCTTTCAGTTTCGACGTGCATTCCCTTACCCCCATGTTTAACTGCTATTTCCTAGTTTCGACATGAAATGATTGATTACCTTTAAAAAACTGCCCTGACTAATTCAAATAAAAAATCCTCACCAAACGAGCTGGCGAGGATAGTTTAGCATTTAATTCAAATTCTTAAGTGTTTCTTTTGAAACATAAAATCCGCTTTCATTGTATACACTGATTGTATTTGTCTGAATTTCACTTGTTGTTACTTTGCCTGATTTACTCGTTGTTTTTTTAGTGATTAAGTCCTTATTTTCAGGGATTTCAAAAGTAGTCGTACCTTTCTTCACTACAAGTACCGCGTTTTCTTTATCCGATAGATCGATTGAAGTCGTCATTCCTTTACCATTCAAAGCTGCTTCTGCATTCGTGTAAAGATCTTTTGATAATTTATCCAATTTAATCCCCATGAAATTGGCCATTTCTTTTGCTAAATCGGTATTGTCAACTAATCCGGAAATTCGTTTTGGTCCATAAGAGTACAGGAACACGTCATCGCCCGTATGACCACCAGTAGTGTATCCTAAATCCGCACGTTTTGATAAAAGATTAACGAGAGTACCGGCAAGCTTCTTCGTTTCTGTTGCGTTCAGGACAGCCGTTTCCTCTGCAGTTAAATTATCCAATCCGTATAATTTAGCTACTTCAACTAAATTTGAACGATCCGGCTTTAAGTTGCTGAGTGCGCCTTCGACTGTCATCGTTGCCTTCTTCAATGGATTAATATAATTGGAAATATTTATTTTGTCATATGTAGAGCTTGTATTTTCATTACCAATCGTAATCCCGCTGTTGCCGTGATCTGTTACTGCTATAACCATCGTATTTTTGTCTTTTTTTGCAAATTTCAGCGCTTCATTTACCGCATCATCGAATGACAAAATATCCGTAACCATTCCGATTGGATCATTTGCATGTGCAGCCCAGTCGATTTTACTGCCTTCGATCATAAGGAAGAATCCATCCTTATCTTTGTTCAGCGTATCAATCGCTTTTGACGTCATTTCTGCTAACGAAGGCTCATTTGGATTGGTTTTCATACGATCTAGTTCATATGCTAAAGAACTGCCGGCAAAACTGCCGTAAATTTTATCGGATTTAGTCGTTAATAACTCATCACGTGTTGTAATGAGGTCATATCCTTTCTCTTCAATCACACTAACTAGATTTTCGCCATCTTTCCGGTTTTCTGATTTCAAGTAATCATATCCACCGCCAAGAATGACGTCCATATTTTGATACACTTGCTGCTCACCGATATCGTCATAGTTACTGCGAGAAGTTACATGTGAAGAAAAGCTTGCTGGTGTCGCATGCTGAATTTCGGAAGTAGAAACGATCCCTGTAGATTTGCCAAGTTGTTTCGCCCCTTCTAACACACCTGCAACTGGTGTAAATGCATCATCCTCATTTCCTTCTACACCCGGCATATCAATTACGGATGGCAGTACCCCTACAAATCCGCTGTTTGATTTGTGACCTGTAGCAAGAGCCGTTCCAGCTGGTGCCGAGTCTGTAATAGCGGATTCGGCTGAATAAGTTGTCACCCCACCTGTTAAAATTTTATCCATTGCAAGACTCTCGCCTTTGTACCAGCGTGCTAACGAAACCGCATTATTGCTGGAACCGTCCATCACGAGCATGATGACATTTGTAGGCTCTTTTTTTGCCTGTTTTGCTTCAGCCTCTGAATTGAACTGCATAACAGAAAGAGATGATACTGCTACTGTCCCCGCAAGTGCATAAGTAAACCATTTTTTCTTGTTCTTCATCAATGAAATATCCTCCTAAGCAACCGCTGATTTGTAATTCGATTTCATTGTAAAGTTCTTTTGTAAATCTGGATTGCTGGATTTGTAAAAATATATTGAGCCTTTGTGAAGGTAATAAAAAAAAGTGAAGCTGAACCTGCAGCTTCACCCGTTACACTATTTATTATTTTAAAATATCTATCCATATTTTAATAGCTGTTGCACCAATCATGATTGCAAGCAGCCATTGCAGTATTTTAACATTCATTTTCTGACCGACTTTTGCACCAAGTGGAGCAGCGATGATACTCGAAATAATCATAATGAAAGCCGGCCAATAGTCGACCTGGCCTGTCATCACTTTGCCGACACTGCCACCGATCGATGAGATGAATGTAATTGCCAAACTTGTCGCAATTGTAATACGTGTTGGAATTTTTAACACCGTCAACATAATCGGTACGAGTAAGAATCCGCCGGCTGCTCCGACAACGCCTGATCCGATACCGACAATAAGTGCAAGCGAACTCGCCAATACTTTATTGAATGTAATTTCTGTTGCATTTTCAACTGTTTTTCTCGGTATAAACATCATAACAGCAGCAATGACGGCCAATAGACCATACACAATATTTACCGCATCTTCAGATAAAAATCCTGAGCCGTAACTGCCTATGAAACTGCCGAATAATATCGCCACCCCCATATATAAGATGAGCTCTCTATTTAACAATCCGCTTTTCCGGTAAGCCCAAACACCTGCAAGTGATGCGAATAATACTTGTACAGCACTAATTCCGGAAACTTCATGTGCGGTAAATGCAACCAAACCGAACATTGGCGGAATATAGAGCAGCAACGGGTATTTAATGATTGAACCGCCGACCCCTAGCATTCCGGATAGAAACGATCCGATAAATCCAAGCCCGAATATGACGGCTATATACATAAATGATAAATCGATTTCCATATGTTTTCCTTCTTTCAAAAATTCAATTTATGCCCCAGCCAAGTAATTACGAACTCAGCAGTGGTTTATCTTTATTCAGCGGGCGTTTGTATACACCCGCTGAATAAAGATATAGCGAGTAGAAGCTTCATCTACCCGCTATTTTCTTATGCTTTTTGAATATAGAAGTACAGGACGCCTGCTTCTTCTTTTTGTTCTACGATAGTGTGGCCGCCTGCACCTGCCCATGCCTTGAAGTCATTTAATGCGCCTTTATCTGTTACTAAAACTTCTAGTACTTCACCAGAGTTTATTTTATCAATCGCCTTTTTCGTTTTTACGATTGGCATTGGACATGCTAAGCCTTTTGCATCTAATGTTTGTGTAATATTCATTTGAAATTCCTCTATTCTTAAATTTGTTTGTTGTAAGCAATCTATAAGTTTACCGTGTAACACGGTTGCGTGCCTCTTGAGCGTGAGGCACGCATTGGTGTAACATCTCATTGCTAACTAAATTAGCGTACTGCGCAACGGTTTGGACCGATTTCCATTTCTGTTTGTTCGTCGTTATCAGGTGTAATTTTACCCATGTTAACGTGGCGAATTTCTTGGTATGCATTCGGTTGTGGTGGTAAGTTATCTGTTACCATTGAGCGGAATACTTCTTCGTCTTCCACATTTAAACCGTGGTTTTCAGCGAATAAGTCGCCTAAACGTTTTGCCACTGTGCCGTCTTCGTTTAGCTCGTCAATGATCATAAAGTGAGCCGGTAATACGATTAAGTCTTCTGCTAATGTGCGGTAGCGAGAGTATAATGTTTCGCGTAAGTCACCAACCCAGTCTTCAGCAAGTCCAGCTAAGTCTGGACGACCGATTGAATCGATGAACAGAATGTCACCTGTTAATAAATATTTACCATCGATGACAAATGATGTTGAACCAATGGTGTGACCAGGTGAATAAAGTGCGCCTACTTCGATTTCAGAAGCACCTAATTGTACTTTTAAACCGTCTTCAAGTGGTGCGTAGTCAAATACCACTTCTTCTGCATCTTTCGGTGGTAAGTAGTATGTTGCACCTGTAGCAGCAGCGATGTGACGACCACCAGAAATGTGGTCAGCGTGCAAGTGTGTATCGAAAACGTGTTTAATCTCAACACCTTTATCTTCAGCGAACTTTGTGAATACATCTGTGAAGCGTACTGCGTCGATGATCGCAGCTTCGCCTTCAGAAATGGCCATGTAAGAAAGACAGCCTTTACCTAAACGTACGAATTGGTATAACTCTCCTCCGTTAGTCAGATTGCCGACTTTAATTGGCTCAAGGTACATTGACCAAGACTTCATACCACCTTCTAAATAGCCAACTTCACGACCAGCATCAGCTAACATTTCTGCTACCATGATAGATGATCCTTCTTTAGCACATACAACCAATACTTCTTTTTCGGCAGGAATTTGCGGTAAAATTTCTTCTACCCCATCCAACAGTTCAAAGTAAGGAATATTTAAATAATCAAATTTGTGACCATCAATTTTCCAGTCTTTAAATGCATCTTCATTACGAACATCTAAAATAAACAACTCTTTATTATCAATTACTTTTCGCGCAACTTGTGCGGCTGTCCATGCTGTTACTGTCATCCGAATTACCCCCATAGGTATATTTTAAACTAAAAATTTTTACGTTAAAACGTTAATGTTGGTGCTGCATCCTTTGCGTATTCAAGGAATGTAACAGCGCCACCTACTTCAATATCATCCACAAAATCTTCTTTTGTCAGACCCATCACGTCCATCGTCATTTGGCAGGCAATGAATGTCACTCCTAAATCCTGTGCCATTTCCACTAATTGAGGGATTGCCGGTACATTTGCGTTAGCAAAGCCTTCCGCAAAGTGTCCTTTGCCAGCAGGCATTTCAAGTGCATTCATCCCTTGTTTATGAATTAAATTAAGACCTTCAAATGTGAAAAAGATGGCTACTTCTTTTTCAGAAGCTGCTGCTGCCGTTGCGATATTAAACACTTTATAAGCATCGAAAAGCCCACCGTTTGCTGCAATAATTGCTACTTTGTTTGTCATATTACTCTACCTCTTTCTTCAATTCGCCTTCATAACCTGTCATACCAGGCAAGACGTTGTATACTTTTGAAAATCCTGCTTCAGCGAGTTGTTTGGCTGCCAAATCCGAGCGTGTTCCTGTTCGGCAAATAACATAAATTGTTACGTCTTTATCGAGTTCATCCATTCGTGTTGCTAATTCGCCCATAGGAATTGATTTTGCCCCTGGGATATGGCCGAAAGCATATTCTGCTGCTTCACGGACATCCAAAATTAACCCCCCTTCCATCACGGCATCTTCATTTGAAATCGTTTGTTCATATGATTTTTCCGCTGCTTCACTCATTTCAGGATTACATTTTCGGATATAGTGATAAAACACACCATCTACTTCATTCGAACCGATATATTGATGACCGACTGTATTCGACCATGCGGCCAAATCCGCCACAGAACCTTTGTCTGTTGCCTGTATTTCCAGCACTTGCCCTTCTGCCACGTTATTCATTGCTTTTTTCGTTTTGACAATCGGCATTGGGCAAGCTAAACCTTTTGCATCAAGTTGTACGTCTGATTTAATCATCTTTTTCCTCCACTTATATACCAGCATGGGTATTATTTAATTTAAAAAAATTTTACTTACTTAACTTCGCCATTCCATTCGAGCATTCCACCAGTCATATTTGTCACGTCAAATCCTTGTGACTCTAAAAAGGCAGTTGCCTGACCGCTGCGTCCACCAGAACGGCAAACCATTATATACGGTATTTTCTTATCTAACTCGTGCATACGGAATTCCAGTAATCCTAGCGGAATATGGGTAACCCCAGGAATATGACCTGCCTCTACTTCCGCTACTTCACGAACGTCGATTAAATGAACCGCATCACCGGCTTCTAATTTTGATTGTACTTCTTTCGGTAAAATAGTTTTCATCATGATTTCCTCCTTAATATGCACTCATGCCGCCACGAACATTTATAACTTGTTTATAGCCTAATTTTTTCAGTTGATTGCATGCTTGCTTTGAACGCATGCCGCTCTGACAAATGACGACAATTTCTTTATCTTTTGGCAGTTTTGTCAAGTCCGAACCAAGCGGAATATTTTTAAATTGCTTTACATTACGTGCTTTATACTCAGCAGGTGTACGTACATCAACAAACACTTTATCCTTGTCATTAATCATTGCTTTCAGCTGTGCCGTTGAAATGGTTTTGACACCTTTTGCCGGCTTCATGCGCCAGGCAAAAAAGGCCACAATCACGGCAATTAATATTATTGTTTCCATATGACACCCCTTATATGAATAGGTTTACGTTCCCGTCTTCCGCATCCGCTAAATAGGCCGCTACACCCGCGTATTCAATGCCATCCAGCAATTCTTCTTTTTGAAGTCCCAATAAATCCATCGTCATCGTACATGTCACAAGCTTAATGTCCTGTTCCTGCGCCATTTCTACGAGTTGTGTCAATGTTAAGGCGTTATGCTTATTCATTACATGTTTGATCATTTTTGGCCCCATGCCGAGCATCTGCATTTTTGATAGCCCTAGTTTTTCTGCACCACGCGGCATCATTTTGGCAAACATTTTTTCAAGGAACCCTTTTTTAACAGTTACGGGTTCTTGTTTTCGTAATGCATTGATACCCCAGAAGGTATGAAAAATTGTTACCTCATGATCATATGCAGCCGCACCGTTTGCAATAATGTAAGCAGCCATTGCCTTATCGTAATCACCGCTGAATAATACGATTGTTGTTCTTTTCTTTTCCAATTAAAGTCCCCCTACCCCTATAGGTATAATATATTTTAAAAATAAAAAGCCTTATCGACTTTTTACTAGTAAATCTACTGCCTGTTTGACCATAGCATTTTTATCGATTGTATCAGCATCTTCTTTTGAAAGACATTCGACTAAATTATCCGTCACGATGACACCGATTGTACGGTCAACAGCAGAACGGACAGCACTTAGTTGCGTTATCACATCTTTGCAGTCCTTTTCTTCTTCCATCATCCTTAAAATGCCGCGTAGCTGACCTTCGACTTTTTTCATTCGAGCCAATACTTTTGGATCATACTGCATATGCTCACCTCATTTAGAATAATTATTAATCACACTATACTACCCCTCAGGGTATATGTCAAACTTTAAATTCTCCTCAGTTGCTGTTGCTTTTTCTCAACAACCTCATCTATTTCTAAATACAGCATATACCCCATTGGGTATATTGTCAACAGAAAAAAGCTCGCACATTTGTGCAAGCTCCAAAACTAGTACTCATGCTTATTCGCATCTTGTTTCGTAGTATGCACTGTACCATATGGATGATTCGGCGGTGCATAGATGGAATACAGCTTCAGCGGAACATTTCCGGTATTGATCAAGTTATGCCATGTGCCTGCGGGTATGATGATGGCGCTATCAACAAAAACGATCCATTGCATATTTAGATTGTCTTTTCCATTACCCATTTGAACGATTCCTTGCCCTTGTTCAATCCGTAAAAATTGATCGACGTTCGGATGCATTTCCAATCCAATATCCTCGCCTGGATGTAAACTCATGACAGTCAATTGCAGATGTTCCCCTGTCCATAATACGGTCCGAAACGTATGATTCCCCATCGTCGCTCCACGAATATTAATGACAAAGGGGTTTTTGCCATAGTCTGTTCTCACATTCATGCCGTTTCCATAATTCCAATTACCATACGTACTTGGCATAAAATCCATGTTAATTTTCCATCCCTTCACAATCCTTCTCTTTAAGTAGATTATGTAAATGTAACTATTAGCGTTCACTTTTTTGAATAATCTCCATTTAAACTTTAAATAAAAGCACATTTTCTTCAATTATTATACATACCACAACACTCATCGACAAAACTATCGTTAACCATGTAATCTTTTTATCCGAACAGAAATACAGAGGGATAGATTAGTATCTTTAGTACCCGTTTTCACGTATATATTTTTAAAATAACTTGGGGATATATTATTCAATATTAAATTAAAAAATAACACTTTTCTTTATGGGAAAAGTGTTATCTGTAGTTCTTAGGTAGGTCATGAAAGAACTTTATAAACAGCGCGCTGATGCGAGAAAGTTTTAAAACCATGGATTCCATGGAAATTACCGCTTCCCGAGTTATTGACACCGCCAAATGGTAAATGAAGATGCGTATTGTGCATAAATATTCCGTTGATCGTCACTCCGCCAGAAGACGTCGTAAGGAGCACCTGCTGTTGGATATGCTCATCCTCACTATAAATATATAGCGCTAAAGGCTTTGGATTCTGCTGGATATGGCGAACCGCTTCAGATACATCCTTATACGTTTTCACAAATGTGAGAGGCCCGAAGATTTCCTCGTCATCAATCCGCATGTTAGGCATAATATTTCCTAACAAAGTCGGCTCGATTAAACGATTTTCATCATCAAATATCCCTCCGCTTAATACGGTAGCTCCTTTTTTCAATGCATCCTCGAATAAACTCTTAATCCGATAATAGTGTGCATCATTGACAATTTGGGTGCGCTCCGTTGTACATAATTTACCGTTTTCATAGAGCATATTTAGCGTCATTTGCTGAAAAGCCCGCACAAAATCTGTTAAATCGTCTTCATGAACAAATAAATAATCTGGTGAAATACAAAACTGGCCAGCCATCATTACTTTTCCGAAAACGATTGTTTGCGCCGCTTTGAAAAGATCGTACCCTTTATCAATAATAACTGGCGATTTGCCTCCAAGCTCAAGCGTTACAGTTGCCAAATGCTCGGCTGCTTCACGCATGACTATTTTTCCGACACGTGGACTTCCCGTAAAGAAGAAATGATCAAACGGCAGCTTCAGTAATTGCTCGGATACATCGGCTTCCCCCTGTACGAACGCGACCTCCTGCTCATCAAATACCGATGCTATTATATCTTGCAATATCTTATTATAGGCTGGATTAAACTCGCTTGGTTTAATTAATACACAGTTTCCTGCAGCCAATGCATCCACTAATGGATGAATTGTTACGGACATCGGAGAATTCCAAGTCCCGAAAATGCAAACACAGCCACGCGATTCATATAAAATATAGGCTTCGCCATCTTGAGGATTTTCTACCCGATCAGGATGCATCCATTGTTCCAGATGCTCAACAGTAAAATCAATCGCCGATGTGACGGAATAAATTTGTTGCTCCGCTGTCATAGTCGTCATGGCAAAATCCCTGTTTGCAGCCTCTACTAAATCCTGTATATGGGTCAAAATCGCATTTTTTAAATTCAGCAGTTTTTTGATACGTTGCTGTGCTGTCGTCTGACGTGCCTGCCACTGAAAATCTTTTTGCTTGTCAAAAATACTTTGCAGCTTGTTTATCGTAGAAAAACTCATCTTCCCACTCCCTTTTATAAAATAAAATTCTCCTATTACTAACCCTTTTAATTTAAACGAGTTGCTCTGTGACAGTTTCTTCTTCTTCTATTTTCAAATTACGCTTTTGCAATGTAATGACAAAGATTCCAAGAGCAAAAACAACTGCGCCTAAGCTTGCAAACAGTAAGTACGACAAACCTTGACTTAAGTTTGGAAGTCGTAAAAACAGTCCAAGGAAAGATGTTGCCAATAACGAAGATACTGCAACGGCCAACTGAATGACACTCATTGCAACACTGATATCTTTATCCGGCAGATTCATTTGAATTCCTGTGTGGAAAATTGAAATCAGTACACCGCTGGACGTCCCCCAAATTAAACAAATTACCGTTAAGGCTACTGTAGAAGCAGATGTTGTAAAGAACGTTAATGCGAAAATCATAGAAGCAAAAATACCCATCGCAATGATTGCCACCAATTTGAAATCCTTTAACTTTACAACAAGGAATCCGCTCACTGCAGCAAAAATGAAGGAAGTCGTCCCTCGATACGTCATAAACAAGCCTGTTTCAGTTGGTGTATAGCCAAATAAATTTTGTAAAAACATTGGCAGTAAGAAAATTAGTCCACTTGCGGCAAACATAACGGCAAAAACACTTAACAAGCAAACTACAAAAACGCGATATTTAAATAACCGTAATGGCACGACCGGATGTGCAGCTTTCTTTTGGCTAGTAATAAAACCGAAAATCGACAGCACAAAGACGATAAACAACACGAACATCGGGACAGATAGCCAAGGGATTCTTGAGCCGCCAAATGTTGTAATCGCAACAAAAACTAAAATAGCGGCACTTAAAATACTTATTCCCCTATAATCGAGTTTTGCATTTTCTGCCCTTGAAATATTCGGCATATATTTAACGACAAGATATAAACCGATTACTCCAATTGGAGCAATCGAATAAAATACCCAGTGCCAGGACATATACTGGACAAATATTCCACCCAGTGTAGGTGCGACTATTGCTGTAATGGCATTTAATGCCCCATAAAACCCTAAAAACTTCGCCCTGTTCGCCAAATCAAAGATATCACTGATGACGATCAGACCAACTACAGCCGCAAGTGCGCCGCCAAAGCCCTGTATCGCCCGGAAAATCATTAAATGATAAATGTTCGATACTAACAAAGGTGTTATTATTTCGGAGACTAAAATAACTAAAATACCAATAATCAAAATTTGTCTGCGACCGTAAATATCACTCATCTTCCCTACAATTGGCGTCATTATTGCACTTACAGTCAAATTTACAGTAAATACGAGCGAGTAAAACTCGATGCCGCCAATATCATCAATAATTTTAGGCAGCGCGACAGAAAACTGGGAGGAAACCATAAGCCCCAATTCAATACACATAAAGACCCCAATCATTAATAAAACCTTTTGTTTATATGTTAGCGACTCAACAGTTTTAGACGTTTTTAACATGAACAAAATCACCTCTTTGATTTTGATTTTTTGTTAGACTAAACTTTCCGCTCAATTAAACTAATAACCCGAACTAAAAAATGTTTTGTCGTCAAATCAGACATCATATCTGTAAATTCGGACTGATTTTCTGAAATCAATTAAAATAGAGAGCGACTTGATTTAAATATCTCTTATATTTAAACGCAAATCACTCTCTCTATATATAAGCCTATTTATTCGCCATAATTGCTTGCTGCTCTGTTTGGACAGAATTTTGGCCGGTCCAATTTAAAGCATTAATTGCCAGATCATAATATTGATCGATGCTTCCTAAGTAATTTTCGTAGTATTTAGCCTGCTTTATATATAAGTGACAATCGATCTCCTCCGTGAATCCGATCCCGCCATGAATTTGGATATTATGGGACGCCAATCGAATGAATGCCTGAGTTGCAAAAATACGTGCGGTGCTAATTGCCTCAATTCGGTCTTCCGAAAAAGTCTCCAATGCCCAGTTTGCATAATAGGAAAGGGAACGTGCAGTCTCCAAATCCAGTTTCATATCTGCCAGACGATGTTTAATCGCCTGGAATCTGCCGATAGGATTACCGAATTGTTCACGGATTTTAGCGTACTCGCTGGCCATCTCCACGATATGCTCCATTGCACCTACCGCCACGGAAGATAACGCAGCATTATAATAAAGCAAGCCCTCCTGTAACATTCCCCAGCCGTCTCCTATTTGGCCAATAACATTTTCAGCCGGAACTTTCACTTGTTCAAATTCAACCATTGACAGCTTTCTCGTTTCAGCAAAATTATCCTGTGGTGTTACCGAAATTCCTGGTGTGCTGAGATCCACAGTGATTAATGTAATTTCATTGTGGATTCGCAGCGGAACTATAACATGCTGTGCGAGCTCTAAATCTGGCACCTGTGTTTTTACACCATTTAAAATAATCTGCCCCTGGATCACTTCACCAGAAAGACGGATTCCCTGCTCTTTATAGCTGCCACCTGGCTCTAGCCATGCCATCGTTAAATTTAAATTCGAATCGGCTATTCCCCTTAAAAAATACTGCTTCTGCTCCATCGTTCCGAAACGTTCAACCAAAGGAACTGCCAATGCATTTGTTTCAAGGTATAAACCCGGAAGCAATACTCTGCCGAACTCTTCCATGATCGGCACTAGATCGAGCTGACCTAAGCCCATTCCCTGGAATTCTTCCGGGATATTCAATTTTGTCCAGCCTAATTCCTTTAAATCCGATAAAATGTTTTTTACATGCTCTGTTTTGTTTTCAATATAATCTCTTGCAATTTTCGTTTGTTCCATATCTCCTAAAAATTTCTTTATATATTCCCGAAACATTTCCTGTTCCTGGCTTAACGAAAAGTCCATCTATTCACCTTCTTCAATTTATTTGCCAATATCCTTTGGCAGGCCTAAAATTCGTTCGGCAATTGTATTTCTTTGTATTTCACTCGTACCGCCTCCGATTGTTTGACCAAAGGCATAGAGATAATTCCTTTGCCAATACGAGTCCCCGTACACGGCATCCCTTTTCCATAACAACCCTTGATGCCCCTGAATTGAAATCGCTTCTGCGAACAGTTCTTTCGTATTTTCGCTGACAAAAAGTTTGTCCATTGAACCTTCCACTCCCGGATGACCCACTTTTAGCTGCTTTGTTAAATTGCGGTAATAGTTAAGCAAGGACCCTCGCGACTTAATATACAAATCCAGCAGTCTTTTGCGGACATCCGGCTTTTCAATTACAGGCACATGATCCTCTGTTACATTGCGGGCTAATTCCACCAGCTCATTAAATTGCTGTTCCAATGAGAACACCTGTGCACCAATCCCCGTTCTTTCATGCATGAGCAGCGCAATTGTTACACGCCATCCATCATCGACAGCACCAATAATTTCACTTTCATAGGCAATCGCATCATTCAAATAAACCTCATTGAAATCATGCTCTCCGTCCATCTGAATAATTGGTCTAACCTCGACCCCCGGCTGATTCATATCCAACAAAAAGCATGTAATACCATGGTGCTTTTTCTCGCCCTTACTCGTTCGGGCTACTAAGAAGCATCGATCTGCAAAATGCGCAAAACTTGTCCAGATTTTCTGCCCATTTATAATCCACTTATCACCGTCTTTCACCGCTGTCGTTTGAACAGCCGCCAAATCCGAGCCTGCGTTCGGTTCAGAGTAACCCTGGCACCATACTTCCTCACCAGTAATGATTTTTGAAATATATTTTTCCTGCTGTTCCTTGCTGCCGATCTGCATTAGTGTGGGGCCTACCATATGTAAACCCACATAGTTAACAAGTGGAGGTGCCTTCACACGAACCATTTCCTGATGATATATGATTTCTTCCATCAGCGTCGCATTACGGCCGCCTTGCTGTTCCGGCCAAGCAATCGCTGCCCATCTTCCCTCTGAAAGTTTTCTTTGCCAATTTCGTAAAAATTGACCTAGCTCTTCTTGATTTTCAGGCATTTTAAATGTGCCATCCAGCCATCCTTCCGGCAGATTGTTTTCCAACCATTCGCGAAGCTCCAGACGAAACTGTTCCTCTTGATTTGTGTACGAAAAGTCCATCCATATCCCTCCTTCTTAAAGAATTTAGACTAATACCCACTGTGGAATCGCTCGCTCCTCAGTAGCCTCTATCCAAACCATTTTTACCTTTGTTCCGATTGAAACTGTTTCCATATTGCCATGCAGGACATTACCAATGATCTTAATGTCTGGGTAATCCTTCAATTGGACAACAGCGATCACTGTTGGCAGTTCATTCTGGAAGCCCGGTAAAAACGGTCTATTTGAAACGATATACGTGTAAACCTCACCTGAAATCGTTGAGCCTAAGTTATCCCAGATTACATCGATGCTTCCGCAGTTTGCACAGCTTGGCCCGGGGGGATGATTATAATTGCTGCATGTATTGCATTTTTGCACATTCAGCTCATGTCGATCTGCCGCATCCCAGTAAGGAGCATTATAGGTGTTTTTCAAAGGAATTGGCTTTTCGTAAATTACTTTCGTCTCTTCTTTCATTGTCATTCCTCCTATTTACATAAAATCATGGCACCGGCAACATCCGGTCCTGTCCAACCTGTACAAATTGCCAGTTCTGTATCTTTTACCTGACGTTCGGTTCCCTCATATTCACGTCGTACTTGGCGGACAATTTCCAATACATTATTCATGCCGTGTGTGTAGCCTTCCGAAAGCATACCGCCCGCTGTATTTGTAGGAAGCTTGCCATCCATCCGCAAGTTTCCGGCACTGACAAAATCCCCTACTTCGCCTTTTGGTGCAAGTCCGTATGCCTCGAGCTGACGTAAAACAACCCAGCTGAAACAGTCATAAATCGACGCAACCTTAATATCCTCAGGTGATACGCCCGCATTCTCGTATAATCGTGGTGCAACATAATCCGCTGCAACTTCATCAATATTTTTCCAGTAATGTGCGTGTGATACTACTTCCCTTGCAGCCATTCCCAAAATTTTTACAGGCACGGATTTGCAGTCTTTCGCACGCTCTGTGGATGTCACAATAATCGCATTAGCTTCATCCGACTCCAGACAGTAGTCATGCTTTGTAAATGGTGAGCTTAAATGTGCCGTGTTCATATATTCTTCCATCGTCAATGGCTTCCCGTAAAAAAATGCTTTCGGATTCCGCTGTGCATGCTCGTAAAAGCTTGTGCAAACATGCCCTAAATGTTCCTGTGTCAAGCCGTTCAGATGCATATGACGAGTGGCAAACAAACCAAACCATTGCCCTGGGCTGCCTGCTCCATAAGGAATAATGAAGCTCCCGTTATCAAAACCGTTTTGAAGGGCATCAATACTGAAACCGCCCCCGCCCATACGGACACCGGAACGTCCATTCATCGAGCGGAAAATAAGTACGGTATTTGCCTGTCCTGTTTCAATCAAACCAATGGCCTCTGCGATTAAGAGTTCGGTACTGCTCCCCCCGCCGAACATTTCTTTCACAACTTTAGGCCGAACCCCTAAATATGTTGCCACCTGGTGCGGATTACAAGAATCCATCTCCGAATAACTCATGAACCCATCGATGTCCTTTGCTTCCAAACCTGCATCTGCTAGTGCAGCCCGTGCTGCTTCCAACGCCAATTCCAATGGGGTAACCCCGGAATTTTTTGAACGATTACTTTCGCCTACACCAACAATGGAATACTTCTCCTTTATTTTTCCCATTCAGCCCACTCCCTCTATATTAAAATTGGATAATGGCTTCGCCAGACCCAACAACCTCGCCTATGTCCTTTACTGCATATAATTTCAAAACAACCTCTGTCCTGCCATCATTTTTCGTTTTTTCCTTGACGATTCCTTTGCACACAATTTCATCCTCCGGAACAGTCATTGCACCAAAGCGCATTTTAAAATCGGTTACTGTTCCTTCATTCGATACAATTTTATTCACGTATTCTCCTAAAAAACCCATGATTAACATTCCGTGTGCAATCACACCATTTAATCCAATTTTCTGGGCGAAAGCATCATCTGTATGCAAAGGATTAAAATCACCTGAAGCTCCTGCATATTTTACAAGCTGAACCTTTGTTACCTTTTCTTTTTTGTATTCCGGCAGATTCAGCCCTTCCACTAATTGGCTAAGATCAATCATATTAATCTGTCCTTTCTGCATAAGAAATTCAATTCAGCACCAACGGTCGATACACGATATTAGTTCGGCTTGTTACTATGTGCCCGCCGTTTTCATCTTTTATTTCTGTATCAAACAAAATGAACTCCATCATGCCGTTTTTTCCTTCTTTTTCATATACATCCGTCACTCTCATCTGGCAGTACAGCAACTCTCCAACACGAATCGGGCGGCTATAGATAAACTGCTGTTCGCCATGAAGCATTCGTCTGTAATCCAACCCTAAATCCAAAGCGTCATTTTCATCGTCAGGTGTCACCGCGACAGGAAATGTCAACGGTGCAATGAGCCCTTTATGAGGTGTATTTTTGGCATATTCTTCATCCGTATAAAGCGGGTTCGTATCGCCAATGGCCAGCGCAAATTGCCTAATATGACGCTGCTCCACCTTGAAGGTAAAGGGTTTTCCTGTTTTACCGATTAAATGTGCAAGCTCCATCGCTTTATCCTCCAATCAATTCTTTTTTAGTACTCTCTTCACTCACTACAAGCATGGCATCTGCAGCCTTGATTCCATTTTCATAAACAATCAACGGATTAATATCCAATTCTTTGATCTGATCCTTATGATCAAGCATTAACTGGGAAACTCTTAAAAGCACATCGATAATCGCTTCTTTATCTACCGCTGCCTGACCCCGAGCCCCGTCCAAAATGGCTTTTGCCTGCAGTTCGTCCAATAGTGCCCCGGCATCCTGTCTGCTTAATGGTGCTACCTTGAAGGCAATATCCTTAAATAACTCGACAAAAATGCCACCTAAACCAGCCATAATAACCGGTCCGAATACTTCATCATTTTTTGCGCCGATAATCACTTCTATCCCTTTCGGCAACATTTCCTGTACAGAAACACCATTTAAAACAGCACCAGGATTGTAGCTCCTTGCATTTCTCATAATTTCCTGGAATGCTTCCTTCACTTCTTCTTCAGAAGAGACATTTAAACGTATTGCATCTGCCTCTGTTTTGTGAGGGATTTGCTGCGAATCAATTTTCAGCACAACCGGAAACCCAATCTGCAATGCTCTTTCGACGGCTTCTTCAGCAGAAAGTGCTACATAGCGCTTAGTCGTCGGAATGCCGTATCTCGCTAAAACCTCACTCGCCTCTGACTCACTTAAAACAGCACCAGGTGTTAACAAATCATCAATTTTCTCATGTTCATAAAGTTCTTCCATCCCAGCTGTTTGAACGGTATTTAAAAACTGACTGTATTCTGCTATTTGTGCTAATGCCCGCACCGGGTTTAATGCGCCTGATACTACCGCTATTTCATTTTCAATTAAGATCGGAGTCGTTTGTGGGTATGTGATCTCTCCTAATGGGAACGGGAAAAAACCAATAAATTTTCCACTATTTTTTGCGACGGTTATAAACTCTTTGAAATACTCGTTATGCTTATCCCAGCTATGCGGAAACTCTGTCAGCAGGATGTTGTCAACCTCAGGACTATTCACGAGCACCTTTAGGGTATCCAGGAAAAATTCCGGATTTGTGAAAGAGGCTGCGGCAGTCAAATCAATTGGGTTCGTAACACTTGCGTAATCCGGTAAAGTCTTCCGCAATTCCGCCATTGTCTCATCGGAAAGTCTGACAATATTCAAACCATATGCCTCACAGCGATCCGCTTCATTAATACCCCGGCCGCCGGAGCTTGTAATAATCGCTGTATTTTTTCCTTTTGGCAATCGATTCGGATTAAACAACTTTGTAAAGGCAATGACATCCTCTGCATCTTCTACACGAATAATGCCGTGCTGCCTGAAAAACGCATCGTAGATTTTATCTGATCCAGCAAGGGCACCTGTATGAGAGGCAGCTGCTCTGCTCCCGGCATCACTACGCCCGGTTTTCATCAAAACAATCGGTTTTTTCTTTTCCAATGCTTTACGAGCCGACTGTTTCAGCTTTTCGGGATTTTTAGCTCCTTCGATATAGCCGCTGATCACTTCAATTTCATCATCATTGACCATATAGTCGATATAATCTTCCAGTGTTGTATCCATTTCATTTCCGCTGCTGATAAAATAATTGAAGTTGATGCCATGCTGGGCTGCTGCCATATATGTTAAAACTCCGAATGCACCGCTCTGTGATATATAGCCAACCCCTCGCTTACCAGTCATTGGAACATCTAAAACAGAAGATGAGAATGTCCCGATTAAACCATTCGATGTATTGACTAAACCGACACAGTTAGGACCCAGCAATCGAATATTATTTAATTTGGCATATTCCGCCAACTCAAGCTGTAGTTTCTTTCCTTCTTCACCAGCCTCCGAAAAACCGGAAGCAAAAATGATCGCAGCTTTCACCTTTTTTTCTGCACAGGCGATGAGGCCATTTTTAATCTGATCGTAAGCTACACAAAAAATAACGAGATCAATCGAATTCGGAACATCTGCCAATGTTGGGTAGCTTTTCAAGCCCGCAATTTGCTCGGCTTTCGGATGAATCGGATAGATTTCGCCCTGAAATTTACCGTCAATCAGTGCCTGGAGCTGAATGTTGCCTATTTTGTACTTATTCTCAGATGCGCCTAAAATCGCGACCGATTCAGGATAAAGTAAAGGCCTAATTGATTCATAGCTTTCTACATTTTGAGTCATTTGCATTCCTCCTAAAATGTTTTTAGATGATTCATCTATGAACCCATCATACATTTCCTTATTTATTTATACAGAAAATTCTGATTAGTAAATTAATAGAGTTATTATGATGTCAATATACTGGAATAATTCATTTAAAACGTTGTAACTGCTGCGATTTTAATAAAGAGAAAAAAATCGTATGTTCACACTAACCCCGACTTTCCATCCTTATAATCTCGACTTCACATCCGTGTAAGCGCATTCATTCAAGAGAGCGGCAAAAAGAAAAAGCCTCTGAATAATTTCAGAAGCTTTAGTCAAAACGCTCTAGCCAATCCCATATTTTCTTTTGAATTTTAGAGGAACCTACAACAAGTCCTCTCTCGATTTTATTTAAATACGAAGCAGAAACTTCAATTTCCTCCGATATACTCATTAAAGTAAGGTTATGATTCCTGCGAACTCGAATCAAACGCTGAATGAGCTCTTTCTGGAAACTGCTCTGCATGTTCTTACTGGCCGCAAAAGACTTGGCAGGCTTCTTCACTCTCTCAATCGACCGGTAATGTTCTTTTATTTCATGGGAAGGATCGATAATGATGGAAGTATTTAGCCAATATTTGGCCCATCCCTTTCCTTCTGCTCTATTTTCATCCCAGTTGATATAGTACCAGTCGGCAATGATTTTATCCTCCACTAATTTATCCAGCGCCTTTTCAAAGCGCTCCCTTGTTCTGATCGGCAGACGATTATTTATCTCCTGTCCGCACACTTCCAACAGCGTATTCACCCGGTTTAATTGCTGGTAGTCCCCTTTATATGCCTGTGTCCTCCATCTCCAGCTTAAATAGCGGCATAATTTTTTCTCTAAGTTAAAACGTGCGGCGTGATAATGCATTGCTTTTAGGGGAAGTAATGCCATCTGCCGCTTCGAGGAGACTAAATATTTCGCGAATACTTTATCGACCGTAAATGTAAAGGACTTACCGCAAGTTTCCTCATTCACTTCATATTCCTCTCCGTTTGAATGTTTAAATAAAAAGGTCCTGCCTTGGACTTCTACCTGAATTGGCTTGTTATTTTTGTACATCACGGTTTTATCAATTGTTAGCCAAAGACTTTGAATCACCTTTAAGGAATGGATTACCTGTTCCCTCTGTTTTGCTTCAAAGCCTCCACGCCGCCCGTCTCCACTGAGTTTAGGCCGTAGACCCCTCATTGTTAAAATATCTCTTAATTCAATTTCAACAATATCGTCGAGAGTTTTAGCCAGCTGTAAATAAAGATGACAAAGAATATCCAGCACATCCACATCGATAATGGACATTTGCCGAGCTATATTTACAGCCATTTGCTGCATATATTCATAAGCAGAAGAAAGGGTTCGGTTTTCCTGAACCAAAGGAATGATTTGAATATTCCCGCTCGTATTTCCCTTCTCAAAAATATATTTCGGCCAAATACCTTCATCACCTATCAGAAACTTCTGTTTATAAATCGCTTCTCTCACTACATGATAGGCTACATTGTTCAGAACATTTGCATAGTTGGATATGTATTTCGGCTGAAGTGCATCACTGCCGGTCCCACCATTTTCAGGCTGTCCGTTGACATTTCCAAGTTGTAAAGAAGCGGAAACATTATTATTTATTTCATTGATCAGTTTTCTTTGCCATTCTTTAAGATAATGATCGACATTATGACTGAACTTTCTGATAAATGATTTATTAGTTGCCAGATTAAAGCGCAGTAATTCAAAAAATTTCACATTTAACTCTTCTACCGTCAATTCTTTGATACCCCTGATTCCGTCCAGCAGAATCATTTCCTCTAAAATAAAGATTTTCAATTGATTCTGGAGCCAAATATAAAAGTTATCCCACGTATCTTCTCTACCTATAAATGTTTCATTCTGTATAATTGTCTTCGTTTGCTCAATAGAATTCTCTAACAATTGATCGTTAATTAAAATTTCATTAATTCCCTGAGTGCTATGGGCTACAATATAAAAGTTAATGGAAATCGCCATTTTTTCAATTATTCTTTTTCGCAGCTGTAGCCGAATCTTGTAATATAACTCCTTATTTCTAGCATACTCCTCCTCATCAATAATATAACTCGGAGTATTCGTATTGCCTTCATCCTGTTCCAGATCGACAATGGAGCCCTCTTCAATATGTCTGTCGAAAAAAAGACTGTAATTCATTTTTTCAATAGGAGCATCATTGACAGAAAGAACATAAAAATTTTTTATTCTATGCTTTTCTTCCTCCATTGTGCGTTCTAAATATACCTGCGTAGATTCATTAGTTATATAATTAAACATAGCACCCTCCCGCCGTACGAAGAAAAAGTAGTATAAATAAGAATAATTTTATCATAATGCAAGAATTTTCTTAATATTCATATTTATTATACATGATTTTGTGGATTTTTTGACTTATTCTATAGATTTTAAAGGAGTTGTCATTCTTGTTTGATAGATGTCTAGATTATAAAAAAGTGCTTTTCTTTCATAGAAGAAAAGCACTTTTTTAAAAATATACTAATTAATATTTAATGATTGTTCTTCCTAAATGCTGACCATTTTTGATGGCTTCAATCGCTTGTGGGACTTCTTCTAATGAAATTTCGCTTATTAGAGAGGTTTGAGCAATATTCCATTCATTCGCTATTTTATCCCAAATATAACCTCGATTTTTAATTGGCACATTTACAGAATCAATTCCTAAAAGGTTAATTCCTCTAAGTATGAACGGCAGCACTGTCGATGTTAGTTTGATCCCACCTGCATTGCCGCACATACTCATACTTCCACCATAGGAAATTTGCGGGATTATTACTGAAGCTATTTCTCCACCAACAGTATCTACTACAAAATCAAATTTTTGCTTATTCAACGGTTTATTGAGTTCTCCTAATTCGTTTGCAAAAATGACATCAGTAGCTCCTAAAGATTTTGCTACGTCAATCTGATGTTCTTTCCGGACTAAAGCAGCAATATTTTTGTAACCTATTTTTGATAAAATCTGGACAACTATACTACCTACTCCGCCAGTTGATCCAGTGACCAAAATCCTAGGATTTTTGTTTACATCCATACCCTTCTCCTCTAATGCCATGATAGAAAGGGCTGCCGTGAATCCGGCTGTTCCAAAAACCATCGCATCTTTTAAAGATAAATTGTCAGGTAAAGGAACAATCCAATCTCCCGAGACTCTGGCATATTCCGCAAAACCTCCTGTGTGGCTCATACCCATAGCAAAACCTGTCACAATTACTTTCTGTCCTTCTGTATAGCGATTATCTGTTGAATGAACAATAGTTCCGCTTAAATCTATTCCAGGGATAAGCGGATAATTCCGGATAACGCCTCCATTTTTTTGAACAGCCAACATATCTTTATAGTTTATTGAAGAATAGGACACCTTAATCAGAACCTCGCCATCCGAAAGACTGTCGAGATTAACATCCTCCAAACCGTAAATCACCTGATCTTGCTCTTCTTTTACAATAATTGCCTTGAATTGATCCATAACTATTTGCCCCCTTCTGCAACAAAACATTTCGATATCAAAAATGTTTTATTACAAAACCTAACATGTTATGATAGGTATTGTCAATATGGGGGAGATAAAATGGAATTAAAAGATTGCATGAATTTTTTGTTGAGTGCCAGTCAAAATAAGGTTTTTAAATATTTCAGCAAACTTTTGGAGGGTTATGGAGTAACACCCGCCCAATATGGTGTGTTGAATTGTTTGTGGAGAGAAGGACAATTATCGCCTAAACAAATTGGTGAAATGGTTTATTTAGAAGCCCCTACTGTCTCGGGGATCTTAGATAAAATGCAAAAAGCCGGACTAATAGAACGTACAATTGATCCAAACAACCGCAGAAATGTTTTAGTAATGGCGACTCAAAAATCGGAAGAAATAAGAGATGAAGTTGAAGCTGCAACAATTAAGTTGAATAATCAAGTACTTGAAAACTTGACAGATAACGATACAGAAGTGCTGAAAAAGGCATTGGAAATAATAATTAAGTCTGATTTTTAATTATAGATACAATTTTGATGGGGTAATCGCTTAGTGTACTCCTCAGATTATTCCATTCAATAAAAACACCGAAACGCAAAATCTTACCGCGTCTCGGTGTTTTCAGGTTATTCATCTATTCGAACGCAGGAGTAGCCGTTTCATCGTAGTTTTCTGTCAGGAAATTACGTACTTCTTCACTCGTCATCGCTTCTGCAAGCTTTTTGATTGCTTCATCGTCTTTGTTGTCTTCACGTGCCACTAATGTAATGGCAAAGTCGTTTTCCACGCCTTCAGTTAACAGCGCATCACTTTTCGGTGTTAGACCTAGTGGTGCCGCATAGGCAGGTGTCATAACAACCGCATCCGCATCATCGTACATACGCGCAAGCATTAACAGATCGACTTCTTTAAACTGAAGATTTTTTGGGTTATCCTTTACGCTTGCTAATGTGTAATACACATCCGTTTTTTTCTTCAATGTAATGACACCGTGCTGGGCAAGCAGCATTAACGAGCGGTCAACATTTGAAATATCATTGGCAATTGCAACTGTCGCCCCTTCTGGCAATTCTTCGATTGAATCATAATCTTTAGCATACACACCGTAATTCGCAAAGTAAATAGGCTGGATTGGCACTAAATTAGCGTCATTGTTACGGTTGAATTCCTCCATATACGGTACGTGCTGGAAGAAGTTTGCATCAACTTCCTTTGCAGCTAGTGCACTGTTTGGCTGTACATTATCACCTAATACGACAATTTCCAGATCAATGCCCTGTTCTTCTAATTTAGGCTCGACTAGCTCCAAAATATCTGTCATCGGTGAAATTAATGATGCAACTTTTAAAGTTGTCTCTTCCTTTTCCACTTCTTTATTCGTTTCTTTTTCTTCATTCTGTCCGCAACCTACTAAAGCAAGTACTGCTGCTACACTTAACATCCATCTTTTTTTCACAATCATTCTCCTATCTTTTGTCCAACCATCTTGCTGCAGTCGTACCTATCATTTGAATAAGCTGCACCAAAACAATCATAATTAAAATCATGTAAAGCATTAGATCTGTCTTGAATTGCTGATAACCATAACGAATCGCAAAGTCACCGATTCCGCCACCGCCAACTACACCCATTATTGTGGAATAAGAGATGAAGCTGACAATCGAAGTCGTCAAGCCGAGCACAAGGCCTGACCGCGCTTCCACAAAAAGAAAACTGAAAATAATCCGCCGCACTGAAGCACCCATTGAAACAGCAGCCTCAATTACACCTTTCGGCACATCAAGCAGCGACTGTTCGACAAGCCTTGCATAGTGGGCAATGGCAATAATCGATAACGGAACTGTTGCCGCAACCGTGCCGATTGCCGTACCGACAATGAGCCTTGTAAAGGGAATCAAGAATACGACCAGCAGCAGAAATGGAAACGAGCGAATCGTATTCACCACTAAGTTTAGTATGTTGTAAACGACACGGTTTTCAAGCAACTTTTCTTTCCCGCAAAGAAATAAATATGTACCGATTGGTAATCCGATTAATACAGCAGCTACAATTGACACACCTACCATGAAAAATGTATCGCTGATCGCCTGCCAAATTTCGGCCTCATATTGACGTAATACATCAGGCATGTCCGATTCCACCTTTCACGAGCTGATCGACGAAGCTTTGCGGATGATGGCTCGTTTCAAGTATGCCACTAGGTGTTAACTCAACTGTTTCGTATATTTGCCCTGCATCCAGCACCGTAGCCCGATGACAAATACTTTTAACAACATCAAGCTCATGGCTGACAAGCACAATCGTCACACCGAGCTCAACATTGACCTTCTGTAAAACGCGCAATATTTCCGCAGCGGTGTTTGCATCGAGCGCAGAGGTTGGCTCATCACAGAGCAGGACCGCAGTTTCGTTCGCAAGAGCTCTTGCAATCGCCACACGCTGCTTTTGCCCGCCGCTCAGCTGGGCCGGATATTGACTTGCAAACTGTTCCAGCCCGACAAACTTCAGGCATTCAATTACGCGCGCCTTCCTCAGCCTTTTCGGATAGTTTGCCAGGACAAGTGCAATTTCAACATTTTCATGGACAGTTTTATTTGCGACGAGGTGAAAATGTTGGAAAATCATCCCGATTGATTTTCTCGCTTCACGAAGTTCAGCATTTTTTAAAGCTGTTAGTTGTTGGCCATTGATAACAACAGCTCCTTTGTCCGGAACTTCCAGCAAGTTCATCAGACGCAGCAACGTTGATTTTCCTGCACCGCTCGCCCCAATCAAACCATGAATTTCCCCTTTAGCAATCGTCAACGTCACATTCTGCACAGCGACGAAAGAACCAAATTTTTTTGTGACTTGCTGTAATTGTATCACCTGTTTAAACACCTCCACTGCATACCCAATCGATTTCTAATTATAGTAGATATTGCATCAGCTACCAAGAGAAATGTTTGTTGCAAAAATTACCAGGATTTAAAAGGGTTTGCACGGTTAGAAGAAGAAAACTTAAACATCCTTTCCAATTATGCCTAAGCATCATTCTCACAATAAAAAAGGCTGCCGGAAATTAGAATTTATTTCTAACTTCCGGGCAGCCGATATCAATTTAATAAGGGACTTCATCCAATTTAATCGGTGTTGTTATATTATCCTTCCAATCATCAAAAATGGAAGCATACAAGACCGTATCTGAGATTGAACCATCTTCATTTTCCCATGCGTTACGTAAATAGCCTTCTTTTACGAAGCCTGCCTTTGTAAAGCACTTTCTCATCGCTAAATTATCCGCTCTTGTATAACCTTCAATTCGAATTTTACCTTTTTTACTATACAAATAATCTTTAAGCCATTTTAAAGATTTTTGACCGATGCCTTTCCCTCTTGCTTTTTCTGTTAAACGGAGATCAAATAAAGGGATCGTATCTTCAATATCCTCGATTATTAAAATGCCTACTTTTTGTTCGTTTTCAATAATCCAAAATGTTTCTCTTCCTTCAGAGTAATAGCCCTTCTCGATCGCTTTTTTAATCGTTTCCGGTCCTAGCTGAACCTTCACATGGAATGGCCAAAGATTGGAACATAGTAAATCAATCAATTCTTCATTTTCTGAGTTGAATTTTCTTATTTTCAAGGCAGTCACTCCCTTTCAATTTGAAGCTGCTTCACAAGTTCTGGAATTAATAAAGGATGGCAGTTGACCTTCTGATGTGCCCAAAAGTCATCCCCTTTATATCGAGGTACTATATGTATATGAAAATGAGTCCCCTCATCCATAATCGTGCCGTTATTTTGAATGATGCTTAACCCGTCTACCGAAAACCACGTATCAAATACATTAATAATTCTTTTCTGCAGCTCAATTAGCTCCATTAATGCTGAATCAGCAATTTCACGCACATCCATAAAATGCTTTTTCGATATAATCAATAAGTGACCAGACTGGATTGGATCTATATCTAAAACCACTTTATAATTTTCTGTTTGCAGTAATATTTGTCTCTCATCAATTCTTTCACAAAAAATGCAGACCATAACAATCCCTCATTCATCCATTTTCATAAAAATCGACTGAACAAATTGCTCTTTATATTTTGTATACTCTGTAATCCCTTCCATACCTGTCTTCAAGAATGCATCTTTCAACATCTCATATTCTTTTTTTACTGCCACATTTGCATTCAAATAATCTCGGAAAAAACGCATCTGCCGCCATTTTTCTCCATTAAATTCTACAAGATGAATGAAATGTGTTTTCGTTTCAAATGTAGTATCAGTAAATTTTGCGCAAACAATTTCATCGGGTCTTTCGACTTGCAAGCGATAAAAACCGGCTTCCTTGAGTCCAGTGAAAAAGTCTTCATCGAGCGAGTTAAAATTTTCAACACCGATTACAATATCAATGACCGGCTTAGCTTGAATCCCTTCAATAGATGTACTGCCGATATGTTCTATTTGATGAGGCTGTATACTTGTATGCTTTATTATTTCTTCTTTAGTCCCAGCAAATTCTCTCTTCCAACCTGCATCATGCGGAACTAGAATAACTTCATTCTTTTTTAATCCGAGATTCATTTAGTCTATCCTTTCACACCAATTATTCTGGGGAAATATATTTCACTTCTCGATCGATGCTTTTAAAAACGCTTCAAGAGATAAGTCTTCTTCAGACTGCAGTACCTTTACTAACTCATCCGGGTTAACTAATCTTTTTTCCATTAGCCTATTTAATAATAGAACTAAACAATCTCGCGCAACAAGCTGACTGTATGTTTCTTCATAATTTGCATTAAAATATTGAGCAATTGCTATATATTCGTCATTGCCACATAAATTGAGCAGTTTCCCAGGTGCCTCGTTTCGACGTATTAGAAGTTGAAGTGCTAAAGGAATGCATCTTTTATACCTATCCATTGTTTTCTTATCTATATAGGGGACGTGGGGTTCTAAAAGCGGTTGTTCTTCAATCAGCTCCTGATCAAATGCCCATCGGTACATATCCTTCTCTCCATCATAATAACTTGGATCGCCAAATTGAATGACAAACCCGCATTGCTGGCAAATTGCTGTGTTATGAACAAAAAGCACTTTAATGCCGGGTTTTTCAACATCTGTATACGTTTCGTGTGGGATAAAAGTATCATGGGCGCATATATGACAACAGATTGGCTTTTTAAATATATATATACGGCTCTTTTCTGCTGTAAGATAATCTACCATTTACTCACCTACCTGTACGTATTCAATCGAACTAAGCCCATTACTTTTTTGTTCTTCAAATTTCATTTCCTGCGCACATGTAATACAGGAAAAAGATTGCAGCGTTAATTTCTTTTTCTGCACACCTGGTTCATGATTCGTCAGTTTTACATATACTTCACGGTGCCTGAATTTCGTATCTTGGCAAAATAAACAAACAAGCGGCTTGCCAATGACGTTCACTTCATATATTCCTCTTCTTCGTACCATTTCATAACGCCTCTCATTTCTAGGTTCACTTTTACAAAAAAACTGCCTAATATTCGGGGAATTAATAACAGCAGTTCTCCAGCCGGAAACAGTGTTTTAAATTTTATTATACGTATCGGACTCTGGCTTGTTTGCCGGGCTGTGCTTTACAAAATCACCCTGAATTGGTTCTTCACCATGATGAAACTTAACACGCAGTGATTTTGCTTCTAGGAAATCCCGATGATCCATTACTTGAAAATGGATATGTGCTTCCGAAGAATTACCCGAATTCCCGCATAGGCCGAGCAGTTGACCTGCCTTCACTTTATCCCCTGTTTTCACACAAATCGAATCCTTCATGAAATGGGCAATCATACTGTATTCATTGTGTTCATGTTCAATGATGCAATAGTTTCCTGCTAAATTTTTCTCATCCATCTCGCCCGGAATATTGTCATCAATTCCATCAAGCACTTCGACCACCACGCCATCAGCCGGTGCTACGACTTCAGCTCCAAACGCAAAGTAATTTTCATTTTGCCGGTTCGAGTTTTTATATGTTTCGTTATTGACCATTTTGACTAAATCGTAAGCATAACGCTGCTGTTCATACGGATAGTGATAGTTAATAAATTCGTTTGTTCCGCCCCAAAAAACATACCATTCGTCATTAATCGGCATGCTGTATGTATTTTTTGTCCATATTTTATCACTGTTCGGATAAGTTTCGAACGGTTTTAAATAGATTGCCTGAATAATGTCCTGCCCGTCGAACGCGACGACAACTGCTTTGGAATACGTATCATCGACCCAAATATGCCGATCGAGCCCTTGAAAAGTATTGGACATGATACATGTATAACTGCCCACATCTGAATTATAGTCTAAAGAAAGCTCACGAAATTGTTCAAACGATACAAGGTTCTGAAACGACTTTGCTGTTTTTCCGTAAATCTCATCAAATTCACCGTCTAAAAAATACCGACCGAACTGTTCTTTAAAATGTTTCTTCATTCAAATGCCTCCTTCTTTTCGCTTCTTAATTTATACGAATTTTCCGACAAAAAGTTTCAAATAAATTCCTTTTATAATCTAAGATGAAAAAACATGGCCGCTTCTACATAAAGGACCATACAATTTCATTTTTAATATTACGCCATGATAATCCAAATAAGAAATAACAGGACAATAAATAAGAATTTGTACCTTTCCACTTTCAACATGTCAAGTCCGTTGTATAAATTCGCACAAACGTATCCTGTGTTAAATCTTCGGCGACTTGTGAGTTAGATACCATGTAGCGTATGTACTGATAAGTCTTGCGGAACTCCTGCTCATACAGCTCATCAAAATCCATGTCCATCACCTCTCTTACTTATATAGACGAACTAGAAATATAAATATGTAATTTAATTTAAAAGTTTTTAATTGAAAAAAGCATCTGCTTAATGAGATACTTTGGAACTTTGATGAGGAATCTTCCTTTTTAAATGAAGGTTCTACTTTCTTCGTAAAAGATTCTACTTTTCGATAAGAGTGTCCATTTTTGCCCCGAAATCTTCTAATTTTCCTCCGCCGCGTTCCACATTCCCCTCGAAACTTTCTACTTTACTTAATCCTAAAAATCCTAACCATCTTCCAAATCAGCACAGCAAACAGCGCTGCCAATATGATGAAAAACGGCCACCCGATCGTTGTTGCTTCTTCTAAAGCAATCGCAATGGTGCGGTACACGATGTAGGCGAATAATATATTTAAGATGTTACGCATATAATTTAATGTTTGGCAACTATTTCGGTAAAATACCTCGGCATTTGATTCATTGATTCGTGCCGGATAGTTGTGCGTTTCAGGGAATTTTTCAAAAATCTTTAAAAAGAAATGCATGGCAATCCCGATGCCCGGTAATATTAACAGTTCCCATTTAGAGCCCCAGCGGTCGACATTGCCGCTGCCGTCAAAGTGGACAGGAACTTCATTTGGCAGTTCACGCCAGTTCATGAATAGTACAATAACCATAAACGCTAGTACTATATAGCCGATAATATCCATCAGCCATTCGGATTCCGTTTTTGGAATCTCCATTTTAGGGCGTTTCGTCAAGCTCATTTCGATCACCTCTTTTAGTTTTTTTACTTAGCACTTTTTATAACAATAATTTGCCAATATCCGCTATACTTGAATTTAATCATCCTCTTGATAGGAGAACTACTTATGCTACTTGATATTATTCAATTTTTACGGGAAATCGACCAAGTCATATTTTATTACATAAAAGAGCTCGGACTTTATATTTATATTCTGTTGTTTGCGGTTGTTTTCACGAAAACTGCATTTGTAATTTTAACATTTTTACCCGGGGATAGTACGGTTTTCACAAGCGGTACACTTGCAGCGATTGATAAGCTCGATTTTCTGACATTGCTGATTATTTTCATCGTTGCAACAACGCTTGCCGATAGCAGCAACTATCTTATCGGAAAATCAATACGGAAAATTCCGCCGAAGCGTAATCTGTTCATGCGTTTTTTATCAGAGGAAACTAATGATAAAGCACTGAAATTCCTGGAAAACTATGACCGGATTGCCATTACGTTTTCACGGTTTGTACCGTTGATGCGGACAATGACACCGTTTATATGCGGATATTCCGGCTTTTCGTATGGGACTTTTTTACGCTACAACTTCATAGGGGCCGTACTTTGGACAGTTGTTTGGCTGGGCGGTGGCTTTTTACTCGGAAATATTCCATGGGTTGAAGAAAATCTCGTCCTGACACTCACGATTATTTCCATCTTCGTATTTAGCTTCACAGGTTATGCGTATGTTAAACAATTCAAAAAAAAGAAAGCGGTTACTGCCGATTGAAAAAATGGAGCCTATCACGTTCAGATGATAAGCTCCTTTTTTTAGTTTGTCTGATTTTCCTGCTGATTCATTTCATGTAAATATTCGATAATTTCACGGATGCCATCCAACGAATGAACGAGAATATTTGGGTCAATACAAGAAATCATGCGGTCTTCCAAATTGGCAACCGCTGTAAAATATTTCGTCTTTTCATAATTGACAAGCCCCATCTGCTTTAATACGCCTTCTTCAAAGTCGATAATTTCTTTCGCATCGGCAACGACCAATCCGTAATTAATCAACTCTGTCTTCAATACAATGATTTTCGCCGTTTGTGTATTTGTCGGGCGATTGTATAAAATGGTCTGAAAATCGATTATTGGTGTAAGTTCCCCTCGAATTCGCGTAAAGCCTAGCAAGTAGTCCGGTAAATGAGGAATCGGAGTTACACGCTCCAGCTTTTCAATCGAAACAACCTGCTCAACCGGCACAGCATATTGTTCTGTACCGCATAAAAATACGACTGCTTTTTCAATGCTCATATTGATACCTCTTATTTCGTTGTTTGAACAACGATTTCTTCCAATAAATCAGCCAGTTTTTCCAGTTCTTCCACCGGCATTCTTTCGTTTGTCGTATGAATTTCCTCATAGCCGACCGATAAGTTTACAGTAGGAATACCGAACCCAGCGATAACGTTTGCATCACTACCACCGCCTGAAATACCGAGCTGTGGTGTACGACCGATTGCTTCAACCGCTGCTTTAGCAACTTTCACAACTTGATCTTCTTCTGTTGCGCGGAAACCTGGGTACATTAACTTCACTTCAACTTCAGCACGCGCACCCATTTCTTGTGCAACACGTTCAAATGTTTCTTTCATATGGGCAGTTTGGGCATTCAGTTTTGTTTCATCAATCGAACGGGCTTCCGCAAGAATTGACACTTCATCACATACGATATTTGTTGCTTGACCGCCTTCAAAACGCCCGATATTAGCTGTTGTTTCTTCATCTAGACGACCTAACTTCATTTGGGCAACAGCTTTTGCTGCAACAGTTATTGCGGAAATACCCTTTTCAGGTGCAACGCCTGCATGTGCTGTTTTACCGATGATTTTCGTAAATACTTTTGCCTGGAATGGTGCTGCAACTACAATGCCGCCTACTTTGCCGTCACTATCAACTGCAAAACCGTATTTGGCGATAATTTTTGAAGGATCAAGTTCCTTAGCACCGACTAATCCGCTTTCTTCACCTGCTGTAATGATGAACTGGATTGTACCGTGAGCGCTGTCTTTTTCTTTTAAACGACGTGCCATTTCGAATAATGCTGCGATACCTGCTTTATCATCCGCACCAAGAATCGTTGTGCCGTCAGAATAAATATAGCCGTCCTCACGAATTTCCGGTTTAATGCCTTTACCTGGCACGACTGTATCCATATGTACTGTAAAATAAATCGGCTCGATTGACTCATCTCCTTTTAATGTTGCGATAATATTGCCTGCGCCATGACCATTGCGTGTATGCGCATCATCCTGAAAAACATTAAAACCCATTTCTTCTAATTTTTTAACTAAAATTGGTGCGATAACTTCTTCATGTTTTGTTTCAGAATCAATTTGCACTAATTCCAGAAACTCTTCTACTACTCGGTTCATGTTCGAAAACTCCTTTAAATAACTAGTTTACGCTTTATTGTACGCCTCTATTTTTGAAAAAACAACGATTGATCATCGGCATTTAAAATGCTTTGTTTTTCTTCTTGCAGCGCCTGTTCTTTTTCGATTGTGATGCTCAATTTTTGCTTCAAATCGCGAAGTGTATTCGCTACATCATCCTGCACACGCAATAGTTGATCGATCGCAGTTGTAATTTTGGAATGAACCGATCAATCGGTAAAGATATTATCGAAAAAGTAATCGTAAACATAAAGTTGAATGTGATACTGTTCTGATTGCTGTTGCAATTGCTGCCATCCCATATTCTATACTCCTTTATAAATACATTGTAGCTACCTTCATCCGCAAACGATTGCTAATATAGTTCTTCCTCATCATCTTCAAACAGCTCCTGCAGCATTTTTTCACGGTGCTGCAAAAAATATGAGGTTATCTGATAATGCTCGGTTTCTTCATACTTCACCTGCTCGATGCCATGCTCATCAAATTGATAAATGACCGCATCCGGGAATCCAAGTAAAATTGGCGAATGTGTTGCGATAATAAATTGGACATTACCCTGTTTTACTAAATCATTCATCAATGTTAAAAATGCCAGCTGTCTAGTGGGAGATAATGCGGATTCCGGCTCATCCAGTAAATAGATTGCCTGCCCTGTGAATCGGTGCTGGAACAGCGAGAAAAAAGATTCACCGTGTGATTGATGGTGCAGCGATTTCCCGCCATATGCTTTGTATCCGTTCTGATCGATTTCATCCAAATGCGACGCAAACTGATAAAATGTCTCAGCGCGCAGAAAAAAACCGTTTGTTACTTTTGGCCACCAGGAGAGTTTCACATAATCGCCAAGCGCGGATTCGGATTGATCCACTTCATATGCTTTATAGTTTTGTGTGCTGCCACCTGCCGGATTGAAGCCGATCTGATCTGCAATGGCTTCGAGTAATGTTGATTTACCCGCACCGTTTTCTCCGACGAAAAACGTGACCCGCGCATCCACATCCAATTCATCCATATGGCGAATAAAAGGAATCGAAAAGGGGTATCTGCTATAATCCGTTATTTGTTCTTTCTTAAGTTTGACTGATTTTAAAAACATCTGTATTCTCCTTACTTTATAACGCAGCCCTTATGATTCAGACGATAAATACACTTCTTCAAATGGCTGAATGATGACAAACCCATCACCGGAAAAGGCCATTTGAATAGATTCATTGCTGCCGCGTCCAATGAGTGTTCTGAACGTAATATCCGTTACAAACTCCGGCTTCAAATTACCTGACCACGCGACTGTTGCATTAGGGTCAGTATACACTGTTTCACCCGACTTAACGATTAATGTTAATGGCTCAAAATGGGTTGTAATCGCCACTTTTCCTTTGCCGTCCAGCATAACATTGAATAAGCCACCTGCCATCATACCGGCCATTTTTCGCATAAGTCGAATATCCCAATTGATCGATGGCTCAAATGCAAGCAGGTCATTGCCGTTCACGCACAGGCTTTCGTTCTGCAAATCAAAAATTGTGATTTTCTTTCCTTGATCTGCTAAATATAGCCGGCCTTTCCCTTTCGCCTTCATCAATTGCGTACCTTCGCCAGTCAATGCTTTCTTAAACATTTTCGACACGCCATGCTCCAGCATGCGCTCACGCTCAAATTTGATCGAACCGACATAGGCGATCATCGCGCCCATTTTTGACCATACTTCCCCGTTCAGATTCACTTCGAGTACACGATCGGTTTCCAATTCAAAATAATCATTTTCATTCTGGTCTTGCTGCGTCTTGTTGACAAAATCGCGAATGGAATAGTTCCCCAAAAGTAAAACCTCCCTTTTCATCTTCTACGTATTAAGCACTGTATAAGTTTCGAATTTTCTGCATTTTAAAATTGTATTGATGTATGATCGCTTACATTCACTACCATCTCAATAAAAATTCCATTACAATAAAAAAGAGGTGATCATATGGAGTATCGACGTGAAATCGCTTTAGTGTACAGTGTTGAGGAAGCTATGACAAAGCTGAACATTATTAGAGGGCACGGTTTTTCCGAGCATGAAATCCATGTGTTTCCAAAAGATATCTACCCTTTACAATCACTGAAAATGTACACCGACATTCAAGTCCATCATGCCGGCAACTGGCTCGACCAGCTTATCAGCTTTGTCACACGGAAAAATGTGTATGAAATGAGTTTACGAATTTTGCACTTAACTCCTGAAGAAACCGCCCATTATGGGCATGGCATAGAACTTGGGGCAATCTTCCTGTTTGCCGAGCACAAACATCCGTATGAAAAGGAACCGAAAAAACAGCAAACAGCATTCAATCTTTCTAGAGCGGTGGATTAATTTTATAAATAACTGCCGTCGATAATAATGAATTTAAAAATTAACGCACCAACGACTAAACTAATGATTATAAAATTCAAAATGAGTATAAATCGCTTTGGAAACGGTATGTTCAAAAACCATGCGATGGTCCAGTGAACAACACTGTATATAAATAGCGCAATAAAAGTTCCAAAAGCATTAAAAGCAATGGTCAGCAACCTGCCCGAATTTGAAATATCTCCCGGCGGAGCATCTGCTGCAGTAAATAGCATCGAACCGATAAACAATACCGATAAGAAATAACAGCTGTAGCCGATCAGGCTGACCATCGCCGTATAGATGAAGTAGTTTACAATCTTAAATATTATTATCATATCATCTGCAAACCCCAAAATTAATTTATCACTCACTTCCACACTTCATTCAATTTATCACTATAAAATGTAATGGCGTTCTTATATTTCTTAATTTGCAGGTCAGACGAAGTGGCTGCTAGATTTTTCAATAGAAGTTCCATTGAACGCTCATGCTCCTTCAAGTTAAACAATGTCATCGCATAAAATACTTGAATGGCTAAATTGTGCGGAAACATCTCCAGCCCATTTTCCAATGTATGTTTTGAATTTTCGTATTCCCCTAGCGTTCTGTATGTACTGCCAAGACCTAAATAAGCATTTGCTAAATCTTCATCATTCAAATCACCTTTAATTGCCTTTTCATAGTACGGTACAGCATTCGATTCTTTTCCAAGCACATCGAAGCTCCATGCGCACTGGTAATTTAGATAGGCCTCGTTCGGATGTTGTTCAACTAAACTCAATAATAGTTGATTGGATTGTAGTAATTCCCCATCCCTCCTTAAATCAATTGCCCTTTGTAGTTGATTGATTTCCTTCATACTTTTGTCCTCCTATATCGTCTTTCCCTTTATCTAGCATAATGGCTTTTTGTAAAATTCACTATAATAAAATAGGAGGATTTACCATATTATAGGTAAATATATTTTAATAATTTTCTAGTATTTTTCCTGCATTATTTCTTTTAGTGCTCAATATAAGCAAAAAAACACCTCAAAAATGATTGTATTTTATACAAGTCATATAAGAGATGTTTTTTAGAGTGCTTCAATTAAAATTTATAGTGGAATATTCCCGTGCTTTTTGTATGGACGGTCTTCCTGCTTTGTTGAAAGCATATCCAATGCCTGGATTAGCTTAATACGTGTTTCACGTGGATCGATAACATCGTCAACCATTCCGCGTGATGCCGCTACATAAGGATTTGCAAATTTTTCTTTGTATTCTTCTATTTTCGCTGCACGTGTTGCTTCCGGATCAGCGGATTTCGCAATTTCACCTGCATGAATAATGTTTGCCGCACCGGCAGCACCCATTACAGCGATTTCAGCATTCGGCCAAGCGAATACTAAGTCCGCGCCAATTGCTTTCGAGTTCAATGCTACGTATGCACCACCATATGCTTTACGTAAAATGACTGTAATTTTTGGTACAGTTGCTTCTGAGTAAGCATAGAGGATTTTCGCACCGTGACGGATAATCCCGCCGTGCTCTTGTTTAACACCTGGGAAGAAACCAGATACGTCTTCAAATGTAATAACAGGCACGTTGAATGCGTCACATGTACGTACGAAACGAGCTAATTTATCAGACGAATCGATATCTAATCCGCCAGCCAGGAATTTTGGCTGGTTACATACTAAACCAACTGATTCACCAGCGATGCGTGCAAAACCAACTACAATGTTTTTCGCGAAATCTTTTTGCACTTCCATGAATGAACCTTCGTCAACTACTTGTTCTACTACTTTACGGACATCATAAGATTTTGTTTGGTCAATCGGCACAACATCAACAAGTTCTGAACGGAAGTTATCGCCTTCTGGAGCAGCTTGTTTCGGTGCTTTTTCTCGGTTGTTCTGTGGTAAGTAAGAAAGTAATTGCTGAATTTGTGCAATTGCAGCTTCTTCGTTCTCAGCACGGAAGTGGGCATTCCCTGAAGTAGCGTTATGCACTTTAGAACCGCCAAGACCTTCAGCTGAAATTTTCTCGCCTGTTACTGTTTCAATTACTTTAGGTCCTGTAATGAACATTTGAGATGTTTTATCAACCATTAAAATAAAGTCTGTAATCGCTGGTGAATAAACTGCACCACCCGCACATGGTCCCATAATTACTGAGATTTGCGGAATTACACCAGAATAAATTGAGTTACGGTAGAAAATGTGACCGTAGCCGTCAAGTGATAATACACCTTCTTGAATACGCGCACCGCCTGAATCGTTAATGCCGATAAACGGCGTACCATTTTTTGCTGCCAAATCCATTACCGCTGCGATTTTTTTCGCGTGCATTTCACCAAGCGCACCGCCGAATACTGTGAAGTCCTGTGCAAATAAATACACATTACGGCCATTGATTTTACCAAAACCTGTAACTACGCCATCACCAGGGCCTTCTAGTTTATCCATACCGAAATCAACTGTACGGTGTGTGATGAAAGGATTGATTTCAACGAATGACCCGTCATCCAATAACATATCAATGCGTTCACGGGCAGTCATTTTCCCTTTTTCATGCTGCTTTTCGATACGCGCATCCCCGCCACCAAGCTGGATCGCTTCTTTACGGTCATAAAGCTCATTAATTTTATCAAACATATCTGGAGTTACTGTCATTGTTGTCATCGTTATTTATCCCCTTTTCCGCTTTTATCGCATAATTCATAAAGTACACCATATGAGTCTTTCGGGTGTAAAAATGCTACTTCCGCGCCGCCAGCACCTGGTCCCGGCTCTTCCGATAATAGTCGTACACCTTTTTCACGAAGTTCAGCCATGCGCTCACGAATACCTGTTACGCCGAATGCAACATGATGAATGCCTTCTCCGCGCTTTTCCAAAAAGCCATGGATTGCGCTTTTTTCACTCATTGGCTCAAGCAGCTCAATTTTTACGTTGCCTGCATCGATAAAAGCAACTTTTACTTGCTGTGATTCTACTTCTTCCATCTTTAATAATTTCAAGCCTAGCGTTTCTGTGTAGTATGTAATACGTTCTTCAATATTACGTACGGCAATGCCGATATGATCCACTTTTTCCACGGTACTGACTCCCTTTTGAATAAAATTATTAATTCCGCCTCATCTGAATCGTGCCAGACATTTGTTCGAGGCTTTTTTTAACGGTTGTTTGTACTTCCGATAAAAAATTTTAAAATTTCGAAAATGTAAAATCTAATGTACTTGAGAATTCCTTCAAATTTGATAAACTAGTACTAGTTCATATTGAAGGAGCGAAAAGAATGAGCAACAAAAAGTTTCAAAAAATAGTCGTTTATTCAATGGTTGTTATCATGTTAATCTCAACTGTTGCAATGGGTGTCGCAGCATTTATGTAATGGATGTTTATGCATCCATTTTTTTTATTTCATCCCCTTGAACGATTGCTTGATGACCAGGTATTCATCCATTTCTTCGATGAACTGGTACAATGCGGCCATTGCGAGGAATGTTTCGTGATCATTTGGCAATGGCATTTTGGCGAACTCTTCTTTTACTTTGTCGAGTTTTTCCAAAAAGCGGCTTGCCGTATTTCCTGAATGGACGTGCTCGCTCAAGTCTTCCATGAAGGCTGCAATTAATGTAGCCTGCTCTGTCATTACCGGCAGTGTAGTAATTTTCGGCAACACACGCTCTATAATTTCCAGCTGTCTTTCACGCATATCAAAATACAGATAAAATGTATTTTCTTTACGAGTCACGTGATTTTCAACATCTTGGAATGCCAGCGCCTTTCCTGCCTCGACCACTTTCGCCGCTTCAATCAGTTCATGACCATCCCATAATGTATCGCCATCTCTCAAATACCCTGCGATTTCCGCAAGAATTTTCTTCAATAACGACTCCATTTTTTCGCGGTGGTAATACAGGCCTTGCTGGATATCCGGCATGTACATATTTACGACTAAACCAACCCCATAACCGATTGCCATTAAGTAAAATTCATTTATTAGCAGATCGACCGTAAAATTGGCGGTCAAATATATGTGCATCATGATTACCGAACTTGAGATAAAACCTTCCACAACTCTAAGTGAAACAATTGTGGGAATGAAAAGAATCATAACGATACCTAAAACAACCGGCGAATAACCGAATATTTCGAAAAATATAAATGCATAAGCGATCCCGATAAATGTTGAAACAATCCGGGTATACACTGCATGGAGAGATTTACGTTTTGTTGGTTGAATGCTTAAAATCGTCAGAATACCAGCGGCCGTAAAAAACTGCAAATCAAAATATTGGGCAATTGCTATCGCAACAGCAGCACCAATGGCTGTTTTTAAAGTACGATAGCCGATTGAAAATTTCTTCATATCGGTTGAACTCCCCCGTTATAGGTGTGCAGCGGGTACGTTCGCTACGCACCCGTTTCACAATTACTCTAGTAGTATTAGATTTCTTCGCAGTTTTCCTCGAAGTGACCTTGAAGGTTTGTTACAACACTCATTGGGTCATGTCCTTCGATTTCAAATCGGCCAACTTCTCCTACAACTTGTCCATCTTTCAATAAAATGAATGATGGTGATGATGGGATGTGATCTTCACCGAAATAATAACGTGCAGCTGCTGTTGCCTCTTTATCTTGACCGGCAAATACTGTTACTAAATGGTCAGGACGTTTATCGTAATGTACAGCATGTGTTGCTGCAGGACGTGCAATACCGCCAGCACAGCCACACACAGAATTCACCATAACAAGAGTTGTTCCTTCACGAGCAAACGCTGCTTCCACGTCTTCCGGAGTGCGCAGTTGTTCATAACCTGCTGCTTCCATCTCTGCACGTGCAGTCGTTGTAATTTGTTGCATAAATAAATCATAATCCATGTTCATAAGCTTTTTAGCCCCTTTCTATGTTCCTTTTTATCATAGCAAGGTTACGAAAGATGTGCAAAGACTCTTGATTATCATTATTTTCATTCAGCGGAAACTCCCGCTGAATGAAAATAAGCCTCCGGCGGATGTCACAGATTTTTTAAAGGAATTATAGAGGTTTACAGCCTAAATGCGTCGCATCATGCGAACGGCTGACTGACCCACTACGTGTGGGTCCAAACTCAAAAAATCTGGACACAATTACGCCAAGGCGTAATTGATTTATTCATTTTTTTCGCCAAATAATGCATTAACCCCTTGTGTTACCGTTAGCTGGCCATGCAATATTTCTTCCTCAAGTGACCGGACCTGCTTTTTGCGTTCCGGATTTTTATAGAACGAATCTATTAAATGATCGGTAATCATTGTATGGAACCAGTCGCGCGTTTGTTCATGGCGACGTGTCGTCCAATAATTCGACTGCCTCGTTTTTTGCTCAAACTCCATCAGCATATCCCATACTTTGTCGAGCCCCTTTTTTTCAAGGGACGATACGGTCAGTGACGTACTGAGCCAGCCAGGAGTCGATGGCTGAAGGAAATGAAGAATCTGCTTGTATTCCTGCATGGTCCGACGTGCAGGGCGTACATTGTCCCCGTCCGCTTTATGAACGATAATGCCGTCTGCAAGCTCCATAATGCCCTTCTTCATCCCTTGCAGTTCATCTCCCGCACCAGTTAAGACTAGCAGCAAGAAGAAATCGACCATGCCGCGCACATACGTTTCACTTTGGCCGACACCGACTGTTTCAATCAGAATGACGTCATATCCTGCTGCTTCACATAACAGCATCGTTTCACGGGATTTCTTATGGACACCGCCCAATGTACCGGCACTCGGTGATGGACGCACAAATGCATTTTCCTGGCGTACCAGTTCTTCCATTCGTGTTTTGTCCCCTAAAATACTGCCGCCTGAAAGCGACGAGCTCGGGTCGATTGCAAGTACCGCAACGCGCTTACCCATTCTGCACAGCATCGTTCCGAATGCTTCGATAAAAGAACTTTTCCCCGCCCCTGGTACACCGGTGATACCAATTCGAATTGAATTGCCCGTATAAGGCAATAACTCCTGCAGCAGCTTCTGTGCTTCTTCCTTATGGGTATTGTTCGAGCTTTCAATGAGCGTAATCGCTTTGGCAAGCGAAGTGCGGTTACCTGCACGTACTTCGCTTGCCAGCGTCTGCAGATCAATTGTTTCCTGCTTTTTTTTCCTGAACTTTTTCGGGTTTGAATAGCTCATACCATCATGACCACCCTTCACACCATCCATGACAAATAAAGCGCTTTTCTCTTCTTGTGGCATCACTACTCTGCCACTTCCTCATAACCTAACTTTTTATAAATTTCTTCTATAATACGAATTGCCGATACTGGAATAACAGTACCTGGCCCGAAGATAGCCGCTGCACCTGCTTCATACAGAAAGTCATAATCTTGAGCTGGGATAACCCCGCCGCAAATGACGATAATGTCCTCGCGACCTAATTTCTTCAACTCACCTACAAGTTCAGGCACTAATGTTTTATGACCCGCTGCCAAAGATGATACACCGATACAGTGAACGTCATTTTCGTTTGCCATTTGTGCAGTTTCTTCCGGTGTCATGAACAACGGAGAAATATCGACGTCGAAACCTAAGTCCGCATAGCCAGTTGCAACAACCTTTGCACCGCGGTCATGCCCGTCCTGTCCCATCTTCGCCACTAAAATACGTGGACGGCGACCTTCTGCTTCCAGGAAGTCTTCTGTCATTTGCTTCACTTCCGAAATCATTTCATCATCCGAGAAGTTTGCAGAGTAGACACCAGAAATTGAACGGATAACTGCTTTATGACGGCCAGATACCGCTTCAATCGCATCCGAAATTTCACCTAATGATGCACGTGCTCTTGCTGCGTCCACTGCAACGGCTAATAAGTTTTCTGAGCCGTCTTCAGCCGCTTTCGTTAAACGCGCTAAATGTTTTTGTACTTCCGCTTCATCACGTGTCGCCTTCATTTTTTCAAGGCGGGCAATTTGTGATTCGCGTACAATCGCATTGTCGATATCCAAAATGTCGATTGGATCTTCTTCTGCAAGACGGTATTTGTTTACGCCGACAATCGTTTCTGTTTTTGAATCGATTTTCGCCTGGCGTTTAGCCGCTGCTTCTTCAACTTTCATTTTTGGAAGTCCTGTTTCAATCGCTTTCGCCATTCCACCAAGAGCTTCGATTTCTTCAATTAAAGCCCATGCTTTTTCTGTCAGCTCTTCTGTCAATTTTTCGACATAGTACGAACCGCCCCATGGATCGATAACTTTTGTCATTCCTGTTTCTTCTTGCAGGAATAGCTGTGTATTACGTGCAATACGAGCCGAGAAGTCCGTCGGTAAAGCAATTGCTTCATCCAGCGCGTTCGTATGAAGCGACTGTGTATGGCCCATCGCTGCTGCGTTCGCTTCAATTAGTGTACGTGTTACGTTATTGAATGGATCTTGTTCTGTTAAACTCCAGCCTGATGTTTGCGAGTGGGTACGCAATGCAAGTGACTTCGAGTTTTTCGGATTGAATGTAGACATCATTTGCGCCCAAATGCGACGTGCAGCACGCATTTTCGCAACTTCCATGTAATAGTTCATGCCGATCGCCCAGAAGAACGATAGACGTGGTGCAAATGCATCAATATCAATTCCTGCTTTTAAACCTGTACGAACATATTCAAGACCGTCTGCCAATGTGTACGCAAGCTCGATATCATTTGTCGCACCCGCTTCTTGTATATGGTAACCCGAAATGGAAATCGAGTTGAATTTCGGCATGAATTTCGCCGTATATTCAAATATGTCCGCAATGATTTTCATCGACATTGCCGGCGGGTAAATATATGTGTTACGTACCATGTATTCTTTTAAAATGTCATTTTGGATTGTACCGGCCAATTTATCAGGCGATACTCCCTGTTCTTCAGCTGCAACAATGTAGAATGCAAGAATCGGTAAAACTGCACCGTTCATCGTCATCGATACCGACATTTGATCAAGTGGAATGCCGTCGAATAAAATTTTTGCATCTTCAACTGAATCGATCGCAACGCCGGCTTTTCCGACATCCCCTGTTACACGAGGGTGATCCGAGTCATAACCGCGGTGTGTTGCCAAGTCGAATGCTACTGAAAGCCCTTTCTGACCCATTGCCAAGTTACGACGGTAAAAGGCATTTGATTCTTCCGCAGTCGAGAAACCTGCATATTGACGCACTGTCCATGGACGCGCTACATACATTGTCGGGTATGGCCCACGTGTATTTGGTGCAATACCAGCCACATCTTTTAAATGTTTTGCGTCTTGAATATCTTTTTTATTGTAGACAGAATTCACTTCAATGCCTTCATTTGTCACGTACGAGCCTGTAGAAGTAAGTTGCTCTTGTTTTAATACATCTTCAATGACAACAGTAGCGAAATTTGCTTTACTCATTGTTGTACCCCCTTCACGCTCATCACGACATCCGATAGCTTTTCAACGATGTTCTGACCTGCATAAATAAAGCCGTTTAAGCCATTTGCAGTCCACGCCGCTTCATCTTCTTTAAATTTACCCGCTGCATCCAACACAACCGATTGTTTTTTGTTTTCAAGTAATGCCGGCACAATGGCTTTAGTATCTTCATCCGTTGCAGCTACGACTACATAGTCATAGTCGGCAGTTGCCAGCCAAGTTGTTGCATCTTCGATTGTTTGGAAGCCTGCTGTCTGATATGCTACAATGCCCGCTGTTGCGAAGAATCCTTGTACAAAATCTGCGCGCGGCTTATAGTTTTTCAATTCCCCGAATGTTAATATTGCTGTCTTGAATCCAGTTTGTGCATACGTGGCACGCAAATTTTCAAATGGAATGGCAAGACGTTTTACACCTGCAAATTGAGCATTTTCAGTTGTTGCTACTGTATCTTGCGGGTTTGCATAGATGTTAGTACCGATTAGTGAATGCTTGCGTGTTTCCACTTGCTTCATACGTGTCGCATACACTTCCTCGATTTGAGCATTGATACCGTATGCTTCCAGTCCGCCAGCAATTTCGATTTCCAAAAACAGTGCCCATGCTTCTTTTACATAGTCTGCTGTTAATGATTCGATAAAGTACGAACCGCCTGATGGATCGATTACATTCGTTACATGCGACTCTTCTTTCGTTACAAGGGAAACATTTCGCGCTATACGGATCGACTGCCCTGAAACACCTGTCAATGCATCATGCGGATGTACCGTAATAATATCTGCACCGCCGATTGCTGCTGAGAACGCTTCATTGCCTGCACGTAATAAGTTTACATAAACATCATATTTCGAGAAGCTGCGTACCGAAGTTTCCACTGCGACCGGGACAGCGCTTGCTTCATTGCCGAATGCTGAAGCAAACGCTTTCCATAATACTTTAAAGGCACGAAGTTTTGCTACTTCTGCAAAGAATTGTGTATCGACAGCGAACTGTACGAAAAACTTCTGTTCAAATGCTTTAAAATCTTCTGCCGTATTAGCAAGTTTAGCTGCTTGTGTAAGCGCAACAGCAAGCTCTTGTACCGCATTAGCGCCGTCATTATGGAACGGAATCGTATTTGCACAAAACGTGCGGACGTTTGGATAGTCAGCTAATTCTAATGTTTCAGGTGAAACAATATAGCCTACAACGTCATTACGTTTAGCTTCGTCAATATATTTGAACACATCCAGCACTGCATCTTCAGCAGAAGCGACGGTAAATTTAAATGAATTTTCCGATAAATAAGAAGCGAGTTTTTCGCTGTCCTGTTCAGACCAGTCAAATGCAACCGGGCTGTTGATTGTAATCATTTCATTGCCGCGCGATAAGCTATCCTCGATGTTGGCAAAAAAGCTTGCTGCATCATTGCCAGCGATTTGCTGTGCAACAGTGAAGCTCGTCTGTTTTGTTAGAGAACGGATTGTTGATACTTGTTTATCCAGTTGATCTCCCAATTTTTCGATTAAGCTTTCTTCTGTATAAAGTGGGTCAAGCGTGATATTTTCAATTGTCTTTGTAAATAAGGATTCAAACGGTTTTCCTTTTAATGCTTTGACCGCTTCTTCCTTCCACTTCTCATAGCTAGCTGTTTGAAATTCGATCTCTTTCATATTCATTGACATGTGGTCGCTAAGTAGCTTCCCCCCTTGTTATATTTCTGTACTATAGTTTACACGAGAATGTTCTGACAATAAAGAGAAAAAAAACGTGAAAGCCTTATTTCACAGGCTTTCACGGCATTTTTAGTAGACTGACATCTTCTGTTTATCGACATTTTCGAGAATTTCTTTCACACGAGATAAGAATTTACCACAAATCATACCATCTAAAATTCTATGGTCTAAAGATAAACATAAATTCACCATAGAGCGTGGAGCAATCATATTCCCCTGTACTATTACAGGTCTTTTTACAATACTTTCCACCTGCAAAATTGCTGCCTGTGGATGATTGATAATGCCCATTGACTGAACAGAACCAAACGATCCGGTATTGTTGACTGTAAATGTACCACCTTGCATATGCTCCAATTTCAGTTTTCCATTGCGTACAAGATGTGCATATTCATGAATTTCTTTTGCAATGCCTTTAATCGATTTTTCATCGACATGTTTAATGACGGGCACGAATAACGCATCATCAGTAGCTACAGCAATCGATAAATTAATATCTTTCTTTTGAATGATTTTATCCTCCGCCCAAACAGAGTTGATGATTGGGAATTCTTTTAGCGCCTGGGAAACAGCTTTTAAGAAAAATGCAAAATACGTCAGATTGAATCCTTCTTTTTTCTTGAAATCTTCTTTTATGCTGTCACGGTATTCTACAAGCTCTGTTACATCGACTTCCATCATCATCCATGCATGCGGAATTTCATGTGTGCTGCGCAGCATATTTTTCGCAATTGCTTTACGCACTTGCGTAACCGGAATTTCGATGTCTCCAGCAGCAACTGGAATCTCCTGTTTCGGCTGGGGCGCAGCTGCCGGAACTTGTGTTGTACCTTGTGCTGACGCTTGCGAAGACGATTCTTGTTTTGGCTCAGCAAATGCTGTTGGTTGTTCGTCATTCGAAATATCCTGACTTGTCGGCTTACCTGCAGCAACATAAGCTTCAACATCTTTTCTTGTTATCCGATTACCGACACCTGTACCGGTAATCTCGGCCAAGTCGACATCATGTTCATTTGCCAATGCTAAAACAGCAGGTGAAAAACGACCAGGCTTGCGTTCTGTGCGAACCGGTTTGTCTTCTTTTTTCGCTGCCGGTTTTTCTTCTTCTTTCTTCTGTGAGCCGGCATTTAGAATTGCTGAGCTGACATTCGAGCTTTTTTCTACTGGCGCTGGCGGCATTTCAGAGCCTTCCACTTCAATCGCGCATACAACTGCGCCTACCGGTAATGTTTCGCCTTCGTTTGCAATTAACTCTGTAATTACCCCTGCAAACGAAGAAGGGATTTCGGCATTAACTTTATCTGTTGTTACTTCTGCTAATGGATCATACTTGTTTACTTTATCTCCCACTTGTACAAGCCAGCGTTCAATCTTACCTTCTGTCACACTTTCTCCAAGTTGCGGCATGACGATATTTTGAATTGTCATTTAACAATCCCCCTTTAACTAATAGGCATTTGCTGTTCATTTAGGATTCTTATACAATCCCAATTCTATCAACTAGAATTCAGCGAGTTCGCGAATTGCTTTTTCTACTTTGTCAGGATTAATCATGAAGAACTTTTCCATTGTTGGTGCGTATGGCATTGCAGGTACATCCGGTCCTGCGAGACGCTTGATTGGTGCATCCAGTTCAAATAGGCAATGTTCTGCAATGATGGCCGCCACTTCACTCATAATGCTGCCTTCTTTATTGTCCTCTGTGATAAGAAGGATTTTCCCTGTTTTTCTTGCCGCTTCGATAATGGCTTCTTGATCTAACGGGTAAACGGTACGCAAATCTAAAATATGCGTTTCGATACCGTCTTTTGCCAGGCGTTCTGCTGCCTGCAATGCAAAATGTACTGCCAGGCCGTAGGTAATGACTGTTACATCATCGCCTTCACGCTTCACATCGGCTTTTCCGATCGGTAATGTATAATCATCTGTCGGCACTTCACCTTTAATAAGGCGGTATGCACGTTTATGTTCGAAAAACAGTACCGGATCCGGATCGCGAATGGCTGCCTTCAACAGTCCTTTTGCATCATATGGTGTTGACGGAATGACAATCTTCAATCCAGGAGTTCCTGCAAACATCGCTTCAACCGATTGCGAGTGATAAAGGGCACCATGAATTCCCCCACCAAATGGCGCACGCACAACTAACGGACAGCTCCAGTCATTGTTTGAGCGGTAACGAATTTTTGCCGCTTCCGAAACAATCTGGTTTACAGCAGGCATGATAAAGTCCGCAAACTGCATTTCAGCAATCGGACGCATGCCGTACATCGCTGCACCGATTGCAACACCGGCAATCGCACTTTCCGCTAACGGTGTATCCAGTACACGCGCTTCGCCGAACTGGTCATACAGGCCTGTTGTCGCTTTGAATACGCCGCCTTTTAACCCAACATCTTCACCTAATACGAAGACGCGGTCATCTCGCTCCATTTCTTCTTTCATCGCTAAGTTAATGGCATCAATATAAGAAATTACCGGCATTACGCATCTTCTCCTTCCGCATACACAAAACGCAATGCATGTTCTGGCGAGGCATAGGCTGCATTTTCTGCATAATCTGTCGCTTCATTGACAGTATCCATAATTTTTTTGTTCATTTGTTCCAATAGCGTATCGTCCGCTATACCGTTGTCTTTTAAGTATGTTTCAAATAAAATAATCGGGTCTTTTGCTTTTCCTTCTGCAATATCCTCAGCTGTACGATATTGACGATCATCATCATCCGAAGAATGGGCTGTCAGTCGGAACGAAACCGTTTCGATCAATGAAGGCCCTTCACCGCGACGTGCACGATCAGCCGCTTCTTTCACCACTTTGTACACTTCCAACGGATTTTTACCGTCTACCGTTACACCAGGCATCCCGTAGCCGATCGCACGGTCTGATACTTGTGCACAGCCCAGTTGACGCTCAACCGGAACAGAAATTGCATATTGGTTGTTTTCTACCATGATAATAACCGGCAATTTGTGCACTCCCGCAAAGTTTGCTCCTTCATGGAAGTCTCCTTGGTTTGACGATCCCTCACCGAGTGTTACAAATGTGATAAAGTCCTTTTGCTGCATTTTCCCTGCAAGTGCAACACCGACCGCGTGTGGTACTTGTGTCGTTACAGGAGAAGAACCCGTAAGTATACGATTTTTCTTTTGCCCGAAATGCCCCGGCATTTGACGCCCGCCAGAGTTCGGATCTTCCGCTTTCGCAAATGCCGAAAGCATTAAATCTTTTGCCGTCATCCCAAAATGAAGGACAACCCCCATATCACGATAGTACGGCGCAATATAATCCTTTGTATGATCAAGGGCAAAGGCAGCACCTACTTGAGCTGCCTCTTGTCCTTGGCATGAAATAACAAATGGTATTTTGCCTGCACGGTTTAGCAGCCACATCCGCTCATCAATACGTCGTGCCATCAGCATTGTTTCGTACATTTTCAGTACATCTTCATCCGTCAATCCCAATTGTTCATGTGTAATATTAGTGTCCGTCATAAAATACCCCCTTGTCACTATTAAAAATGAATCGCTTTGCCTTCAATCGCCAGCGCGGCTTCCCCAATAATTTCGCTTAAGGAAGGATGCAAATGCACCATCTGTCCAACTTCCCATGGTGAGGCATTTAAGAACAAGCCAAGTGCAGCTTCGGAAATTAAATCCGTTGCATGCGGTCCGATTAAATGGACGCCGACAACATCATTCGAATTTTCATCCGCAACTACTTTCACAAAGCCTGCTGTTTCACCATAAACAATCGCTTTACCGATCGCTTTAAACGGGAATGTTGTTGTCACAACTTTATAGCCGTTGTTTTTCGCTTGCTCTTCTGTAAGGCCGACACTTGCGACTTCCGGATTACTGTAGACGCCTCGTGCAATATTTGCATAATGCAGTGGAATCGAATTCTGTCCCGCAATATGTTCGACAGCACGAACTCCTTCATGTGAAGCAACATGTGCCAACTGCATTCCACCGATAACATCTCCTATAGCATATATATGACGTTCTTTCGTCTGGAAATGTTCGTTTACTGAAATATATCCATTATCCAGTTCGATTTCCGTGTTTTCCAAACCAATATTTGAAGTGTTCGCTAACCTTCCAACTGAAAGTAAAAGTACTTCCGCTGAAATGGTTTCATCATTCACTTGAATTGATACATCTTCCTTCGTATCAATTGCCGAAGGATCGAGTTTGACATTGAAATGAACGTTTACCCCGCGCTTCTTCAAAGATTTCAGCATCTCTGCGGAAATTGCTGCATCTTCAGTCGGCAGTAGACGATCACCAAGCTCGATAATCGTGACCTCGACATCGAAATCAGTGAGCATTGACGCCCATTCGACACCGATTACGCCACCACCGATAATAATGGCTGACTTCGGAAGCTTTTCAATTGTCAGGAACTCATCTGATGTGAAAATCTTTTTTCCGTCAACTTTCAATCCGTCCAATGTTCTAGGGCGAGAACCAGTCGCAATGATCACGTTTTGCGGCACAAGCATCTCATTTTCTGTACCATCATTCATTTCCACTGAAATCGTACCTGGCATCGGCGAGAAAATAGATGGTCCTAAAATGCGTCCAAAACCGTCATACACATCGATCTTTCCTTTTTTCATCAAGTGCTGGACACCTTTGTAAAGTTTATCTACAACGGTAGCCTTTCGTTGTTGGACACGTTCAAAGTCGATTTTGACGTCATTTACTTCCACTCCAAAATCGAGTGCCTTTTTGGATTGCACATATACTTCCGCACTTCGGAGCAATGCTTTTGTCGGGATACAGCCCGCATGCAGACATGTACCCCCCATTTTATTTTTTTCGACGATTGCCGTTTTCAATCCGAGCTGTGACGCACGGATCGCGGCTACATAACCGCCTGTGCCTCCGCCTAAAATAACGACATCATAATCTTTCGCCATAACCGACACCCCTTTTTCCAGTTACAAAATCAAGTTCTTCTTTCGTAATCGCATATTAGCGACCGTTTAAAATATTTTTTTCGTTTTGAAGGAACTGACTGCGGGATTTCGCCACACGAGCAATACGCTCTTCTGCTAAACGGTTTGCAGCTAAATAAGTTGGAATATCTTCATCTTTTGAAATTGCAAAAATCTTTTCCAAGCTTGTGTAGATCGTTTCAACACGCTTCATTGCACGCTCGCGATTATAGCCGTATAACTCGTCTGCTACGTTAATAACACCGCCTGCATTAATCACATAATCCGGTGCATAAACAATCCCTAAATCATGCAAAACTTTACCATGTCTTGATTCTGCCAGCTGATTGTTTGCAGATCCAGCGATAACCTTCGCTTTGAACGTCGGAATCGTCTGATCATTTACAATTGCGCCAAGAGCACACGGTGAGAAAATATCCACATCTTGTGCGTAAATCTCATCAGGTGCTACTGCTACCGCGGCAAAGTCTGCAACGACACGGTCGATTGCTTGCTGATTAATGTCAGTTACGATTAGTTTCGCTCCTTCATTATACAAGTATTCACATAATGTGTACGCAACATTCCCAAGACCTTGAACTGCCACTTTACGACCTGCCAGCGAGTCATCTCCAAACGCTTCTTTCGCTGCTGCCTTCATTCCTAAATATACACCATACGCTGTAATTGGCGATGGATTGCCAGAGCTGCCGAATGCCGGTGAAATACCTGTTACATAATTTGTTTCTTCATGGATTAAATCCATATCTGCAACTGTTGTACCTACATCTTCTGCCGTTATATATCGACCATTCAGACCTTGAATGAAACGTCCTAATGCACGGAACATTTCTTCATTTTTATCCTTGAATGGATCTCCAATAATAACTGTTTTACCGCCACCTAAATTTAAGCCTGCCGCCGCATTTTTATAAGTCATACCGCGTGCAAGACGAAGTGCATCTTCAATAGCTGCTTCCTCCGAGGCATATGTCCACATGCGCGAACCCCCAAGAGCTGGACCCAATGTTGTATCATGAATAGCAATGACCGCTTTTAACCCCGATGCCTCATCTTGGCAAAAGACTACTTGTTCAAAATCATATTTCTGCATGTACTTGAAAATTTCCATAATACTATACCCCTCCACTCAAGAAAGCGCTTACTTTCTCGTATATTATTATTTTCTGTTAATTAAAGATAATAAATACTTAAAATGGTATAACTTTATTATCGTTATTTTTACAATACTTATAAATCTAAAAGGATGCAACTAGAAATCTCTAATTTAATTTAAATTAGAATATTCGGACAATTTACATCTAAAATTACACTTGAAAATAGCACGAAAACACTTTCGAAATTACTATTTTAGTATAGTAATTTCAGTTTTGTTTGGCTATACCCATATTTCCATTCTATGAATCTATACCCGATTATTGACTTTCTCTACCTGCATTGTAAAATTAAGTGATAGTAAAATAATCTCAGACATTGTTTCTTTTACTGTTTTTTGTCTGGAGGAGGTTTGTAAATGGCACGTATGGCTGCATTTATCGTACTGGTCATTCCTGCAATTTTAATGGCTGCCGGGATAAAGTTTATGAGAGATACATTATTCGGTATTTTAATTTCACCATTTCCTTGGATTTGGTTACAATTCATCGTCGGTGCCATATTTTTTGCCGTTTCATTTTTATTTTTTGCAGGGTTTTTACTGCACCGGGATCGCAAGCGCGGTAAAGTATCGGAGCGCTGGCAGAAATAAAGACAAAAAAATCAAATTTCCCTTTATAGGGAAATTTGATTTTTTGGCATATTCAGTTAATTATTCATTTAATAAAAGTAATGTTATAGCGTCATTCCACAAAATTATTAAGGTAAAAGTAAATAGGGAGTGACTTCCATCCTCCATTAAAATAATTAAACTTGTCGATTTATCTGGGCTTCCTGAACTAAATGCGGAAAATCCGTAATCCACCCTTTTACAATGGAATGGGGATTTTTTAAGAAAGATTCATTTCCCTGGATTGCGTAAAAACGCATGCTGATATTGGCCGCTTTACAAGCCTCTAAATATTGCCCTTTATAGTAACGTTTATGTGCATGTATCGCATCGAAAAAATTTTGTTCCGCTAATGTGGCCCAATAGAATTTCCTTGTAATAATGTACCCTGTCTCGATGTCCGGGCGAATCTCTTTCACAAGTTTTAGCAGAGAATCATGGAATGACGAAAAATGGCTATTTTCAGGTAAGCTAATCGTTTGCAGTAATTCCTTCAGAACATGTTCGTTCGTTATTAACGACTCTTTAAGCTCTACATTCAACGCAATTTTTTCAGCATTCGCCCACTCGAGTACGTCGGCAAAGGCAATCATCCGATCACGTCGAAACAGCCGTTTAAACCGCGGACCTAATTTATAGTGAATAAGCTCATCATAAGAGCACTGATTAACCATTTTGTTAATACCGGCAAGTCTCTTTAAGTCATTGTCATGAAATACCACTAATATACCATCATTTGAAACTTGGAGATCCAGTTCAATGCCATCTGCCCCTAGTTCTTTCGCTTTTTTAAAGGCAGCAAACGTATTTTCTAAGTGAAAGCTTGATGCCCCTCGGTGGGCAAAAATGGGTATGTTATTCATTATACATTCAACTCTCCATTTTCTATTAAAAATCGTCCATTTGTTATAGACGTCAAAACAGTGGACTTTTTGCCAATCTGTATATATGTACCAGGATATGCTTCTTTCGTCACATGAATCTCTGCTTTACTAACTTTGCGCAAATCATTCATTAATTGTTTAATTTCCCGATCTAAATTTTGCGCAGTTTCTTTATTGGAAGCGAGCTTTTGTTTTGTTAGCTCCAGTGCCGCCAATTGTCGTTGTGTTAACGTATGTATAACAGGAAGGATGCGTTCTATTTGTGTCTCAAACTGTAATATATCTTCCTGCGTTGATTTTAGCATTGATGCCTTGTGTTGGATGTCCTCAAGACTTTGTGCTTTATTTATGCTATTAATAATTAATTCAGTCGGTCTTTCCAATCGGTTCCCTGTAAAAGCCGAAACGATTGTACTTTTTGCGATTGCAGTTCCACCAATGATTTTCCCTTTACGCTCATCAACTAAAATGGAATGTGCGGATAAATTCGAACCCAATGAATAAAATCCAATATTCAGATTTTGACCTGCGACTAAATGGGCGTCATTTACATGTTTAACGAATATATCACCGGCAGCTTCTACTAGTGTTTCGCTTAACCCGAATATGCCTCCTCGAATAAAAATATCTCCGTAAAGGGACTTAATCAGTTTTGCTCCGGATACACCTTCCGGATGTTCGATTGAAATGTCACCATTTGCAACAACGGAAAAGCCTGGCTGGACTGTTCCTTTGATCGAGACAGACCCATTAAATTCAATATTCCCGGTTTCAATGCCGACATCACCGACAATTGGTAAATGCTGATTGACTCTCACCATTCCTTGGTGTTCTTCAACTACCCCGCTAATTTTCGACCGAAGTATCGTTTTTCCTTCCTCTTCAACTTCATATGCTGATTTCTGGTCATATTTCAACGGCAAATCTTTCCCCAGAGGTGCAGGAATCGATTCCCCATAAATATTTGTTCCCGGAATACCTGGCTGTGCAAGAATTTTCTCACCAAGCCATGCGCCTTCTTCAATTTCATAAATGAAGTTCATATCATAATAATCCGCTTTGCCATCTTCTCTTATAACCGGTTTTCGCTCAGGTAATTCTAAATAGGTAATTTGTGCATCTGCCCCTTTGACAGGTGGAGTTCCTTGCGCAATCAATGTAGCCTTCGCAGTGACAATAGATTCCCATTTCACATTTAAAATCCCGTGCGTTATGTTATCTTCAGCTAGAAGCTTCTGAACCTTATTTTGTATGGATTGCACATTCCCTTTAATATATTCCGCCGTTTCATATACAAAAAGCGAAGCCGACATTTTATCTCGGGAAACTTCGATTACAATCGATGGAAGCCATATACCGATTTCAACGGGGGTGTCAGTCACTTCATTTAGTCCCTCTTTTAATAATGCAAAATTCGTTAATTTAATACGAGGATTTTGGCGCACAATCGTTTCGAAGTCTTTTAGCATAAAACCTGGCTGTCGTGTTTGTATATATACTTTCCTATCATTTTTTATTATCTCAAAAAAGTGATTTTCATGAATAATCATGCCATTCCACCTCCTCATACATTACAGTATATACATAATTCCGATAATTGTTTAGTTAAAAATTGGATTGTAAGGAGGTTTTTTAGCATGTCCACTAATTAGTCGTAAAGTATCTATTTCATAAGTTAGAAACATCTATAATATTTTATTATAGTGAATGTTGGAATTGGAGTAGATTATGATACATATCTGACAGGTCTTTTAAATATTTTTCATCCTGTGTTTCAATAGCCCTAAGCGTTCGATTAATCATTAGTATATCTAGTTCAATTGAATTGGTTAAGTTTTGATGGTTTATATTATTTTCTATAATCTCGTTTCTTAAAGTGCCCAGTTCACTTAAATAATTTTCAAGCTCCATTTCCATCGTTTGAAGCTGTGTGTTACTTAATGTACCAAGCAGCAATATATCGTTATAGCACGTCTCACGTTGAACATGTAGTTCTTCCTTATATTTTTTTACAACCTCATCCGGAGAAATGGCCGTTGTCGTAGGAGATGCATCAAAATCTTGCGGAAATCTAACAAGCAGAAAAAACATTAGGACGCCGAGAAGTATCAATACGTATTTCCATCGTTTCATTTATCATCGCTCCTTATTGTTGTCCCCCTATTCTACTGCGAAATTATATTAATAATGTGAAATTAATATTAAAATCCTATGACAACAAAAAAAGTGTCCAGCATCGGCTAGACACAAAAAGAATAATACGTTTTCAAACATATTATCCAAAGAAAGGAGGTAAAAACGAAGACGAATAATTTCTTAGCCTTACTATTTAATTCTACCCGTTGTAATTTTTTGTTAAACGTTAATTACAAATTTCTTTATTCGCGTAACATGATGTACATCAATTATAGTTTCACAAAGTCTAAAAAACCTCTTTTTAGGTTAAAATGCTCATAAATTACCAATGAATGTAAAAGGATGGTTATGAAATGAGTGTTATTGTACTTGATAACAAACGGCTTTTTCTAAAAAGGATTAAAAATTATGAGTTGAATACTGAAGAGATTTATTATAGAAATGATAAAGCAGAGGAAAGATTTCTTTTCCTGTTACTTATGAATGAGGATGAACTATGGAGTGAGTATAAGTTCGAATATTTATATATCAAGATGTTTGATGGCAGTGAATATAAGTATTTCTCTGATAAAAAATTATATAACATTTTGAACGAAATGAATAATTACTTTAAAGATGCCGGTATTAGTGAGATAGAAGACTGCTCTTATGATAGTTCGGAAGACTGTTATTTTGTAAGTGAAGATTTAAAAGAACTACTAGATAATGATGAGCATCTAGCTCAAGCAGTTGATAGTTATGTAATAATCAAGGATACGTTCATATTCGTTGATGAAGACATTTCCATTATAGCAAATAGAATGGATAATTCCTTTGGAACGGTATAAAAAAATCGAATATCATAATGACATAAAAAAGCCTTCTTAAACTGTCGAAAGAAACTGTTTAAGAAGGCTAATTAATAAAGTAATATTCTCGTAATAAAAAATTAGATTCCGTGGTAAAACGCACTTAAACTAATATTTAACTCACTACCATTTCAATACGGGATCTTATCCACGATCATTGCGATAAACTCTGAGTTACTCGGTTTTGATTTCTTATGGTGCACTGGTTCCACCATTTTATACATGAGCTAAATTAAGGCGATGCGAGATGGTTAACTACTTGCATAGTTAAATTTCACTGCGCATTAATAAGATTTATAGTGTAAATGTATCCGCGATGTGGTAATGTTAACCAAACTAAATGAGGTGCTAACTTGGATGAGCTTGAGAGAAGGAAATGTTTAGACGATATACGGCTCCATAAAGTACGCACTAAAAAATTACGGATATTAATCGCTAATACCGATAATATCGACGTTAAAAAACTGCTAACCAAAGGATTGATTTGGCATATCAAGTGCAAACGGGCATTAAAACTAATGCTAATCGATTATACTGAGGAGGATTAATCGGATAGTTTTGAAGAATTGTAGCGAAATATATAGAGGCTGCGGAGTTTTATGGAATGGTGCGTCCTGTATAAACCTCAAGAGTTGATGTGTTTTAAATTTGATGCTTACAATTTACTGACTACAGACGGCGCAGTTTAGCGTAGTGCCGTTGGGGGGGCAACGGATTTAGCGGAGCTACTTAGAAACCAACATCCCGACTATGAAGACTTAAAGAACGTTCTACACACTTCCTAAACGATGTTTTAAGCAACGATTGGTCAGAAATACAAATTGACTATCTATATAACCATTTTTTTATTCTTTAACAAATTTTTATGTAGTTTGCTTGTTATATAGATCCGACAAAAACGCCTTAATGTTACGGAAATAATTTGCTAAGGTCGTTTTGCTTACTGCCTTACTGTAATCTCCTCTACGCTTAGGATAATTAACAGGATTTTCCTCAGCGCTTACCTCGAACTTGCCTCTTCACTCAATTGAACGGATATAAGCTCGCACATGCTCCGTTGTCATTTCCAAAACTTCGTCAATATTAAATGAATCCCATTAGTAACGTGCAAAAAGTTTTAACGACTGTTCATATGAACTCATCGTCTTTTTTGAGAATCCTATTGCCACTACAATCAAGCATGTACCGATCAATTCGATTAAAAACGGACTTAATTCCATAGAAAAAACGCTTCCCAAAACAGTCGTAATAAACTGTCTTAGAAGGCGCTATTGATTCCGTTATATAATCGGTATTTATATTAAGTTTACCGGTCATTCTCCGATAGCCTGTACGCTACAAAGGCAGTCATACCAACGCTTAACTCGCTACCATTTCAATACGGATCTTATCCGCAATCATTGCGATAAACTCTGAGTTAGTCGGTTTTGATTTCATATGGTGCACTGTATAGCCGAACAGCTCCGAAATGTTCTCATAGCTGCCTCGGTTCCAGGCTACTTCAATGGCATGACGAATGGCACGTTCCACACGTGACGGGGTTGTCCCGAATTTTTTCGCGATTTCCGGATATAAGATTTTCGTAACCGAGCTTAGTAACTCAATATCATTGTAAACCATCTGGATCGCTTCACGTAAATAAGCGTATCCTTTTATATGTGCAGGTACACCAATCTCTTTAATGATGCCTGTAATCGTTGTATCTAATAAGCGTGTGTCCATTTTTGCAGGAGTACTCGTTGATAAAACCGGTGTACGTTTTTCTTGTTCAATTTTCTTGCCTGCACAATGCAGAATTTTTTGAACAAGCTGTTCAAATTCAAAAGGCTTCAACATGAAGTAAGATGCACCGTAATTCACAGCCTGCTTCATTACATCTTCTTGGCCAAAAGCAGTTAGCATTATGACTTGAGTCTGTGTATGACGTTCATCGTTATACATCTCTTCCAATACAGCCAGTCCATCCAAATGCGGCATAATGATATCCAATAGCAGAACATCGATTTTATGCTCTTCCAACATTTTAATACAGATTTTTCCGTTAGAAGCTGTTGCAACAATTTCAATTTGCGGATGATTCGTAAAATACACTTCCATCATTTTAACTAATTCGCGATTATCATCAGCAATCGCAATTTTCACCTTTGACAAATAAAATCCCCCTTTTATAATTCTATCTATTATATATTCATTACAATGGCAAATTGTATGAGCTTTCTTACAAATGTACAAACTTCCTGTGTAATACAATTGTAACAAAAATGAGCGACAGTTGTCTTTCGATCTCTCTTATTTTGCATTGTCCTTTAGTGAAGTTTCGACAGAATTACTAAATTTCCTTTTCTTTCATAAAAAATAAGTAACAAGTATTATCTTTTCTCTGTTTCTCGACAAGGAAATATATGGTTCATCATTTGTCGATTTATCATTATGTACTATTGTAATGAAAAAATCAAAAAAAGACTACACTTTATTAAAAAAGTATAGTCAAAAGTATTTTAGTACGGGCTCTTTTTCAGCATTTCAATAACAAGAATACCGGCACCTTTTGTTGGTTCTTCGATAAACATATGCGTTACCGCACCAACAAACTGGTTATTCTGTATAATAGGACTTCCGCTCATCCCTTGAACAATACCGCCCGTTTTCTTTATAAGACGTTCATCGACGACGTTGAAAGTAAACGTATTATCCGTTTGTTTGTCAATTTCGATATTAAACAAATTGACTTCTTCCCCGTCGATTGCCGTTAAGATTTGTGCTTTTCCCTTTTTCAACTCATTTGCATGTATAATTTCCAGCGGCGGATGCAAACTGTCATGTAAAGATTGTTTCCAATTACCAAAAATACCGTATACATCATTGCTTATTACTGAACCAAGTGGCATTTGAGATTTATCAACAACTGAAATTTTGTAACCTGGCTGTCCAGGCGTACTTTTCTTCACTTGTGATATTGATGCTTCAAATATTGCACCATCATTGAATTTCGGAGGCTGCTTCATTGTAGAATCTACAATTTGGTGTCCAAGCGCTCCGTATTCCATCGTTTCAGGATCGATATACGTTAACGTCCCTATTCCATCTGTTTCACTTTTTAAAAATGGTTTTAAATGCACCAGTTCATGAGCTGATACGCTGATCTCTCGTTGTTGCTTTCCATTTTCAACGGTCAGTGTAAATGATTCGCCTTTGCCGGCAATGTCTTCTAACTGGCTTACTTTTTCACCATTAAGTTTTAAAATATGTTCTCCCTTTTTCAACCACTCACTATTTTCCAATAATACGTCCTGTGCAACTATTACATAAGGCATCTCCAACTGAACGCCAATTGAATGGCCCATTGGAATTAATGATTTCCCCAATACTTCTATTGGTGATAACATAAAAAGCAATGCAACGAGTATCGACCATTTTTTTATCATTCTTCACCTCCTCTATGCGCTTACTATGTGAAAATTTGACGGAGTTATGAACGGAAAAATTTTGTTGATATGAGGAAAAATTAGTATGTATTCGTTGTAATCCTTGCTGCTCCGCGACCTTGAAACTTATACGTTTTAAAAAATAAAAAACCGTCTAAAAATTTTTAAATTTTAGACGGTTTTTGTATATTTAATTCATCATTTCCTTACGTTCATTGGCCATGTGGATTAATTCTGAAGCATGTTGTAATGTCAGATCTGTGATTTCTGCCCCGCTCATCATGCGGCTGATTTCCACAATTCGTTCCTTTTCTTCCATTTCCGTAATTGAAGTAAATGTACGGTTATGCTCAACTTGCTTTTTAATGTAGTAATGATGATCAGCCATTGCGGCAACTTGCGGCAAGTGAGAAATACATAAAACTTGTGAATTAACTGAAATTGCGGCAATTTTTTCGGCAATAGCCTGAGCGACACGTCCGCTTACACCCGTATCGACTTCATCGAAAATAATTGACGTAATGCCGTTTGACGAAGAGAATATAGTTTTCAGCGCCAGCATCATACGCGAAAGTTCCCCGCCGGAAGCGACTTTAGGTAACGACTTCGGTGGTTCTCCAACATTTGTAGAAATGTAAAATGCGACAAAATCCTTGCCGTTCGCGTCCAGCTGATTCAGCGGCTCAAATTTAACGATAAACTGCGCTTTTTCCATATGAAGCATACGCAGCTCATTCATAATCGCATCACTTAGCTTGATTGCATTTTCTTTGCGAATTGTCGTCAACTCTACGGCAATTTCATTTAGTTCTGCTTCCATTTTCGCCAGCAATTGCTCATTTTTCTGCAATGTTTCATCACGGTTCATAAGCTGGCTTAACTCTTCTTCAATTTTTTCATGATACGTTAATATCTCTTCAACTGTCGTACCGTACTTACGTTTCATAGTTTGATATAAAGCAAGACGCTGCTCAACCTCATTCAACCGCTCTGCGTCATACTCTAAATCATCGAGTACATTTTTTACCTGATATGCCGCATCCTGCAATGCATAAAAACTTGAAGTGACCGCTTCTGAAGCCTCTTTGAAATTCGGATCAAGTGCCACAATGTCTTCTAGTGCATTCATCGCATTACCGATGAAATCCAGTCCTGTTCCATCATCGGAAATCGCTGAATACGCAATGTTCGCACGTTCAAATATTTTATGGAAATTCATTAAACGGAGGCGTTCTTCATCCAATGCCTCTTCTTCATCAATTTTTAAGCCGGCCTGTTCCAATTCCTGGATTTGGAATTGATATAAATCAATGCGCTGTGCCATTCGCTGCTCGTCCATACTTAGCTCGGCCACTTCTCTTTTTAATTGACGATACGCTTCATATGCTTCATCGTACTTCGCTTTCACTGGCTGAAGCATATTATGTGCATAATGATCCAGTAAATTGATATGGAATTTTTCATCCATAAGCTCCTGATTTTCATGTTGACCATGAATATCGATTAAACTGCCGCCAATATCCCGTAAAACAGATAATGGAACAAGTTTGCCGTTCACTCTGCAAACACTTTTTCCTGAATCATGCAAATCACGTCGTAAAATAATCGTATCTTCTTCAGATTCAATCCCATGTTCTTCGAGTTTCGCAAAAATCGGATGCAGACTATTATTTACATGAAATAATCCGCCCAGTTCCGCCTTTTTTTCTCCGTGGCGGATAAACTCGGTAGAGCCGCGTCCGCCAGCCAATATATTAACCGCATCAATAATGATCGACTTTCCGGCACCTGTTTCACCTGTCAAAACAGTTAAACCACCGAAAAAACTAACGGTTAAATCATCAATAATAGCAAAATTTCGAATGCTTAATTCTCTTAACAAACCATTCCACCTCGGTTTACAGCATATCTAATAAGCGATTTTTTATTTCTTCACGTTCGTCCTCTGTTCGACACATGATTAAAATCGTATCGTCTCCACAAATCGTTCCTAAAATTTCCGACCAGTCCAGATGGTCCAGCAATGATCCGATTGCATTCGCATTCCCCGGCAATGTTTTCATTACTAGAAAATGTGAAGCTCCATCAATCGAAACGAAAGCATCTGCCAACGAACGATGCAATTTCTGAATTGGGTTGAAACGTTGGTCTGCTGGTAAACTATATTTATAACGACCGTCCTGTAACGGTACTTTTACTAAATGCAATTCTTTAATATCTCGTGAAACCGTTGCTTGAGTGACGTTGTATCCGGCATTTTTCAGCTGATCGACTAAATCGTCCTGTGTCTCGATTTCGTTATTTGTAATAATATCACGGATGCGTATATGGCGCTGTCCTTTGTTCACAAAAGTCACCTCATTAAAATGTATAGGAATATATGTATATTTACACTACCATTTGCATAAAGGAAAAACAAGAAAAAACCGTACATATGTTCAAAAATCCGTTTTTTCCGACTGTTTTCTACATAAAAAGGAAAGTGATCAGCTGCAAATTTCGCATAAAATTTAATCTCTAGTTTAAAATAAAAATACATTTTTGACGCTTAATCACAGTCTGTTTCAACTAAACAAAAACAAAAGCACAAAACAAATCCTTAAGAATCTGTTTTGTGCTTTCCATTATTTCAGCTGCATATGCGCTTCTTTTACGACTTGTTCGAAGTTTGTGAAGGCATCTACCTCTTCACCATCATGCGGATTATATAGATGGAATAAAAATTCAATATTCCCTTCCCCGCCTGTAATTGGTGAAAACGAAGCATCCTTTACAACAAATCCGATTTCCGTTGCCATTTTTGCTGTTTCTTCTAAAACAGCTAAATGGACTTTTGGTTCACGGACAATCCCTTTTTTCCCTACATTTTCACGACCTGCCTCGAATTGCGGCTTTACAAGTGCCATAACATCGCCACCTTGCATTAAAACCGTTTTCAATACAGGTAGAATTAACGACAGCGAAATGAACGAAACATCGATTGTCGCGAAACTTGGTAAGCCTTCTATTAAATCTTCCGGCTTTGTGTAACGGAAATTTGTTTTTTCCATTACCGTTACACGCTCATCTGAACGGATTTTCCATGCAAGCTGGTTCGATCCGACATCCAGTGCATAGCAATGACGAGCACCGTTTTGCAGTGCACAATCCGTAAATCCGCCTGTTGAAGAACCGATATCAAGCATTAGCTTACCTTCTACAGATAGATCGAAAATTTCAAGAGCCTTTTCCAGCTTCAATCCGCCTCGTGACACATATTTTAACTGTGAGCCTTTTACTTGCAGCGGTGCATCGATTTCGATTTTTTCCCCTGCTTTATCAATGCGGATTTCGTTTGAGAACACGAGACCAGCCATAATCGAGCGCTTTGCCTTTTCACGCGTCTCACATAAGCCGCGTTCAACAAGCATTACATCTACTCGTTCTTTTTTTTGCTTTGTCATTCTTTAATTAACCCTATCCGACTGTTTATTCGGTACAAGCTGTGTAATACGTTTTACCGCTTCTTCAGCTGTCACGTTTATTTCTTCTAATAATAAATCAACTTCACCATGCTCGATAAATTCATCCGGAATCCCGATACGTTCAATTTGAACATTGCGGTACTTCTTATCAAATGCAAATTCCAGCACTGCACTACCAAACCCGCCTTGCAGCAATGATTCTTCAATTGTTAAAATAGGCAAGTTTTCCTGCATAATTCCATGCAGCATCACTTCATCCATCGGTTTAATGAAACGTGCATTAACAACACGTACATCAATACCTTGGTATGCCAACTGTTCCGCTGCCTTCAGAGCCATTGGGATCGTTGTACCGAATGTCAGAATAACTGCATCCGAGCCTTCGCGTAACACTTCCCATGAACCGATCGGCAATGCTTTCATTTCCGCATCCATCTCAACACCTAAGCCATTGCCACGCGGGTAACGAAGCGCGATTGGACCATCATTATAATCAATTGCTGTTTTCACCATATGCTGACCTTCATTTTCATCTTTAGGCATCATCAGGACGATATTCGGGATATGACGTAAAAACGAAATATCAAATACGCCTTGATGTGTTTCGCCGTCCGCGCCAACAAGGCCTGCACGGTCAATACCTATGAAAACATTCAGATTCGGGCGTGCAATATCATGCAGCACCTGGTCATAAGCACGCTGTAAAAACGTCGAATAAATTGATAAAAACGGTTTCATTTGCTGTGTTGCAAGCCCTGCCGCCATTGTTGTTGCATGCTGTTCGGCAATCCCTACATCGAAGAAGCGATTCGGGAAATCTTTTTGAATGCCTTCAAGCTTTGAACCGACAGGCATTGCCGGTGTAATCGTTACAATCCGGTTATCTTCCTTCATACATTTACGAACCGATTCTGCGACTAAGCTGCTCCACGCCGGACCTTTTGTTGAAGATTTTACGAAAGCACCTGTTTCCATTTTATATGGACCCGTACCATGCCAAGTGCCGATTGTATCGTCTTCGGCAGGTTTATAGCCTTTACCTTTTTTCGTAAGTACATGAACAAGCACAGGACCTTGCACTTTTTTCGCATATTCCAATGTTTTTTCCAGTGCTTCAAAATCATGCCCGTCAATCGGACCTAAATATTTGAATCCTAATTCCTCAAAGAATACACCTGATACAACTAAATACTTTAGGCTGTCTTTCACACGTTCAGCAGTAGCGGCCAGCTTGTCGCCAACCATTGGAATTTTGTGAATTAATGATTCCAAATCTTCTTTTGCACGTGAATATTCCTTTGCCGTACGCAGACGCCCTAAAACGTCATGCAATGCCCCAACGTTCGGTGCTATCGACATTTCGTTATCATTTAAAATAACGATCATATTCGTTTTTTCATGACCAATATGGTTCAATGCTTCCAGTGCCATACCGCCTGTCAGTGCACCATCACCGATAATCGGAACAACAAAGTTTTTGTCCCCTTTAATATCTCTCGCCGCAGCCATACCCATCGCTGCAGATAAAGATGTGGAACTATGCCCTGTTTCCCACATATCGTGTTCACTTTCGACAAGCTTCGGGAAACCGCATAGTCCTTTAAATTGACGTAATGTGTCAAATTGACTTGCCCGGCCTGTTAAAATTTTGTGGACATATGCTTGATGCCCGACATCCCATAAAAATTTATCCTTTGGACTGTTAAAAGCTTTATGCAGTGCAATCGTCAGCTCAACGACACCTAAATTCGGGCCAATATGACCACCCGTAATTGAACATTTTTCGATCAGAAAAGCGCGAATTTCTCCAGCCAGCGCTTCTAGTTGCTTTTTATTCAAGTCTTTCAAAAAGGATGGACTAGAAATTTTCGTTAAATCCATCTCATCCACACACCTTTTCATCAGTTTATTCACCGTTGTGATTTTTCTATTATATCAATGTACAACACAAGACAAAAGTTTAACACATTTTAGTTACTACGTCTCACAATATACTGTGCAAATTGTCGAAGCAATGTCGTATCGATGTCAATTTTTTGCAATTCTTCAATCGCCAGCTCATAATGCTCATCCAGCTTTTGCTTTGCACCGTCTAATGTAAGTAAAGCAGGGTATGTACTTTTTTCGCTTGCAACGTCTTTTCCTGCTGTTTTCCCTAGCTGTTCCGAAGTTCCCTCAATATCTAAAATATCATCTTGAATTTGGAAGGCTAAACCGATATGGTGCGCATATTCCACTAATGCTTCACGGTCAGATTTACTTGCATTTGCCAGCACGGCACCTGCTTCAATACTAAAACGAAGTAATGCACCTGTTTTATTTACATGAACCGTTTCAAGCTCCTGTAAATTTAATAGACGCTTTTCTCCGTCCATATCAAGCACTTGTCCGCCGACCATTCCTTCAGCACCTGCCGCAATACTTAACAGGTTAACGAGCTCAATGCGTTTTTCTGCAGAAAGATTATTTAAACGTGCGATGACACCAAATGCTAATGTGTTTAAAGCGTCACCAGCCAAAGTTGCCAATGCTTCTCCATAAACAACATGGTTCGTTGGCTTTCCTCTGCGCAATTCATCATCATCCATACTTGGCAGGTCATCATGGATTAACGAATACGTATGGATCATTTCGACAGCAGAGCCTACCGAATAACTTGACTCAAGAGACTGATCGTACATTTCGCAAACCGCCACAACAAATAAAGGACGAATTCGTTTGCCTCCTGCTTTTAATGAATACAGCATCGATTCTTTTAAATGTGCCGGGGCTTTAATCGATTCAACGAGTTCATACATTGTCGTTTCCAGCTGCGGTATATTATGATCAATAAACTGCTTTAACGTGTTTTCCATCTGTTAGTCTTCTCCATTCCCTTGTTGGAAAGCTTTCTTTTCACCATCTTCTCCAACGATTGAAATTAATTGCTGTTCTGCGTTTTGCAGTGTATCATGACAAAGTTTTGATAGTTCCATTCCTTTTTTGTAAAGGTCAATTGCTTCTTCCAGTGGAACATCTCCTTGTTCAAGCTTACGTACAACATCTTCTAATTCTGTCATTGCTGTCGCAAATGTCGGTTTTGTCACTTTGCTTCCCCTTCCTTTTGCACATGCTTTTTCTCAATTTTCGCTTCGGCATATCCATCGTGAAACGTCACTTCAATCACGTCGCCTTTTTCCAGCTCGTGAACTGATTTTACTACGTTTTCCTCTTTATATGCCACGCTGAAGCCTTTACTCATTAATGCGAGCGGATTTAACGCCTCCAACATACGCAGCTGATTTGTAAAAGCGACTTTATTTTGTGCGAGCTGTTGCTGCATTCGATTCGTTAAAGTTTGCGTACGGTGTGCGAGCTGCTGTTTTGCGGCAGTTAACTGATGCACCGGAGAATACAGCTTCATCTTGCTGTCTATTGACTGCAGCTTTGATTTCTCATTCATCATATAAAGCTTCGTTGCATTTTGCAGTGATAAATCCACCTGAATTAGCCTTTCAATAAAAGGACGATATAATCGCTCAGGTGTTGCAAGCGGATAGGAATTTTGCAGTTTCGTTAAGCGATTGCGTTCAAAATTGAGCTTTGATGTCATCATTTGATGGAGAATCGACTGATGATGTAGTATTTGCTGATACAGTTGCTGCTGATTTGGGACGGCCAGTTCTGCCGCAGCAGTTGGTGTCGGTGCACGCAAGTCCGCGACAAAATCCGCAATGGTCGTATCGGTTTCATGTCCGACAGCACTAATAACCGGAATACGGCTTTCAAAAATCGCCCGTGCGACGATCTCTTCATTGAATGCCCATAAATCTTCAATTGATCCGCCGCCACGACCAACAATGAGTACATCACAAAATCCATGGCGATTCGCTAAATAAATATTTTCAGTAATATTTGGTGCCGCGCCTGCTCCCTGTACAAGCGTCGGATAAATTAAAATTTCAGCCTGTGGATAGCGTCGGTTAATCGTTGTGCAAATATCGCGAATGGCTGCACCAGTCGTCGCTGTTAATACACCGATCGTTTTCGGAAATTGCGGAATCGGCTGTTTAAAATCCGGGTTGAATAGTCCTTCTTTCTGGAGACGTTCCTTCAACTGATTAAATGCGACGAACAATCCGCCAATCCCGTCCGGCTCCATCGTTTGTGCATAAAGCTGATACGCGCCGCTTGCTTCATAGACATTCACATCGCCTCGTATAAAAACTTTCATCCCTTCTTCAGGCTTAAAGGAAAGTTTCGAAGCCTGTGAACGGAACATCGTAGCGTTAATACGTGAGCTGTCATCTTTCAGCGTGAAATAGATATGACCTGAACTATGTACTTTTACATTCGAAAGCTCTCCCGTTACGTACACATCACGTAAATGCGGATCGGCTTCAAATTTTCGTTTAATATATTTAGTTAATGCTTTTACGGATAAATAAGAATTCGATGTCATAAACGTATTGCTCCTTTACGGTAGTTCTTTTGTGATTTTTGATACGAACGGCGGAATTGCCTGTTCTTCAATAAGTAAAGAGGAAAAATAAGCAGAATAATTATCTCTATTTATCGTAAAGTATTCCTTATTGTACCCTATAAGCTAAAAATCACGATTTTGATCTACATCAAAATCGTGATTTTTGAAGTTAGATTATTTCTCTTGACGTTCTAACTCTTTTTCAGCTGCTTGTACCGTGTTTTCCAGTAACATCGTAATTGTCATTGGACCGACACCGCCTGGAACGGGTGTAATATGTGAAGCGATTCCTTGTACATCGTCAAAATCGACATCACCGCATAAACGGTTGTCTTGGTTACGGTTAATCCCTACATCAATGACAACCGCCCCTTCTTTAATATGCTCACTTGTAATAAAGTTTGCACGGCCGACAGCAGCAATTAAAATATCGGCCTGTTTCGTAAAGGACGGTAAATCCGGTGTTTTAGAATGTGTATACGTTACTGTAGCATCTTTTTGCAACAATAGTTGTCCCATCGGTTTCCCGACGATATGGCTGCGTCCTACGATGACTGCATGTTTTCCTGCAACATCTATTCCGGCATGTTCGAGCATTTTCATAACCCCATAAGGAGTACATGGCAAGTATGTATCCTGTCCAAGCATCATTTTCCCTACACTAATCGGTGAGAATCCATCCACGTCTTTCTCTGGAGAGATCGTTTGGATTACTTTATCCTCGTTGATATGTTTCGGTAATGGAAGCTGAACGAGAATACCGTGAATTGAAGCACGTTCGTTTAATTCACGAATTTTTTCAAGTAAAGCCTGTTCTGAAATATCTTCAGGTAGTTTGACAAGTTCCGAATACATCCCGATTTGCTCACAAGACTTTTGCTTGTTTGCTACATATGTTTTGGATGCGGGATTGTCTCCTACTAAAATGACAGCTAAACCGGGTGTAATCCCATTTTCCTTCAGCTTCTTTACACGAGTAGCGACCCCTGTTCGAATTTCTTGACCGATTTCTTTACCGTTAATAATTACGCTTGACATGTTGTTGCTCCTTCCAGTGATTACGACAATCGGAAAGGCTGCCTACTGCTTGCATTTTTAATAAACACTGACGCTTGTTATGACAACCTACCAGTTAAATCTTGATATATTAATCTTTATAGAATTGAATACATTTGTTGATTTATTGCTCAGTAAATTTCGAAAGTACACCATTGACGAACTTGCTTGATTTATCGTCACCGAATGTTTTAGATAGCTCGATTGCTTCGTTCATAATAACTTTGTTTGGCGTTTCTTCTGCGTATAATAATTCATATACAGCTAAACGTAAAATTGTTCTTTCAATTTTTGGCAGACGATTGATCGTCCACTTTTCCAGGTTTTTTTCTAGCGCTGCATCAATTGCTTCTAGATTTTCAGTTGTCCCACGAACTAATTGCTCCAAAAAGGCATTCGATTTTTGTTCTTCTTCAAGAACATGGCCAATCGCCTCTTCTATTGTTAATTCTGTGCTGTCTAACTGAAACAAAGCTTGTAACGCTTTTTGACGCGCCTCTGTTCGTTTCATAAATAATAGCTCTCCTTCATAAGTAGCATTACTTGTTATCATAGCATATTTTGCAAGGCATCGCACAGTTTGACAGAAAATTTTTGGCTGTTAAAAGAGATTTTTGTATTCTTCCTTAAAATGGTGAAATTTGCGATAAAAAAACGACATGTTTGAGATAAATCAACATGTCGTCTTTATACTTTTTAGCTCTAATTATTCTGTAACGGAATCATTAGCGTGCCTGTTTCGCGCTTTTCGTTTCCTGATTCCGGGAACTCAAACAGGTACGTAATTTGTTCAGCTGTTTCTTTTAGTACGTAGAACTGGAAATGCTCCATATTTTCCAGGAAATAACGGATGTCTTGCATAGCCATCAGTTCTCCGGCTTCTTCATAGTGTGACAATGCTTGCTTAAAGTAAGCGTTAATCAATGTTAAATCCTCTTCATTTGCTATACGAATATAATCTTTGCTCATATCATTTTAACTCCTCAACTAGATAATGACCTATTATAGCATAATTCCAATAGAGGATAGGAAGCTGCTGCCAAACGGCTTGAAGGTCATTTATTTTCTAGTATATTTTATCACTTAAACGCCTGTGCAGCTTTAACTGCTTTGTGCCATCCTGTGAATAAAGATTCGCGCTGCTCTTCATCCATTCCCGGCTCGAATTGGCGATCAAGCTGCCAATGCTTTTGCACTTCATCGAGATTCTCCCAGAACCCTACCGCCAATCCGGCTAAATAAGCTGCACCAAGTGCCGTTGTTTCATTGACTGAAGGGCGTTCAACAGGCACGTTTAAAATATCCGACTGGAATTGCATTAAAAAGTCGTTCATAACTGCACCACCGTCAACGCGTAATTTTCTCAAGTCGATGCCTGAATCAGACTCCATCGCCGACAACACATCGCGAGTTTGATAGGCAAGCGATTCCAGTGTCGCACGGATAAAGTGTTCCTTCGATGTACCGCGTGTCAAACCGAATACCGCGCCGCGCACTTCACTATCCCAATACGGTGTTCCCAGTCCCACAAACGCCGGTACAACATACACCCCATCCGTATCTTTGACACGTGCTGCATACGCTTCACTTTCAGCAGATTTCCGGAACATACGAAGGCCGTCACGAAGCCACTGAATCGCCGAACCGGCTACAAAGATGCTTCCTTCAAGCGCATATGTCACTTTACCATCATAGCCCCACGCGATGGTTGTAAGAAGGCCGTGCTCAGATTTTACCGCTTCCTCACCTGTATTCATCAGCATGAAACAACCGGTACCGTAAGTATTTTTTACCATTCCTTTTTCATAGCAAGCTTGACCGAATAATGCTGCCTGCTGGTCTCCGGCGATACCCGCAATCGGTACACGATGACCAAAGAAGTGATTACCCGCAATTTCCCCGTAAATTTCAGAAGACGGTTTCACTTCCGGAAGCATTGATGCAGGAACCCCTAAAATGTTCAGCAATTCCTCGTCCCATTTTAATTCGTAAATATTATACATTAGTGTTCGCGAAGCATTCGAGTAGTCAGTTACATGAACAGCTCCTTCTGTCAGCTTCCAAATAATCCATGTATCAATCGTTCCGAATAATAGATCGCCCGCTTCTGCCTTTTCGCGTGTACCTTTTACATTATCCAGTATCCATTTTACTTTCGTGCCGGAAAAATAAGCATCAATAAGTAAACCTGTTTTATTACGGAACAGGTCATTATGCCCGGCTTCTTTTAAAGAATCGCAAATATCCGCAGTTTGGCGCGATTGCCAAACAATTGCATTATATACCGGTTCACCCGTATTTTTATCCCAGACAACCGTCGTCTCACGCTGGTTTGTAATTCCGATTCCTTCGATTTGTGACGCTTGGATATTATTTTCCGATAATACTTTTGCAATTACCGATAAAATTGAACTCCAAATTTCCTTTGCATTATGCTCAACCCAACCCGACTTCGGGAAATATTGTTTAAATTCCTGCTGAGCTGTATGAACAACATCCCCTTTTTTATTGAATAGAATGGCACGTGAACTCGTCGTACCCTGATCTAAAGCCATAATATACTTTTCCATTATACGATCTCCTTTTTAGCGGATTTGGATTGTGTAATAAATGCAATAACACAAATGACAACAAATAACGTTGTAAACAACCAAAATGCCACCGAATTTTCATTTAAAAAGAATTGTTTGTAAAATAGTGCGCCTGTTACGCCACCTATAATCGGCCCGACAATCGGCACGAAAGCATAAGACCAGTCCGAATCACGCTTACCTGGTATCGGTAAGAAGAAATGCGCGATACGGGGTCCTAAATCACGGGCTGGATTGATGGCATAGCCTGTTGGTCCGCCTAAACTCATACCAATCGCAATAACGATAATACCGACTAGCAATGGATTGATACCATCAGCCAATGAATTACCGCCTAATGCTAAAATCCCTAATAATAATATAAAAGTCCCTATCATTTCTGTTACGATGTTCGCCAAAGGATGGCGAATGGCAGGAATTGTAGCAAAAACGGCTAATTTCGCATCTTGATCTTTCGTTTGTGACCAGTGTGGCAAATAGGCAATATATACGATAATTGCGCCAATAATTGCCCCTAATATTTGTGCAATAATATACATCGGAACATCCGCCCATGGGAAATCACCAATTGTTGCAAATGCTATTGTCAATGCAGGGTTTAAGTGGGCACCACTTATTCCGCCTACAGTATATGCCGCGATTGCCACGGCAAAACCCCAGGCGATTGTAATTACGACCCAGCCGCTATTTTCCGCTTTGGAAAATTTCAGCAAGGAACCGGCAACAACCCCGCCACCTAAAACAATTAATATCATCGTTCCTACTAATTCTGCTAAAAATGTTGACATTCCCTTCGCCTCTTTTCACTAAGTCATCGTTACGTCTTGTAGTTCCTGTTCTAGCTGATCTGTATGCTGCTGCTTTTGTTCTGCTGTCCAGTTGAGGTAGTCACTCATTTCATCAATAACGAGCTGTCTATATTGTTTGACTAGGTGGATATTAAATAATAGGGCGCCAGTACGACGAACGAAAAAGTCGGTCGGAGTACATGCACTTTCTTCGTTTATCGCATAGTACAGCTGACCGTAAACGATCGGCGGCAAGTTCCCTTTTGCCTGTTTAATATAATCGAATACTTTATCAACATTTGTACCGTAGAATTTTGCTAAATAACGGCTCTCTTCTTCCGTTAACCCGAGATCCTGGCCTTTCATCGTCCGTTTTTCTACAAACGATTCAAAAAACTTCGAGCCGCTCGTTTCCCCGCCCGAAATAGGAAGATTTTTTGTAATTGATTTGCCGTATTTCATCTGGTATTCGTCGTTTAATTGTTTTACGACAAGGTCCACAATTTTTTCCGCCATTTTACGGTAGCCTGTCAGTTTTCCTCCTGCAATCGTAATAAGCCCGCTTTCCGATTGCCAAATTTCATCTTTACGTGAAATTTCCGACGGTCCCTTACCTTCTTCGTGGATAAGCGGTCTCACCCCGGCCCATGCCGATTCGATTTTATCTTCTGTCAGCTGCAGTTGCGGGAACATGTAATGAATGGCATCCATAATATATTGTCGATCTTCTTTTGTTACCTTTATGCCTGCAGGATCCCCTTCATAAAAGGTATCTGTTGTTCCTACGTATGCTTTGCCGTCCCGTGGAATTGCAAAAATCATACGTCCATCTTTTTCGGTATCAAAATAGATCGCCTGCTGCAATGGGAAGTCATCCTCGTCGAAAACAAGATGCACACCTTTCGATAAAATAAGATGTTTGTTATTAAGTTCCCCATCTAATTTGCGTACATCATCAACCCATGGACCAGCCGCATTCACGACTTTCTTTGCTCTAATTTCATATTGTTCCCCAGTAAGCTGATCTTCCACTGTCACTTTAGAAAAGGCCACATTATTCGCTTCAATACCGACAACTTTCAAGTGATTCATTGCGATTGCCCCGTTGGCAACAGCCGCCTTCATTACTTCAATTGTCAGGCGCGCATCGTCTGTACGGTATTCTACATAAACGCCGCCACCGAGCAAACCGTCCTTTTTAATAAGCGGTTCACGGGCAATCGTTTCATCTGCAGAAAGCATAAAACGCCTTTCATCCTTTTTGACATTCGCTAAAATATCGTATACTTTCAATCCAAGCGCTGTCGAAAACGAACCAAATGTCCCTCCTTTATGGAAGGGAAGCAACATCCATACAGGTGTTGTTACATGTGGTCCGTTTTCGTAAACAATTGCCCGCTCTCGACCAAGCTCGGCAACCTCTTTTATTTCGAATTGTTTTAAGTAGCGCAGTCCGCCGTGCACAAGTTTTGTCGATCGGCTACTCGTACCTTCCGCAAAGTCCTGCATTTCTGCCAACCCTACTTTTAACCCTCGTGTGGCGGCATCAAGTGCAATTCCCGCACCTGTAATTCCACCACCAATAACGAACAGATCAAAGGTGTCTTCAATAAATGTTTTTTTCAGTCGCTCTCTTGCATTTGCAGAAAAGTTTCCCATACCGTTTTCCTCCTTACCAAATGAAACTTTAAATCTATACCCTATTTTCGCCTTGTTCATATCCTAAAATTCACAAAAATATGAAAAACATTTTAAATTAAAAGCCTTAGCACTAAAGGAACGAAAAAAAACCGAGCTTCATTTAAATGAGCTCGGTTTTTGTTTATACGATTATTCTGCGTCTTTTGAAGTTTCGAACTGAATTCCTGTAATGTGGATGTTCACTTCGCTTGTTTCGATGGCTGTCATATTCAAAATGGCTTGTCGAATCGTTGTTTGCACTTCTTTCGCCACTTTTGGAATGGCATAACCATATTTAACAGTGCAAAATACATCAATGACAATATTGCCTTCTTCAGACATTGCTGACTTGATGCCTTTCGAATGGACTTTTTTACCGAAACGCTCGGCAACACCTGATGCGAAATTTCCGCGTGTTGCTGCGATTCCTTCCACTTCTGTTGCAGCGATACCTGCGATAACTTCAATTACTTCTGGCGCGACTTCAATCTTCCCTAATTCTTCTTTACCAACCGGTGTTGGTTGTACGAATGCTACTTGTTGTTTCTCAGCCATTTGCGATACATCCTCTCTTATGTAAACTAATGGATTTCTAACGCTTGTTACTTTAAATCCTTATGTTCAGTATACTACAATTATAGACTGGATGTAGAACCGTTACGCCACATTTTCTAATTTTGGCAATGATCATCCATTATTCCATGCATACTGACCGTCATTCGGATCAACTAGTTTAATGTCATACACTTCACAGAAATGTTTTGCCACAAATAATATTTCCTGACGTACTTGCAGCATACTACCTGTATCATTCGTCTCGACAAAGTATCGGATGAGAATACGACAGCTTGTCGGCATCAGCTCATCCATCGCCACATGAATAATTTTCTTCGAGATTTTCGGATGTAATGAAATTTGCTCCCGTACCGACTCCAAAAACTTCACAATACTCTCCTCACTGTTTTCGATAGAAATATGCAGGAAATGCTCCACTTTTCTTTCTGTCCGATTCGACAAATTGTAAATCGGTCGATTGACCAAATACGAGTTTGGTACATAAACTGTCCCTTTATCGGATGTTTGAATAACCGTACTGCGCAAATTAATATCCTGAATCGTCCCATCGATTTTTTCATCACTCGACATGACCCAATCCCCAATTTGGAATGGTTTATCCAGGGCAACACTCATCCCGCCGAATATATGTGCGAGCGTATCACGAATACCAAATGCGAGCGCAACACCTGTTAGACCAATCGCAGTTAAAAACCCGTTTAAATTAAAGTTCCACAGTGACGCAATTGTAAACATCGCAATTACCATAACCGCAACTTTACTCATCCTTAAGAAAAACGGCGTTAAAATATCCTGATCTTTACCTGTTTCAAATCGGTGCGGATTTTTCAAATAAAAACCGAGTACATCATACAGCGCTTTAAACGCGAAAAATACATACACTGAATCGATATAAATACCGAGTTTCGCATTATCAAATAGCCATACTTCCACTAATAAAGATGCCGCCATCACAATAAGGCTGAAAATAATGGCGTTACGTATTGATGGGTACACACTTTTAGTAATGTCTCCAAAAACCGGATGATTTTTTTTATTGAACAAATCCGCAATTTTGAATAGCAGCGGCCGTATTATGAATCGAATGACGAGTAAACCGACGACAATTATTGCAGCAGCGGCCAGACCATCTGCTACAGTCGGTGCGGTAACAGACGGAATTAACCATTTTATCGATTCCCACATAACAATCACCTTCTTAAACCTACTTTACAACTACAAGACAAAATCATACCATGTAAAGAAACGATTTACATCGAAAATCGTTCCACTGATAGTCAATTCGAATGGAGGGTTATTTATGACTGCACTTAACAATCAATTTCTGCTTTTAGAACAACAACTCATGCATTACAAAAAGGCAGACTTTATCAGCCTCCTGAGTGAGGACTTTCTAGAATACGGATCATCCGGAGGCATTATGGATAAATCTTACCTACTGAATGAGATAACAAATGAAGGTATTGATGAATGTTTATTTATGATTGCGGATTTCCAGGCAATTTCAATTGCAGATCAGATTGTGCAAACACGATTCGTTACTACAAATCGAACAAATGGCAAAAGCCAAAACCGCAGTTCTCTTTGGCGCAATGAAAACGGGTCATGGCGGATATTCTTTCATCAAGGCACTCCAACAAAATAAAAAACCGCCCTTATGTAAAGAGCAGCATTTCATTACTTTTTAAATATATCCTTATATTGATGCGATGTCGTGATGGCGATTGTCAGCGCACCTTTACTGTAATACGATTTAATTAAAAACGGAGCACCGCTCGTATTTTGGAACTTGAAATCGAGCGATCCGTAAGAAACCGTGGCATCCCTACCTGTCGGGACATAGCCGATGTTCAGTGAGTGGTGATGCCTTTCGGTAATGCGAATTCCTAACTGGTCGACGGCATTAAATAATGTCGAGGATGTTTGGCAAATTCCACCGCCAATCCCCATCACAAGCTCCTTATTGATAATTTCAGGTGCCGGTTGATAACCTTTTTCCACCGTTCGCTCTCCAACCATTGTGTTAAAAGAAAAATAATCTCCATCCCCAACCAAAATATTATGGATGGCCTTTGAAGAAAGCTCGATATTTTCACTTCTTCCGGTTTGTGCTCCATTAAAATAAGTCTTAAACGAAGCAACGGTCACCTCATCCAATGATGGAATGTCTATTTCGAGATTGGTTTCCAAAATATACAGCGGTAAAAAAATATGATCACCTTTTGGAGAAGCTGTTAAGATTTTTTCGACTAATTCACTTTCCTTTAATACGACGCCAGGATTCCCTTCAATAACTTCCCCATTCTCCCCGACTTTATGAAGCACCATTATTTGATCATAGCCGGTCCTTTCCTTAGTCCCTCTGGCTAAATCTCTCGCTATTTTTTTTATGTTGGCTTCGTACAGTTCGCCATCCGTACCGTATCCTAATATTTGTGGTGTGAACGATTTCACAATTTCCATTGTTCTCGGATCAATTAATGTAATGACAGCTGGATAGATAAGCGGGTATTCTCCGACAATCGTTTCACTTTCCGGTAATGGTGCGGTAGTTGATGCTTTGATTTGCTGTGCTTCTTCACCGGTTTCGGAAGCATCTGAATACGACGCTTTTTCACAGCCTGTAAGTAAACAAAGACCGATCAGTACTAAATAAATGAAGTTTTTTTTCATTTTATTTCCCCTATCTATAAAAGCAAAGATCTCATAGCTTATTCAGAAATTTAACTTCTGTTAACAGAAGGAATACCACTAAACGCCCATGTTTATTTAATATGGGATACCGTCACTTTTATAGACAGCGAGATTGGAATCCATCATTATTGTTTTCTTTGCTTCGCTTCTTTTTCCCATCTTGCCAAGGCTGGATATGGATCAAATGCCCACTCTGTGCGACCATTAAATTTATAAATTCCATAATGGAGATGCGGCGGGAATTTTCCAGCTGTTCCTTCTTTTCCGTACCCTGTGCTTCCAACATAGCCGATAATTTGTCCTGCCTCGACAATATCGCCTTCTTTGAGTCCTTTTTGGAAATAAGCGAGGTGTGCATAATAATGATAAGAGTTATGGTTATCACGAATACCGACACGCCATCCGCCAAACTGATTCCAGCCCATCACTTCGATTACACCGTATGAAGTTGAATAGACCGGTGTGTTGTACGGGGCAAAAATATCTGTTCCTTCATGAATTCTTCGTCCTCCCCAGCCGCGATTTGCTCCCCATGTTCCTCTATAGCTGTAATCGGCATGAGTTGATAACGGAAATGTATGATCATCTAAATTGATTGTTCCGAATTTCTCATATAATTTTGCAATAACAAGTATTTGATTCACTGATATTTCATTTTTATAATAGTCCCATAACGCCAACTTAAAATTATCCTCACCATACCCGTACTGTCTTAAATAGTTCGCTAATGAAAATAATACATCCGCATCATCGGCACGGTCTGCCACCCCATCTCCGTTTCCATCCAGACCGCTTCCATTAAAGTAAGCAATCGAAACCGGGGACGTATCATTGCCCGCCGGATTTAAAATACCGGACCAAAATTCATCCGAAAATTGAATGGCAATGACACTTTCCCGTTTTGGTATATCCTTTCGCACTTCCTGAATATTCCGTTCAAATTGATCGACGGCAGCTAAATAATACCAGGGCAATAATATATTTTCATGCTGTATATAGTAGTCCATCCTCTTTTGCATTAGCTGTTCTTTTGTCATGGTGGTGTCCTCTTCGGCAGAAGCATCGGCAACCGGCATAAAACCTAACATGAAAATGGCCGTCATCATCAAAGCAATTCGATATTTCATCATTTCCCCTCCTCTACGATATGTTGGTTCGAATCATTTTGTAATCGGATCATTTGTGAAATTGTGATAAATCGGTACCCTTGTTTTTTTAGCTCAGGCAATATTTTCTCCAACGCTTGAACCGTCTGCTCCCGATTGCCTCCTCCATCATGGAATAAAACGACATTTCCATTTCCAAGACCGTTCAATACCGTATTTACTATTTTGTTTACACCTGGATCTTTCCAGTCTTCTGTATCCTGATGCCATGACCACATAACAATTTTATAGCCGTTTTTTACTGATTCTTTAACAAGTTCATCTGTATAATAACCTTCGACCGGTCGAAATAAATTTGGTTTCACCCCTGTAATGCTGAAAATTGTATCGGATGTTTGATTAACCTCTTCCATAATGGGAGAAACTGATTTTGTATAAGGATGTGTGTACGTATGATTGGCGATCTCATGTCCACTTTCATGCATCCGCAAAACGAGTTCGGGGCTTTTTTCAGCCAATTGCCCCACGATAAAAAACGTTCCCTTCGCCTCATATTGTTCAAGTAAATCAAGTACTTGCCCGGTATATTTCGGATGCGGCCCATCATCAAATGTTAGGGCCACTACCTTTTCGTCCGTTTCAATATCCCAAATAATTTGACCTGTTTCTTCATAATAGTCCCTTCCTTTCGCTTCACCGAGACTATTGAATACATACATAGCTGCAAATATAAATAAAAGGACTAAAAATAAAATAAAAGCAATTCTTTTCCATTTTTTTCTGCTCATATGTTCACTTCCTTAATAAATTTCCTCTGCATTAGTATTTAGAGAAAAGCTAAAAAGATGTATTTAATTTAAAGTGAAAATAAACCATTTGTTTTTTAAATAAAAAAGAGCTGGAGATTCAATGTGATCTCTAGCTTCTCCTGCGTTAATCATGTAATAACAATCCTTTTTATGTATAAGACAGGAACATTATCACAAAAAAAGTGCAGCTTCAGTAAGAAGCTGCACTTTTTTTAATGTGGTAAATAGATTAACTGTAAAATAAACAGAACGGCGAAAATATATACAAGCGGATGTACTTCACGTCCGCGTCCTTTTACAAGCATAATTAATGGATAGCTGATAAAACCGAGTGCGATCCCTGTAGAAATACTTGATGTAAGCGGCATTGATAGAATAACTAAAAATGCAGGGAACGATTCTTCAATTTCATCCCACTTCATATTTTTAACGACACCAATCATTAAACTACCAACAATAATTAATGCAGGCGAAGTAATAGCTGCTACACCTGATAATGAACTAACAAGCGGTCCGAAAAATGAAGCAATGATGAACAGTACGGCAACAGTTAATGCTGTTAGACCTGTTCGGCCACCAACTGCAACACCAGAACCAGATTCCAAATATGCTGTTGATGGGCTTGTTCCGAACATCGCACCCGCAGTGGTTGCAAGTGAATCGGAAACAAGTGCTTTACGTGCACGCGGCAGTTTCCCGTCCTTCAATAATCCTGCCTGCTTTGATACACCGATTAACGTCCCTGTAGTATCAAATAAAGTAACTAAAATGAATGAAAAAATAACACCGTAAAGACCGTATTCAATTACTTCAGAAATCGCAGTGATTGGATTGAATACAATCAATCCTTCCGGTAGATGCGGAAGCGCCACTACTTTATCGATTGAAAGCTGTCCTGTAAACATCGCAATGATTGCAGTCACGATCATACCGATAAAAATTGCTCCGTTCACTTTACGTGCCATTAATGCGACTGTAATGAACAGCCCGATAAATGTTAATAACGGTGCCGGCTCTGAGATGTCACCAAACTTGACTAAATTGGATTCATCAGCTATGACGATTTTGGACATACGCAGACCGATGAACGCGATAAATAATCCGATACCCGCAGTAATTGCCAATTTCAAGTTTTCCGGAATGGCTGTAATGAGCTTTTCACGGAATGGCGTTAAACTAATGATAATAAATAAAATACCTGCAATAAATACTGCTGAAAAGGCAGTAGTATACGTAATCTCTCCATTTGAAGCTAATACAACAGTATAAGTAAAATATGCGTTTAATCCCATACCCGGAGCAACGGCAATCGGATAGTTCGCACAAAGTGCCATCCAGCCTGTTCCAATAACTGCTGCGATAATTGTAGCCATAAATACTTGATCAACCGGAACTCCAGCACCTGATAAAATAATCGGGTTAACAATAATGACATAAGCCATCGTTAAAAATGTCGTTAATCCCGCAAATAATTCACGCTTAACTGTCGTCCCATTTTCTTTTAACTGAAACATTTGCATTCCTCTTTTCAAAACACGAACAATTTTTAAGAACTTATATATAATATTCGTTTCTATAGCAAAATGCAATCCATTATGAGCATTTTTTCAAATTAGGAAAATTGGTTATTTTCAGAAATTTCACCCATTTTTTTATAGCTCTCCTTTTGAGATATTTCTTCCTTTAAATAACGAGAAAAATTTCTCTTATCCTGGTGCAGACATCAGCATATTTCTTCTTTCATACTTTACCCAAATTATGATATTTTACTGCTGTAAAATGAAAAAACGGTTGCATAGGACGCAACCGTTTTTTTATTTCAATTATTTTTGTTTTGATACGAATGATTCGTATCGCTGTATAAATGCTGATATGTGAGCACGTGTTAAAATATCATTAGCCTTGAATTCTTTGATTGATGGTTGTGTAGTAAGCCCATTCTTGATGAAAAATTGAATAGCTGTGTCTTCGCTTACTGCTTTCCCATAGTAATAAGAAACCATCAATTGTGCCAGTTTCCCGCGTCTGATGCCTTCCTCAGCTAAAGCTCTTGAGGCTTTCGTTTTTTCGCTTGCCCGCACAGGCATATTATACTTTTTCGCCAAGTTGTATACTTTACTTTTACCCCAAGATGATGTGCTTTTTGCATTAGCTAATGCATCATTTTCAGCATAACGGAAGAAGATTGTCAGGAAGTGCGCTTCTGTTAATTGTTTGTTCGGTAATAAATGTGTTTCTAATTTATTTGTTTTTTCATTTCGAATTGTGCTGTCACCTTGAATGTAACCTTTGTCGATTGCCCAAACCATACTTTCTGCCCACCATAAATCCCGGAAGTCGGAAAATTTCTTAAAATACTCCGAGTAGTCAGGTTTAATGATCACTGGAGGTGGAGGAGTTGGTTTAGGTAGCGGTGTTGGTCCAGGTGTTGATATTGAATCTGCGTATTCCAAATAACTAGACGCTACATACCCCTCTGATCCGTCACTTCTTTTCACCGGATACCAGACAAAATGGTTTTTCTTGGTTGCTACTTCCTCATATTTAAAAGGACCTGAAATAGTAACCGTTTCACCTTTACTTAAAGTCCCCTTAGAATCGCTATCCGTAGTAGGTCTTGATCTAACCGTTACATTCGTTGTAGCATTTACTTTTTGACCTTTTTCAAAAGAATACTTTGATTTTGTTAACGGTAAATCAAAGTTATAATCCAGCTCTAAAAATTTAATATTATCTCTGCTGTTGGAGTCGTATTGGAACTCTTCGCTTTTAAATGGCAGCTCTTGTAAGTCTATTTTTTCAAATGTCTTAATAAACCCAAGAATCTTTTCTTGATAGGCTTTTACATTTCTTTCACCAGTTGCTTGCACAATTGGGCTATTTACTGGCTTCGTACCATTATAAGCCATAATCGCAAAGTACCAAGATTCCAGGACTTCTCTGTCACCATTATTAATTTTAGGTAAATCCGATCGATCAAACATTTTATCAAGAATTTTTACACCAGATTCAATATTATAGACAAGGTCGCTTTTCAGTCTCTCTTCATTGTAGCCCGCCTGATTTGTAATTTGCATTAGGCCGATTCCATTATCAGCTGTAACGATTGCTTTGCCGTTGTTATCGAAATGGCGCCAATTTCCACTTTCACCTTCTGCTACCGCTTTTACTATTTCAGGAGGAACATCAAATTCCAATGCTGTTTTAGTTAATAAACAGTTCATAGTTGAGTAATCGGGATTTACTTTTGATGCCGCATCATAGTCACATTTATCAGCAATATCATTCGCAATCACATTTTTATCATTATTGATAGATAGAGTGATCGCACCAATAGCTATAACACCTATCAATGGTTTGAATAACTTTTTCATATGTACTTATTACACTTCCTTTTATATTTTCTAAAGTTAAAAGATTTACATATATGTTAACATATACCAAACTTTTCAGATAGGGGTAACCTTTCGCTATTTTATTCCATGAGCAGCCATTTGCATTAATCTTTGCCTCCTCTCTTACTTTATTAATAGCTATTCCACGTACAGACGATAAAACTGTAAAATAGTTTCAAGAAATTAAAAAACCCTCTAATTTAAAATTAGAGGGTTATATCTTATTAGCTAATTAAGATTTTACATTCACGCCTAAAATATCATTCTCTTCAAGGAACTTCGTGTTGAATTCCGCTGATTTGAATACGTCGTTGTTCATTAAAGCCTGATGGAATGGAATTGTAGTGTTAATTCCAGGTCCAGCTACTTCAAATTCTGATAACGCGCGGTTCATCTTCGCGATTGCTTCTTCACGAGTGTCAGCATGAACAATCAGTTTTGCGACCATTGAATCATAGTATGGTGGGATTGTATAACCTGCATAAACTGCAGAATCGATACGGACACCATATCCGCCTGGTACTACATACGTATCTACAGTACCCGCTGAAGGCATGAAGTTTTTGTATGCATTTTCGGCGTTAATGCGGCATTCAATTGCCCAGCCGTTAATTTTGATGTCTTCTTGCTTGAACGGAAGTTCTTGACCAGAAGCGATTTTTAATTGTTGTTGTACTAAGTCAACACCTGTAATCATTTCTGTTACAGGGTGCTCAACTTGAATACGTGTGTTCATTTCCATGAAGTAGAAACGATCTTCCTGGTAATCGTAGATGAACTCGATTGTACCAGCACCTTCATAGTTACAAGCTTTCGCTGCTTTAACAGCGGCTTCGCCCATTTCAGCACGGCGCACTTCAGATAGTGCCGGAGACGGCGCTTCTTCTACAAGCTTTTGCATGCGGCGCTGTACTGTACAGTCACGCTCGCCAAGGTGTACAACATTACCTTGGCTGTCTGCTAATACTTGGATCTCACAGTGACGGAAATACTCGATGAATTTCTCTAAGTAAACACCAGGGTTGCCGAATGCCGCCGCTGCTTCTTTTTGAGTAATTTCGATTCCTTTTACAAGATCTTCTTCTGTGCGAGCAACACGGATCCCTTTACCGCCACCACCAGCAGTTGCTTTAATGATGACAGGGTATCCGATTTTCGCAGCCCATTCTTTACCTGTTTCGATATTCGGTACAATGCCTGTACCAGGAACTAACGGAACGTTTGCCGCTTCCATTGTGTCACGTGCAACGTCTTTAATCCCCATGATTTTAATCGCATCCGAAGAAGGACCGATAAATTTAATACCCGCGTTTTCACAAGCTTCAGCAAATGCTGCGTTTTCCGCCAAGAAACCATAACCTGGGTGGATCCCGTCAGCACCTGTTTTTTGTGCTACCCCTAAAACTGCCGGGAAACTTAAATACGAATCTTTCGATAACTTTGGTCCAATACAGTATGCTTCATCCGCAAGCTTTACATGCAATGCATCCGCATCTGCTTCAGAATATACTGCGACCGTTTGAATACCTAGCTCTTTACATGCACGAATAATACGTACTGCAATTTCGCCTCGGTTTGCGATTAATACTTTTTTCATTTGTATATACGCTCCTTATTCAGCTTTTACTAAAAATAATGGTTGACCATATTCTACCAATTGGCCATCTTGAACTAAGATTTCTACGATTTCACCTTTAACTTCAGCTTCGATTTCATTGAATAATTTCATCGCTTCTACGATACAAACGATTGACTCTTCGCCTACTTTATCGCCTACTTTTACATATGCTGGTGATTCCGGGTTTGGAGCTTGATAGAATGTTCCAACCATTGGAGACGTGATTTTATGTAAATCAGCCGTGTTTTCTACTGGTGTTGCTGGTGCTTCTGCTTTAGGAGCTGGTGCTGGTGCCGCTTCCACTTGTACTGGAGCAGGTGCTGCCGCTACAACCGGTGCTGCTTCTTGTACTTTTTTAGGAGCTGCTACTTCTGTAACACCGTTGTTTTTCTTTAGTTTAACCTTTGCGCCGTCCGCTTCATATACAAACTCGTCGATTGATGAAGCATCTACTAATTTAATAATTTCTCGGATTTCTTGAACTTTGAACATCTTTAACTCTCCCTTAAAAAAAGTAATAACAATACAAACCCTATTTTATAATTTTTCGGACTATTTTGAAACAAATAATTTTAAATAGCTCAAAAATAGGCATAAAGCAGAACAATCGTATATTAAGACAAAGAATAATATTTCCAACTGCTATATAACACATTTACTGCTTTACTATAATAAGACGCGCTTTTAATTAAAAGGTTCGAATTCTACACTAACATTTACATAATCCTTAAATTCAGAGCGCACAACGTATAAAATTTCGTCTGCCAATTTCTCTGATACTTCATCTGACATTACTCGTACAGCAACTTTATCTCCTTCAATACGGACAAGGGCATCTGAATAGCCGATTGATTTAATAAGCATTTCCAGCATCGCTTCAGAAGATTCTAATTTGATCAGTTCATCCATTTCATTGAATGCCTCATTCTTTTCTTCTGCTGTAAATTCATCAGCAGCAATCTTTTGTGTCAACTGTTCTTTTTGCTGGCTGCGTTTGTTTGCTAACTCTAAACGTACTTCCTGGAATAAGTCGCTTTCTGAGTTAACTGGTTGTGTCAGATTTTGATTAACTCCTAAAATATCTGTTTCATCAATCGTTTCATCAGAGAAGATCGTTAAAATATTCGGCGTATTGTCTTCGAAAATATAAAATACAGAAATTACCGCAGCTAAACTTACTACTGTTAAGAACCATACTGTTCGCTTTTTCACTTTCACTTGTTTTCCCCCTTAATTTGCATTGGCACTACTTGAATACGATGCGACGGAATTTGCAGAACATGCCCAACTGTTTCCTTTAGCATGGTTTTCACGTCGGTGTTATTCGCTCCTTGTGCCACAATGATGACACCGGATAGCTTTTGCTGTTGTGTGACAGACAAAAATTGCTGTTCACTTTGTTGATCATAGTGAAAATAAACCTGGACTTGTCCGACTGACTGAATCTCACTTAATAATTTGGCAAGCTGTTCCTCATTTGAGTTATAACTTTCTCCTTTCTCCGGTTGTGATAGAAACATGAATAAAAAAATGATAAATACCACGGCAATGACAATTAATAAGATAGGACGATTCGCTTGTTTCTTTTCCACATTATTAAGCGTATACGCCCCCTTCTCTACTAGATTTCAACATAATGTATGAACGAAACAAACCGGTTATGCAAACAATGAAAGAATTGTGCTTGTCACGAATAAATACAGTGCGAGCTTTACATACACCTGCCATTGTCGCTCATCGGCGAATATGAGAAGACTGCTGCCCAGTAAAATAAAAAGAAATAATTGAATCATGTTTTTCCCCCCATTGACATCTGCATAAAGAAAATAAATAACAGTACGATAAACATAATTGCGAAGCCAAGCAAAAAAGCAACTGCACATAATACAAACATCGTCTTTCCAACATCATCAAACAGACCGCTCATACGCATATTAGTAAACGGTTCAATAATGGCACCAATAATTTTAAACAGCAGTGCATGCAGCAAAAGCACCGTCGCCGGATAAAAAGCCGCACCCCAAATAATTGTTAAAAAGGACAATCCGACAAAGGTCGATACGGTTGACTGGGTTTTCTGAAAAAAGGATAGTCCCTCAACAATCAAACTACCGATTAACGGAATATTTTGCTCGATTAATTTTTTAATAGGAGATTTTAATGCATCATTCAGCTGGATAAAGGCGATACCGGAAAGCGTCAAAATCGATGTCAATGCAACTACCGACGCAATCATGACGCTTAGTATGGAGGAACGTATAAGATCTGCAGCTTTTGAAAAGGAAATGGCCGGATATATTTTTGTGCATACATCAAATACTAATGCAAGGACAAGTGCAGGTATTGTTACGTTTGTACTGACAAATAAAATTACTTGGACAAATAGTATGATGATCGGGTTCCATGCGATCGCCGTAAACACGGTTTGAATCGTCAACAGCATAAATGACATGATTGGCAAAATAGCCATAAAGAAATTTTGAAGTATGGCAATGAGCTCATACAACACAACAAAGGCATCGACGACATTTTGCGCAAATACTACGATAAACAAAATAATAAATAACTGTTCTATCAACACGGTTTCATTCGGTACTAAAGCAAGTAGCAGTAAATACATCAAAATATAAATCGCTACAAGCAGCAAAGAAAACAATAAAGATTGTATGGGTTCAGTAAAAATCGAATAAATTGTCTGCATTACTGTAGCCTTTCTAATAATTGGATTAATAGCTGAAATTTCGGTTGTAGCAGATTGATCCAATATAACACTGCGGTCATGCGAATGGACAACGTCACTAATGTCGCAAAAGCTTCATATTCAAATTGATCTAATAGCTGACAGATTAATTCATTCAGCAAAAAGAGTAATGCCGTAAAAAGCAGTCCCTTACTGTATGGAACATTATTGAAAATAACTGCGAGTCGCTGCCAAAGCGGGATGAGTTGCTCTCGGACAACAAATTGGAAAAAAATAAAGAAAGCGATGACGACAATGATTGAATGCAGCTTGTCCATTGTCTGTTTTAAAAATAAAAACAGAACTAAATAAATGACACTTGCAAATAGCGCAATCATTTAGCTAGACAGCCGTCAACCATTGAAAAAATACGACAATTTCTTGAAAGAACAAGCGCAAAAATCGAATTAATTCAATCGTCATGTATAGATACGCAATGAAAAACAAGAAAAACGAAAACTCTTTTTTTCCTAGATGCTCAAAGAATAAATGAAGAAGTGCAATAATCAACCCAATCCCTGCAACACGAAGCACATCTTGTAATTCCAATAAAGCCCTCCTTCCTTAACGAAACTATATGCAATATCCAAACAAATAAGCACAAAAAAACACCAACGAGAAAGTTTTTATCCTTTGTCGTTAGTGTAAAAATTTTTATGGTAAGAGAGTTTCGATAATATCTTTAACGGATGCTTCTTTAGCCAAATAGCTATTTTCCCCCATCCAAAGAGACATATATTCACGATTGTTTTGGCGGGCACTTTCTTTTCGTATCGGTTGTGTCAAATAATGCTGGATCGGATATGGAGCGGTAGTCGCTTCTTTTAATTGCTCTGTAAATTTGTTTCTCAATCCGCGCGCATATTTGCCGGTAAATGATTTTGTCAATGTTGTTGCTTGTTGGCCGGAAGTTAAAATCGCCTCTTTATGTAGTTTGGGAGCCGCACATTCAGTTGCAGTCAATAACGCCGTACCGATTTGCACATATGATGCCCCTAATTCAATCATGTCACTAACTTGTCGCTTTGTCATAATTCCACCTGCTGCGATGACAGGGAAAGAAACCTTTTCTTTTGCAGCTTTCAGCAGATCAGCCGTTGAATGAAGTGCCATTGGGTCGATAAATGACCCCCGGTGTCCGCCAGCTTCTTTTCCTTGGACAACGACTGCATCCAGCCCAGCATGTTCAACTGCAATTGCTTCTTCCACTGAAGTTGCTGTGCCGATCAAGTATACTCCCTTTTGTTTAAGTGTTGATAATGTTTCGTTATCGGGCAAACCAAATGTAAAGGAGACGATCATTACATCTTCTTCAAGAATCGCTTGTACTTGGTCTTGAAAAACGTCGGATGTTGGAATAACTGCCGGTATATTAACGTTCAACTCATCACAGATAGGCTGTAATGCTTCCCTTGCATGTTGCAGTAATTGAGGATCTGCTTTCGAATGTTCCGGAACAAACAGATTCACGCTAAAAGTTTTTGCGGTTAATGCTTTCACATCCTGTATAAATTGCTTCGTTTCTCCGCCGTTTAAATACCCTGCACCAATCGAACCTAATACACCTGCCTCACAGCATGCCGCTACAAATTCAGGGGATGTAATACCTGCCATTGGTGCCTGTACTATCGGTTTATCAATCGGCAATTTTGCCATCATAAACAATCCACTCCTTTCTTCGATTATACCTGGCCTTCCATTATCAAGCTATAATTTGGGATAATTTTCATTACTTTCTTAAAGCAGCACAACAAAAAAGACAGAAATATTGTATTGCTACAATATCCCTGCCTTTATCACTTTTGTTTCAGTACGATTATGCGCGTGAAACGTAAGTACCTTCAGTTGTGTTGATGATTAATTTGTCGCCTTGGTTAACGAAGAATGGTACGTTTACCATTAATCCAGTTTCCATTTTAGCTGGTTTTGAACCGCCTGAAGCTGTATCGCCTTTAATGCCTGGCTCTGTTTCAGCAACTTCTAAAGTTACTGTATTTGGTAATTCAAGACCTAACATTTCTCCTGAATATGTTTGGATATGAACTTCCATGTTCTCTAATAAGTAGTAAAGTTCGTCTTCGATTTGAGCAGCAGCTAATGTTGTTTGGTCATATGACTCTAAGTCCATGAATACATGCTCATCACCTTGTGCATATAAATATTGCATTTTGCGGTTTTCGATCATTGCCTTTTCTACTTTTTCACCAGCACGGAAAGTTTTTTCTGTTACGTTGCCGTTACGTAGGTTACGTAATTTAGAACGTACGAATGCAGCACCTTTACCTGGTTTTACGTGTTGGAATTCTAGTACGCGGAATAAGTTACCGTCAACGATAATTGTTAAACCTGTACGGAAATCGTTTACTGAGATCATGAATTATTTCCTCCAAATTATAAAATGATTAATTCTTTAGTCGAATGTGTTAGTACTTCATTACCCGTATTTGTGATTAAAATATCGTCCTCAATTCGAACGCCACCAATTCCAGGAATGTATACTCCCGGTTCAATTGTTACAACCATATTAGGCTCCAGCACCGTATTGGAACGGAATGATAACCCAGGTCCTTCATGCACTTCAAGGCCGATACCGTGACCAGTCGAGTGACCGAACGCTTCACCTAAGCCTTTTGATTTCAAATAATCTCGTGCTACAGCGTCCGCTTCGATCCCTGTCATACCCGGACCAACTTTTTCAAGCGCAAGAAGCTGAGACTCGAGCACAGCATTGTACATTTCTACCAACTTCTCTGATGGTTGGCCTACAGCGATTGTACGTGTAATGTCCGAAATGTAACCATTATAGTAAGCACCAAAATCAAGTGTTACAAAGTCGCCCGTTTCAATAATTTTGTTTGTCGCAACACCGTGCGGCAATGCAGAACGTAATCCGCTCGCAACAATAATATCAAACGAAGAACTTGTAGCACCTTGTTTACGCATGAAAAATTCTAATTCATTCGATACGTCAAGCTCCGAAATGCCAGGCTTGATGAAATTTAAAATATGTGTAAATGCATTGTCTGCAATTTCACATGCAACCTTAATAATATTAATCTCTTCTTCAGTCTTAATCAAGCGAATTTTTTCAATTAAACCTGAAACTGGCACGAAATCAACATTCACTGCCGAATTGTATACTTCATATGTACCATATTGCATGGCATCTTTTTCGAATGCCAATGATTTTACACCCATTGCCGCCACTTGTTTTGCCACTTCTTCATGGATCGGACCGCTATGCTGAACGACACGGAATTCCTTTACTTGCTCTGTTGCTTGTTCTGTATAGCGGAAATCCGTGATAAATACTGCATCCTGCTGGGAAACAACTGCAACACCAGACGTACCAGTGAAGCCTGTCATATAACGGCGGTTGTATTCATTCGTGATGAGTATTGCTTCGGCATTGTGCTCGTTTAGTGCTTGACGTAGTTTAGTAAGTTTCATCTGTTTTCATTCCCCTTTTGTTTGTAGTAAAAACTTGCAGATGGCCATTAATTGCCGGATCTGCAAATTTGTCCTGCATTAATTCACAGAAACTTTGGCGTCACCCGTTGCAATACTCCTATGTCTTTAAGCCGCAGATAATACATTTTCCAATGTGTTAAAAGGGACCTTGAATACAAGCAGCTTCAATGTGAACGCTTCTTTTTATACTGTCCCTATTTTATCACAGACTTTTCAGACATCAACACTTTCGACTAACGAAATAATGTGATTGTACGGTATCTGGCCGTTTCGACGATTAAGCGCATCGAAGTCACAACTACAATGAAAAATGGGATGGAGAATTTTTTGAATGATGACCATTCAATAGGTAGATTTAAAATTTGCCACTCCAGTATTGATGCAATGACAATTCCTAAAATAAGCGAAAGTAAAAACGGCGGTACCATAACGAGCAGCTGTGTTACAACCAACAATATAAAAGCAACAACAGCTATAATCAAAAATAAAATGACCCATCGCTCGAAAGCCGTCCATTCGAACCATTCCATTTTTTTCAGAAATGAAACCGGATGCCATTTAATAAAATCAAATAAGTGCAAACCTTTTAAGCTTAAAGTCACAATAAATGATGTAAATAATGCCGTGACAAACAAATGCATGATAAAAACTCCTTTTTTTGACTCAGTATGACCTTTTGTAAAAAAACTATTCGAATGGATAGTGCTTTTCTCCATAATTTAGTACAATATGAGGGTATAATGATGAAAAGAGATGGATAGATTCCATTCTCCCGCCTAAAAATAGATTGAAATTTTATAAGAGAGTGGTGTCGAGCAAGTGAGTAATAATGCGCCAGTATATGGTGGGCAAGCGCTTTTAGAAGGTGTTATGTTCACTGGTCAAGATCATATGGTAACGGCAATCCGTCGAAATGACGATTCCATCGATTATTTCCATGTAAAAAAAGAGAAAAAGCCTGTTTTTCAAAAGCTGAAAAAAATTCCGTTCGTACGCGGGGTTGTTGCCTTAATCGAATCGGCAGGCTTTGGGTCGCGCCATTTGCAATTTGCTTCTGACCGCTATGATGTTACACCAGGCGAAGAAGAGGATAGCAGTGGTGAAGAGCCATCGAAGTTAATGATGATTTTAGGAGTAGCTGTAATCGGTGTGCTCTCATTTTTATTCGGTAAGTTTGTCTTCACATTAGTGCCGATGTTTTTGGCAGAATTCTTAAAACCTTGGTTCCCGGGTAAAACCGTTCAGATTTTTATCGAAACGGGCTTTAAATTAATTTTGCTTCTTGCCTATTTGCAAATTATTTCGATGACGCCGTTAATTAAACGTGTATTCCAGTACCATGGTGCCGAACATAAAGTAATTAACTGCTATGAAGCAGGTCTTGACTTAACGGTAGAAAATGTTCAAAAACAATCACGACTTCATTATCGTTGCGGTTCAAGCTTTATTTTATTTACTGTAATTGTAGGTATGTTTACATATTTCTTCGTACCTGTTGATCCGCTTTGGGTTCGTCTTGTAAGCCGTATACTATTAATTCCGGTTGTCATCGGTATTTCTTTTGAAGTATTACAGGCGACAAATGCCGTACGTGAAATTCCGGTTTTACGTTACCTTGGCTATCCTGGATTATGGCTGCAACTATTAACAACAAAAGAGCCGAAAGACGAAATGGTGGAAGTAGCAATCGCATCTTTCAACAAGCTGCATGAAGTCGAGAAAAATCCGGCTGTTGCCCAAACATTAGTACATGATTAATTGAAGATTTGGGGAGTTATGTAAAAGGGAATTTACTTTTACGATAGCTCCCCTTTTTGATGCCTGAAATTATTTAGAGTCTCGAAATATTTTCGTTGAGTTCCGGTAGATGAAATGGCATAATAGAGTTAAAATTCAGTGAATTCATTATAAGGAGTTAACAAATGAAAACGATTTTTCAATTTATGTGGCGCTATAAATGGCCTGCAGCAATCGCCTTTTTCCTAATGCTGTTGGAACTGGCGAGCGATTTAATCCAGCCGCTGTTCATGGCGAGGATGATTAATGAAGGTCTGCTTGAAAAAAATTTACATAATGTCGCGTTTTGGGGTGGCTGTTTATTTGCTTTAGCCCTATTCTCTTTCATAAGCGGAGTGCTCAACTCCTTCTTCTCTGCGCATGTCGCCCATAGTTTCGGTTTTGATCTACGCAAAGCATTGTACAGTAAAATACAATCACTGACGATGGCGACCTACCTGACATTTCCTACTTCCGGGCTTATTACTCGTCTGACAAGCGATGTTACGCAAACGATGAACATTGTCTTTATGATGCTGCGGATTGCGATGAAAGCGCCGTTAATGACGGTTGGTTCGCTTGTTATGGCTTTTGTCATCAATGCGAAACTTGCGCTCATTTTATGTGTCAGCTTTCCGTTTCTGCTTATCTTCCTCGTATGGATGGTATCAGTAGGAATCAAACTGTTCGCACAAGTACAGCAGCGACTTGATTTTGTAAACCGCCAGCTTCAGGAAGGGCTGCAGGCTGTCCGATTGATTAAAGCATATATGCGTGGTCAGTATGAAGAAAGCCGCTTTTTATCCGTTGCAGAGAACCTGAAATTCGATACGATTAAAGCGACACGTGTCATGGAAATTGCATTGCCAGTTCTTCAGTTTGTTATGAATATTAGTTTACTGATCGTCATTTGGGTTGGTGCAGATGCAATCCGTGACAATGATATTCTTGCCGGTGACTTGGCCGCTATTATTAACTATGCATTCCGTATGACGGCATCATTTTCAATTTTTTCATTTATCATTATTGCTTATGCCCGCGCCAAAGCGTCTGCTGAGCGTATCGAAGAGATTTTAAATGTCGAGGAAGGCATAGAGGAAGTACAGAAAAATGAAGCTCCTGTCCTTGAAAACTTCTCGATTCGTTTTGACAATGTCTCATTCCATTATCCAACAACGGAACCGTATACGCTTCAAAACTTGTCATTTTCAATTGAAATAGGCGAAAAAATAGCCATTATGGGGGCAACCGGTTCAGGAAAGTCGACTATTTTACAATTGGTTGAGCATTTTTACGAACCGAACAGTGGGGATATTTTTATTAATGGTCAAAACATAAAGGATATCCCCTTGCAGCAGTTACGCCGCTCGATATCTTATGTTCCGCAGCAATCCCTCCTGTTTTCAGGTACGATTGCGGACAATTTACGATGGGGGCAAAATGATGCAACAATTGAGCAAATTATTGACGCAACGAAAAAAGCGCAAATTCATCACTCAATCGTAAGCTTTGATGAACAGTATGAGACGATGATTGGTCAGCGCGGTATTAACTTATCGGGTGGTCAAAAACAGCGTCTGGCGATTGCCCGTGCCCTGTTAAAACCGGCATCATTACTGATTTTAGATGACAGTACTTCAGCGCTCGATGTCGCGACAGAACAGAAATTATGGGAGGCACTCGATCAGGAGGCTATCACAATGCTCGTTGTAACCCAAAAAATCCAGACAGCACAAACTGCCGACCGTATACTGCTTATTGATGAAGGCCGGCTGCATGGGTTTGGCACACATGAACAATTAATGGCAACGAACGATCTGTATGCGAAAATTGTTGCTTCACAGCAGGAGGTGCTTGCCGAATGAAGATTTTCAACTATGAACCGATCATAACAAAAGATCAAATCAAAAACACAAGCGGCAAGAAGAAAAAAGGTGAACGTGCCCAAAACTGGACGTATACATTGAAACGTATTCTCGATTTTGTAGCCGAACAGAAAATGCTCCTGTTTATAGTTCTGCTGCTTGTCGTGTTAAGCTCAGCGTTCGCGTTAATCGGACCATTCATCATCGGACGGCTGATCGACCAGTTTATTGATGGGAGTTCACTTGGCCAGCTTTCATATTGGCTATACGGTCTTGCGGTCGTATATTTACTTTACAGTTTGGCGAACTATTTCCAAAACTATTGGATGGTCGGCATCGCCCAGCAAACCGTATATCGAATTCGTACCCAGCTATATGGCCACTTTTTCAAGCTCCCGCTGCGCTTTTTCGATAAACGAAAACACGGGGAATTAATGAGCCGTGCGACGAATGATATTGAAACTATCAGTTCGACTTTAAACAGTGCCTTTATCCAAGTTATATCAAGTATGTTGACATTAACAGGTACGGTTGCCGTTATGCTTTGGCTCAGTCCATTATTGACGCTTATTACAATGCTCATTGTACCGCTTATGTTCTACGGGATGCGCTGGATTACAAAACGCACAAGCCTGCTATTTAAACAGCAACAAGCAGCGATCGGGGAAATGAACGGATTAATCGAAGAATCCATTACCGGACAGCATGTCGTTAAAGCCTTTTCACAGGAAACTGAGATGTTGCGTCAATTTGACGAGAAAAATTCACGCATTCGCACAGTTGGTTTTTGGGCATTGACATATTCCGGGTTCATTCCGAAAGTGATGAACACATTGAACAGTTTAAGCTTTGCGATTGTTGCATTGGCCGGTGGTTTATTTGCCTATTACGGTCATATTTCAATCGGGACTATTATTATTTTCACGGAGTATGCTCGACAGTTTACCCGTCCGTTAAATGATCTGGCCCACCAGTTCAACACCGTCCTTTCAGCTTTGGCCGGAGCGGAACGTGTTTTCTTGATTATGGATGAAAAAGAAGATGAAATTGACGGGGAAAATGTGGAACTGCTTGGGAATGTTCGTTTCCAAAATGTTTCGTTCCAGTATGATGCACAAGCTTCCTCCCCTACCCTTTCTAATGTGTCCTTTGAGGTGAAATCCGGGCAGTCGGTTGCACTGATCGGTCAAACCGGTGCGGGGAAAACCACGATCATGCAGCTGTTGACAGGACTTTATGAAAAAACTGACGGAAAAATTATATTTGACGACATGGAAATTGAAGAGATTTCGAAGGCGAGCTTGCGCAGTCAAATGGCATTCGTCCTGCAGGATCCTTTCCTATTTGAAATGTCGATTAAAGAGAATATCCGCTACGGAAAACTCGATGCAACAGATGAAGAAATTTATGAGGCTGCAAAAAAAGCGAATGCCCATACATTTATTGATAAGCTGCCAGAAAAATACGATACAATTTTAAGTGCGGATGGCAGCCAGATTTCTCAAGGACAAAAACAGCTGTTATCGATCGCCCGTGCCTTTGTGGCAGATCCGAAAATTTTATTATTGGATGAAGCGACAAGCAGTATCGACACTGTGACAGAGCTGCATATTCAGGAAGCACTCGAGAATCTGATGGAGGACCGTACGAGCTTTATCATCGCCCACCGCCTGAACACAATTCGCAAAGTCGACTATGTCATCGTCCTAAATCAAGGGAAAATCATCGAACAAGGAAAACGCCAAGAACTAATTGAAAACCAAGGCGTTTTCGGACAAATGCTTAACGTTTAATAGTAAATATAATGAGAAAATAAAAAATCGCCCATTTTGCCATATCCAGCAAAATGGGCGATTCTATTTTGTACATAAATAGCTAAATCGTTTCGATATCCGTTTGCTCCTCCAACTTCGGAGCAGGATTTTTTAACTGACGGAAATTTTTATAGTATTTGACGAGCAAAAAGATAATAACAGCCGTCAAAATAAAAAAGAACGCAACATTTATCAACAACTCTTGCTGGGCTGCTTCTGTTGTTGGTAAATCAATTTCTGCCGTTTGATTTGTATAAACAAATTGGATATATGCCAGGAAATTATTAAAACTATGTAATAGCATTGGTATCATGATATTTTTAGTTTTAAGGTAGGCATAGCCAAGGACACAGCCTAATGCAAAAGCAAATACGACATTGATCGGGTTAAGGTGGATAATGCCAAATATAATAGAAGAAATTATAATACTCTTTTGCGGACTCCATCTTAATGTGAAACGACGAAGCAAGATCCCTCTGAATAACATTTCCTCATAAATCGGCGCAAGGATGCAAATATTAATAAAAAACAGGACGTAAACGAGTGGTGATGGCCCCACTTCTTCCAAATCAAGCATCGTAAAGAATGAAAACAGTTCCCGTATATGCTCTTCGAAAACAAGATATATGATCGTTAACAAAATTGTTGTAAACACAACGGTAACCAGTTGGAAGCATGCTGTAATCGATAAATATTTTGCCCAGCGCCCTTTTGACATTGTAGTACGAACGGGCTGTTCATTATATGTGAAATTCCATTTTTTAGTTTGGTGCACCAAGTACATTAAACAGCTGACTGAAACAAAAAATGTAATCCACTCTTCACCGGCCGGGATATCGGTTATAAACAACAAGATAAAACTAGCTATGAATATACCAATCGCAAACAGTATAAAATAGCGCAGCTTGAAATTCTTCAAATCAATATAATCCATTATTTTACACCCCCTTTAAATAGAGTAACATGAAATGGAGGTTTTATCCCAAGCATCTCTACCCCTTTCCGATCATTTTTCAACGAATAACAGTTCTCCATTGCCAATACCGCCTCTCTTACAATACGATGGATACAAAACAGATAGAAGTAGGTGTTTTACATGTCTAAAATATTAATTGTGGAAGATGAACAGCAGATTGCGCGTGTATTACAGCTGGAGCTGGGATTTGAAGGCTATGAAACAGCTATCGCCCATACCGGCACGGACGGTTTGCTGAAATTTCATGAAGAAGAATATGATTTAGTGTTGCTTGATGTGATGCTTCCGGAGCTGAACGGTTTGGAAGTTCTGAAACGAATTCGCAAACATAACCAAACCGTACCGGTCCTTTTATTGACTGCTAAAAGTAATATAGAAGATAAAGTGACAGGGCTTGATTACGGGGCAAATGACTATATAACAAAACCGTTTGAATTCGATGAGCTGCTTGCACGAATTCGTGTGGCACTGCGATTTTCACACAATTCTGCTCCCGTACCAACACCATCGACTGTCCATACATTTCAGGATTTATCATTAAATGAGCAAACCCGTGAAGTCACAAGACAAGAACAGCAAATCGATTTGACTCCACGTGAGTTTGACTTGCTGCTGCATTTCATGAAGCACGCTAAACTTGTACAGTCTCGTGAGCAGCTGCTGAATGCTGTTTGGGGATTTGACTATTACGGGGATACGAATGTAGTTGATGTATATGTACGTTATTTGCGTCAAAAACTAGAGGTAAACTTGAATTTACCGTCACTACTACATACAGTTCGCGGTGTCGGCTATGTATTAAAGGAAGCGACAAATGAAACTTAATACGAAAGTAAATCTGTTTTCCATGTTATTGACTTCTGTCATATTAATCGGCAGTTTTACAGGTATTTATTATTTATATAAAGAGTTTGCCTTTTCAACAGAGGCGGAACAATTACAGGCTCGGGCAAATGAATTAACGACTGCCATTAGTGCACTGGATACAACAGATGGAATCGACTCAATTTTCGGAGCATATCTCCCGACTGATGGAGCAATCATCGTACATGACAGCGCAGGTAACCAAGTAAAAAGGCTTCAAAAGACATCCGAGCAAATTGATTATGATCTTGATCCGTCACAGCATTACACGGAAAAAACAATGCGTGATATCCCTCACATTGCGCTTGCTACTCCAATTATTTTGCCGAACGATGAAATTGCCGTGGCAAAGCTGATCCAGCCATTGCCGACGATTACCGAAAATATGAACCGGCTGCTGATTATTTTAATGCTGATGACACTTGTTGCACTCATTCCGATTTATTTGGCAAGCCAGCTATTTGTTCGACTGATCGTAAAACCCGTTCAGCATCTGACAACGACTATGGAAAAGAATATTCAACAGTCAAGCTATGAGCAAATTCCGGTTCGCAAACAATCGAACGATGAAATTGCGCAAATGGCAACGACTTATAATCATTTAATGGCACAGTTGGAAGATGCGCATGACAAACAACAGCAATTTGTCGGCAATGCCTCACATGAACTGAAAACACCACTAACGGTCATCGAAAGCTATACGAATCTGTTGAAACGCCGTGGTACACAAGACGAAGAAATTACGGAAGAAGCATTGGATGCAATTTTAAAAGAAACAACCAACATGAAAGCAATGATTGAACAAATGCTCGCACTGGCAAAAACGAATGAAATGACGAAAATCAATATAACGACATTTGCATTACAGCCTTTTATCGATCAGATTGTGCAAAGTATAAAAACCGCTTATCATCGTGAGATTTTCGTTAACATTCCTGAAGTTGAAATTACAACGGATGAAGCAAAATTAAAACAGCTGCTTTTTATATTTATTGATAATGCACGAAAATACAGTGACGATGTCATTAAAATCCACGCAACTGTGAAAAATGATCTGCATATCTCCATTCAGGATTTTGGTGTTGGTATACCTAAAGAAGATCTTCCGAATTTGTTCCACCGTTTTTATCGGGTTGATAAAGACCGAAACCGCAAAACTGGTGGCACCGGTATTGGCCTATCAATTGCAAAGGAACTTGCCGATCGATTGAATGCCGAAGTTTCCATCGACAGCGAACTAGGAAAAGGAACAACGATTTTACTCATTGTTCCACTTTCAGGAGGTGCACAGCATGAAAGCTAAATGGATTATACTATGCATCGCCGTCATCCTAATCGGATTTTTCATTACACTGACAGTCAAGCAGTTATCAACACCGAATGAACTGAACACGAATGAACTGGAATTGAAAATTAAAGATATTTATAATGCGGAAGTCCAAACGTTGGTCAAAGAAAAAGATCATTTCGTCGCTTCCTTCAATAAAGATGGTTCGATTTTTGAAGTGAATGTAAATGCCGTAACAGGTCAATTTTCCGATTTGAAGCTTATTCATAAAAATATAAATAAACAATCAGAGGAGCAAAATGATCCGGAAATATCAAAAGAAGATCAAACCTCAGCAAATACGCCAGCTGAAAATGCTACAAAGCCGTTACTTTCAAAAGAGCAAGCGGTAGACATTGCGCTAAAGGAAGTGCCTGGAGAAGTCGATTCGGTTGAGTTTGTAAAAAATGCAGGTGGTGGCATCTATTTTGTGGAGATTGAACAGGAAGATGATGTTACCGTACAAATACATGCCATTACCGGCGAAATTATCGTAATTAAATACGATGATTAGTTTTCTCATCAATTTCTAATAATTCTCTCAGACCGTTTTCATATTCGCTCGTTATACTAACATTACAAACAAGAAAAGGAGCGAGTTAATATGAATAAAAAGTTTTTAGCAATCCCTGCATTACTAGTAGCAATTGGTGGAGGTGCTGCATTCGCACAGTCCGATTTATTTGTTAAAGCCGAAAACAACCCAAGCATTTCTGCTGGTGAAGCAAAAAAAATCGCGTTAAAACAATATGAGGGTGAAATTGTTGGTTTTGAATATGATGGAGATGACCGCACACCACATTATGAAATTGACATCGTGAAAGACAATGAAAAAATCGAAGTTGAAGTGAATGCAGGCACTGGGAAAGCGGCTGTAACGGAACGTGAGAATATTAGTACAATCAAAGCGGAAAATAACGTAAAAACCGATGATACAGGAACGGATTCAGCGAAGAATTCTTCTGTCATTACCGAAAAGCAGGCCATTGAAATTGCTCAAGCAAAAGCAGAAGGTACAATAACAGAAGTGGAATTGGATGAAGATGATAACCGTCTGATCTATGAGATTGAAATACGTAACGGTAAAATGGAATACGACTTTGAAATCGATGCAATAACAGGAGACATTATTAAGTACGAAGAAGATTTAGACAATGACCGTTTTGATAACTAATTGAAATGACTATATATACAATAACTAAAAGGAGCGCAGATTAATTTCTGCGCTTTATTTTTTATGCTGTCTTTCTCGCCTTCACGATTAAAAAGGAAGGGCGATGCTGCTCTTTTTGTATGCTTGGGAGTAATTCGATTGCTTCATCTGTCGGCATAGGCTCCACTATTTTCTCAATTTGCAGCCCTTTAATGATTAATGTATTTATGATCGTTTCAATGGTGCGATGATACATCACGACATTATCCACGAGCCAATTCTGTGTTCGTTTCCCTTCCTCCCGGTAACGGTCAACCGCAAAATGAGAGATCGTGCCCGTCTTGTCCAATATCCATTGCTCCACACCTTTATTTGCGGTCGAAATTGGATGCTCAACAGAAAATAGGAATACCCCTCCTGGACGGAGTGCATGACTTATTTTTTCAATTATCCCTTCAAAATCCGCTACATAATGTAGTGCCAATGCGCTCGTTATGAGATGATAATATGATTCCTCTAATTGAATGTCTTCAATTGAAATTTGTTGGAATTGGAGACGTTCACTTTTATAAAGCTCTTTGGCTGCGGTAATCATATAACCTGAAATATCGATTGCATCGACATGCTGTGCCCCATTTAAAACACAATCATTTGCAAACTCCCCTTTTCCACAGCCTAAATCCAATAATACTTTCCCTTTTACATCCGGCATTAATACTAAAAAATTGGGCCGCTCCAGTAAATTGTTATAATTGTATTTCCGATTACGGATTTCTTCATATCCTTTGAAAAATAAGGCATTATCATAAATATTTTGCTTCATTTTATCCTCATTTCACCATAACGTTATGACTTTTTTGCGCAACTTCATTATCACATGGCTGGAAAATTTTAAATAGACTTATATTTCAAATTTTAGTAAGATGTAGATAGAGGCATGTCTAGTTTTACTAATTCAACTTTTTTATATAAAAACTATGCAAATTCCTCAGCGATTTGCATAGTTTTTGTTTTTATGCCTTCTTCACGCTCTTTCCGGAACTGGGGAAAATTTATGAAAAACAATGATTCGAAAAGCATCCTACTCTTTTTACTATTCGCTTTTATCACCAATTTAGTCTATGTCGCTTCTCAACACATAGAGCATCTGGAGCTGCCTTTAGCGCTCGTCACATTTGCTATATTAATTTTATTTATTGTCCTGGTTTTCAAGCTTAGCTTAAGACCAATAGTCATTACACTGGCAACTATCTTTGCTTTGATCGATATTAATTCGATCTTCTATTTTGCTCTTCCTGATTTTTATACAATCGGCTTTACAATCGGAGTCCTTGTATTTCTTGGTTTTAACTTTAAAAAGTCTAAAGATGCCATACTGGCCGCGATCGGTTTTTGTATAATGAACCTGCTGATACATATAGAATTTTTTATACAATTGGAATGGTTATACCTTTTTGTGTTACATAGTATTCTGTTTATCATCGCCAGCAGATTACAATTTACGATTACGAAAAGAATTTATTTAGGACTATTCAGTGTGACTTTCTTTTTGCTCGTTATCGGAATGATGACTGATCACAATTATTTGGCCGTATTTGGAATTTTACTGTATTTTGCGGTACTTATTATGATTTATTACATAATCCAAAGACAGCAGGAACAACAACCTACATATAAAATACAATGAGGTGAAACACCCAGATGAAAAATGTAAATCGTTTATTTCTCATTATTGCCATCATTATCCTTGTTATAATTGGTCGCTATTTTATGGCACAAAATGAAGTAACGGAAATTCCAGATGTTACAGCTGTAACGAATGAAACGACGATTGAAACGGTTCGCGGAAGCTATTGCTGGCATTCAGCAGGTGAAGCAGAGTGTGTTGATACTGCTGCCCCGCATGAAATTATAACTACGCAAAATATCCCTTTCGTAAAAGTACAGCCAGGGGAAGAACTGGAGTTTCAATATAGTCAGAATGTAACGAGTGTATCTATTCAACAATGGATTGAAGATTACGATTATATAGAAATTGCCACATCAACACGCTTTACTGCCCCTACGGAAAAAGGTACGTATATCATTTCCAGTATGGCACGCTTCAGCAACGGTAATGTAACAGACAGTATTGCGATAGAAGTAGAATAACCAAAAGGGAAGCGTCCGTTAATTTTGGACCTTCCCTTTTTTATTTGCGGTTTCCGCTTATTGACGTTTTGTTATTTCAGCCAATTCGCTTTGTAATTGCTGAAGTTCATTACTCGCATCAGCAATCGATTTCATCATGACATGCTCTTCATGTATTGAACTCGCGATTTCTTCAGTCATGGCGGCATTTTCTTCAGAAATAGCGGACAGATTTTCAATTTGATTCATTACTTCTTCAACAAGTTCGTTCGTATGCGTAATTGTCGACATGTTTTGGTGAAGCTTCCCTTGAATTTCATCGAATGATTTCTTAATTCCATCAAATGAACCGGTAATTTTGTTCAATGTGCCAACACTTGAATGGACTGCTTCTTTTCCTTCATATGCTTTTAATTGGGCAGTTGTTGCTCGTTCAAGCAGCTGCTGTGTAACAACGGTAATACTCGTCGCGATATTCGCACTTTCTTCCGCCAGTTTTTTAACTTCTTCTGCAACGACGGCAAAACCTTTTCCATGCTCCCCTGCTCTTGCTGCTTCAATTGAGGCATTTAAAGACAGTAAATTCGTTTGATCAGCAATGGCTTTTATACCATTTAACAGGTTATTTACATTTGCAAGGCTCTCTTGCATATTGTCAATCGTCGTTGTCGTTAAATCGATAGAGTCACTTAATGTTGCCATATCAGCCGTCACATCATGTACCTGCTTCCAGCTTTGTTCAATCGCTTCCTGCACTTCATCCGAATCCTGTACAGTCGATTCAGAGGACTCTTTTGTTTTCACCATATTATCATGTGATAAAATCATTTGTTCATTAATCTGCTGGATCATCTCAGCTTCATTATGAATAGCTGCTGCCATTTGATTCGACGACTGTAATATCGTCTCGCTCGCAATATTCAATGTTCCCACATTATCATTTACATGTGTAATGCTAGACGCAAGCTGGTTTGAACCTTCCTCAATTTTATTTAAAATTGATGATAGATTTTCCAGCAGTTCTTTTGCTTCCCGCTCTTTTTCCTGGGCATCCTTTATTAGTTTGTTGCCCCATTGTGTCAATCGGTAGAGCAAAAAGTTACAGCCTGTCATACTTGCAAAAATCGTAATAAATACCGAGAGATTTGCATTTACCCCTAATAAATTTTCCGGCACTGCTATGTATAATAAAATATAAAAAATACTGGCAATCAGTAAAAATATTTTGATCATCCGTTCATTAAAATACATTGCACACATAATAAATGTTACTAGCAGCATGTAATGTTTATTAATAGAATATCCGTCCAGGTAAAATAATAAAAATACGACAAACGCCGGAATCAGTACAAAAATTAAACCTTTGGCGAAGTTGGATATATTCAGGAAATAAGTGGCCGTCGACAATAAGATGACACCACCTCCTGCAATCACATAAGGGATGGAATTACTAAAACCATTTGCAATAACAAGCGGTGAAACTATTAAAATTGCCAATACTATCGTAATAATTAGATTTAGTTGATGAATCCAATCAACTTTTCCGTTGCGTTTCTTCAAGCTGTCTTCCCCCTAGGAACATTAGATTATTTCCGTAATAGATTATAGGTATATATTACAACCCTTTTTTATACAATACAATGGACTTTTATATTGAGAAGGGAAAATTTTCAAAAAAAGAAGCTTACGAATGTTTAATCGTAAGCTTCTCATCATTATTCTGCTTTATCAACTTTTTTACGAACGACCGCACGGACAGGTGCACCGTCAGCACCTGCTATTTTTAGCGGCAGTGCGATCAGTTCATAAAGACCTTGCTTAATATGCCTTAAATCGAGCCCTTCAAGTATATGAATGCCATGTTCGTACAGCTTGTGATGTGCCAATACTTCCTTACTGTCCAACGGGTCAACGGAAGGATTGTCAATACCAAGCAATATTACACCGCGCCCCTTTAAAAACGGCGCGACATCCGGATGAATGACTGGAATAGTTTCCGGAAATGCTTCACTAAGCTGATCAACTGTTTTAAGCAGTACACGCTTTACACTTTGGAAATCCATCGATGCCAGCGATTGAGCTGTAATTACTTCATGCCCAATACAATCCACGATCACGCAGTCACCGATATATACATTTACATCCAATTGCTCGATTGTCTCAGCTTCACTGTTAAAGTGAAACGGTGCATCTGCATGTGTACCCGTGTGCAGCGAAGTCGTCATCCGCCCGATATTGACCGAGCCCGTCTGTTGTTTCGTATATCCTACTTCAAAAGAAAACGGTGTATCCCCCGGCCAGTTCGGCATTCCGTTTTGCATCGTTTGTGTAATATCAATCCACATGGTTTCACCCCTAATATTGAATGACTAAATATGCTAAGACTACGACAATGACTGTCGGTACCACGAAGGTCATTAAAAAGCGATATGTTTTGTAAAAGCCTTCACCCATTTTACTTCCATGCAACAGCTCGCTTTTCACGATGTTTTTATCCATTATATGAATAATGAAGATCGCGATAAGCAGGTTGCCGATCGGTAAAATGATATTCGACACTAAAAAGTCTGTGAAATCAAAAATATTGCGTCCAAAAATCGAAACATCACCTAATGTACTGTACGTTAATGTCGAAGGAATCGAAGCGATGAATACAAAGATACCAATGATGATTGTAATTTTTGCGCGGCTGATGTTCCATTTTTCTATAATAGCAGCAACGATAATTTCATACATACTAAACGATGACGTTAATGTTGCAAATAAAAACAGAATTAAAAACAGTGCTAAAAACAGTTCACCAAAAGGCATTTGCGAAAACGCTGCAGGCAATACCATGAACAATAATGGCGGTCCGCTCGCCACTTCCATATCAAAGGCAAATACAACCGGGAAAATCGCCAGTCCCGCCAAAAAGGATACGAAAATACTTAATCCTACAACAGAACCTGCTGAATTCGGTAAGCTCACATCTTTCTTTAAATAAGAACTATATGTAACTAAACATGAGAATCCAACAGCCAGCGCAAAAAATGATTGCCCTAACGCATACAATATTGATTCACCGGTAATGTTCGAAAAGTCCGGATACAGGAAAAACTTAATCCCTTCCATTGCTCCGTCCAATGTTACGGCTCTTACAACTAAAATAAAAAACATAATAAACAGTAACGGCATCATGAATTTATTTGCCTTTTCAATCCCGTTTTGAACACCAAGCGCAATGATCACAACATTCGCCAATGTAAATAATCCCAGACCGAGTAAAGCAATCCAAGGTGTACCTGTTACTTGTCCGAAAAATGCCCCTGGTTCCACAGTCGGCGCGATAACTTCACCAACAACCGAAACCCCGCTGTAAACAAAAATCCAACCGCCAACTACACTGTAAAACGATAATAATAAGAAACAGCCAATAATGCCGAGCTTACCAATCCAAGCCCAAGCCTTCGTATTCGGCGCCAATACTTTATAGGCAGTAACCGCCTCTTTTTGTGTGGCACGCCCGATAATATATTCCGATAAAAGCATTGGCAGCCCGATAATTAATGTCAGCAGCACAAAAATCAGGAAGAATGCGCCACCTCCACTTTGACCGGCTACATAAGGCATTTTCCAAATTGCCCCGAGCCCAATCGCTGCACCAGCTGACGCTAATACAAATCCTAACTTACTTGACCACTGTCCTTTACTCTTCTCCATCTGTCTCACTCCACTCATCTGTCTAACCTAAGCTATAGTACTGTCCGCAAATCCCAAAGTTCAGGGAAAAAGCGGTGATCAAGCACTTTTCGCAAATAATTGACCCCTGATGAGCCGCCTGTGCCCACTTTAAAGCCAATAATGCGCTCGACCGTTTTCATATGACGGAAACGCCACTGCTGCAAGGAATCTTCAATATCGACGAGCTTTTCACCAAGCTGGTATAAATCCCAGTACGTATCGATATTTTCATAGACGGTTTTCCATGCGGCGGCAACTGAATCGTCACCACTATATACTACCGAAAAATCACGGTTTAGCAAAGCTTCAGTTATTGGCAATCCTGCTTTAGCCAATGCTTGTATCGCCACATCATAAATGCTGGGCGCATCATACGCCTCTTTAAGAACTGCAAGAATATCCGGTTCTTTCTCATAGATTTTAAGTATATACGGTGTTTTATAGCCAAGTGCAAACTCGATTAATCGATATTGATAGCTTTGGAAACCTGATGCTTTACCCAGTTCATCCCGAAACTGCAAATATTCCGCCGGAGTCATCGTTGCCAGCACGTCCCACGCCTGAATAATCTGCATTTGAATTTTCGATACACGTGCGAGCATTTTAAATGCAGGCTGCATTTCTCCTTTTTCAATCGCTTGTATCGCACCGTGCATCTCATGAATGATGAGCTTCATCCAAAGTTCGCTCACTTGGTGAATAATAATAAACAGCATCTCATCATGATGGTCGGAAAGACGGTTTTGACTGTTTAGAAGGGAATCCAGGCTCAAATAATCACTGTACGTCATATCTTCACGAAAATCCGTATGAATCCCCTTCTCATCCTTCAGCTTGTGCTGCAAATCCGAAATAGATCGTTTCTCCACTGAATCACTCCTTATGCAATGATGTCTCGTTTATTTTCGTATTTCTCATAAGTTTTGTTTGTGACAATGACTTTTAAAATCTGCACTGACTGCCATACTTCCTCAAAGGAATTGTAAAGCGCAACCGGCGCCAGGCGGATACCATTCGGTGCACGGAAATCAGGTACAACGCCATATTCTTTTAATGATTTACAAATTCTTGCCGCCTCGTCATGCACTAAAAACAGATGGCCGCCACGTGTGTTATCAATAGGATTGCCGAATGTAAACGTATTTGGCAACTCCTGCTCAATACAATCCATCATAAATTGTGTCAACGCGAGGGATTTTTCACGAACCGCTTCGATGCCCGCCTCTTCAAACAGGGACAGTGCGCCTTCAATCGGTGCCAGGCTTAATATATGCGGAGTACCGATCTGGTAAGCCCCTGCATGCGGTGCAGCTTTTATTGTTACATCTAAATCAAACTGTTTTTCCTTAGCCGAGCCAAACCACCCAGCCAGTCCCGGTGCTGTACCAAAATGTTTTTCATGAATATACAAACCTGCAACTGAGCCCGGACCACCGTTCAAATGCTTATAATTGCACCAAAAAGCAAAATCTGCACCGATTTCATGAAGATGATGCGGAACGGAACCGATTGAATGGCATAGATCAAATCCGACCAATATGCCACGTTCATGTGCTGCTTCCGTAATTGCCCGCAGATCCAACACTTGGCCACTGCGGTATAAGACGGCCGGCAGAACCGCAACCGCCACATCGTCGGTCATCTCTTCGATGATGGCTTCAGTAGTGATTGTTTGCCCGTCTTCACTTTTTACCAGCTGCATACTGCTTTCCGGCAAATTGTGCAAAGCAATTTGACTGGCAATCGCATATAAGTCCGACGGAAAGTTCAGTTCGTCTGCCAAAATTTTATACCGTGCCGCAGTCGGCTTGAAAAACGTGGCCAACAACTGGTGCAAGTTTGTTGTTGTCGAGCCAGTTAGAATTACTTCTTCACTTTTGGCACCTATTAAAGGAGCGCACATCGCTGACAGCTTTTCGGAGAAATAAAACCACGGATGCTCCCCGTTTGTCCAACCGTCGATTCCATTATCTTTCCATGAGTTAAGCAGCGTATGCACCGACTGCTCCGCCCGCTTAGACAGCAACCCGAGCGAATTGCCGTCCAAGTAAATCTGTCCTTCTTTTTTATAAAACTCATCTGAATATTTCCGCAGTCCATCCAATTCGTCGAGTTGTCTTGCTTTTTCTATCGTCGTCATGCTTCCACCCCTTCTAGTATCTTATTAATATCGTAAGGGGGAAAGATTCGATTGTCAAAGTATTCAGAAAGATAGTGAAATTAAGCTAACCGTTTTCTAAAAGGTAAACTGATATCTTATATTAAAGCCATAAAATTAAATACATATATGCTCCAGCATATAATTTCCACAATAAAAACTGCACGATGCGCCATTTATTTTTGCCGTGCTTTACTTCCAAGAGAATGTTAATAAGTGCCGACAAAACTAAAAATGCTATAAGCTGAAACAGATGGAGATGTGATGCAAAAATGAACAAAAGCAAGATTAAAACAGACAGGATTTCTACTGTACTTTGCCAATAGGTTGAATGCATCGGTATGTAACGTTTCGGATCGTCTGGGTCGCGCATCTTTTTTCTCAACTCATTCGTCGCAAACAGTAACAGTGTGATGAGTACTATGCCAATGATTAACGATAAATTTCGGTCTGCTGGTTCATGTAAATTGATAATTTCCTGCAACGAATTTTCGTTTGACAGATATATTTGCCCTGTACCTATATCCCGGTAATACATTACTTCGCTTCCATGGTATTCTTGGAGGCGCATCGTTCTGTTATCTTCAAACTGCAATCGGTAGCTTTGGTAAATATGAGGGTCTTGTACTTGAATATCAGTTTGCACCAACTGTTTCAATAAGCTTTCCATCTCCATTAATGTTTCTTCATCTTTCACTTTTTTCACACCTGCTTGCAGTGTCGACTCGGGATCCCCTTCCCATTGCATATAATAAACCGCTTGCAGTGAGTTACTATCCATATTGTCAGAAGTGATTTGCTGCTTTGGTGGAAATGTTCCGACTAAAAACAGCGTGATGCACGCAATCGCTATAATTACTGCAGGGATTTGCCAATGAAAAGGTTTAGAATTGAGGCGTTGCTGAATTTTATTGAAGTCCTCTTCCTTTTTTTCTGGATCTACTTGAATCTTCTTGAGCTGACTTAACTTTTCATCATCAAACATCCTCTTCCCCTCCTAACAGTTCCCGTAATGCTTTTAAACCGCGCGCCGTATTATTCTTCACTTTCACTTCACTGCAGCTTAAGATCATCGCCGTCTCTTTTACCGAATACTCTTCTATGTAACGCAGCACGATTACTTCGCGATAATTCCATTTAATTTGCTGAAGTGCTGTATACAGTTTTTCATTATCCGCATTGCGCTCGACTACTGTTTCCGGCAGATCTCCAACTGCAATGGGCTCCGTTTTCAACTGAAAAAAGCCAATAATCTTTTTCCTGCGATAATGGTCGTATACGAGATTTCTGGCAATTTTCATTAAATAAGTCCGTTCATATTCGGTATAATTTTTCTGATAAAAGCGGTAAAAGGTTTCTTGCAGTAAATCATGTGTTAAGTCTGTATCATTCGTTAAATAGCGTATGTATTTATAAACAGCGTCGTAATGTGCTTCAAAAACTTCCCGTCTCAACCTTACAGCCCCCCTTCCTCCATAAAGACGATCGACCAATCATCTGGAATCACTTTGACAAAATAAAAACCCGGGCAAATTTTCGTTTGCCCGGGTTCTCATCATTACACGCCCATTTTACGACGGGTATTGCTCGTTTTCTTTGTTTGTTGGCTTTTCATCTTTTTCGTTGATGTATCACCTTTTAAATTACCTTTGTTGCCAGCTGCATTATTTTTCTTCGCTTCCAGCTGTTGCTTCACTAATTCCTGCAGGCTTAATTTCTTTTTTTCATTTTGTTCAGACATATTCAGACCTCCTCATCAATCTACTTTTCTAAGTATAATCCGTTGCCGTTGCATTTGTAAAAGAAATGATGTAAATTACAGCATAAAAAAACATCTTGAAACTTTCACTCGCTCCAAAATGTTTTTTAACTTATGAACTGTACGTCACTTCCTGTGATGAAAGGTTGAAATAATAACCTAATCCACTTTTTGTTTTAATCCATTTCGGTGAGCTCGGCTCTTCTTCAATTTTTTCACGAAGCCTGCGTATATGTACATCGACTGTACGGCGATCCCCTTTTGTAAAATCTAGTATATCAATAATTTCTTCACGAGATTTAATATTGCCCGGCTGCTCCAGCAAATGAAGCAGCAATTTAAACTCGCGCTTTGTCAAAGGAATTTCCACTTCGTCCTTATACACTTTGAACATGACCAGATCTACACGAAACGGACCGATCAACATTTGTGAGACACGCTCTTGCTGCTGTAACTCTTTTTCATAGCGTTTTAAATGGATTCTTAAGCGTGTCAGCATTTCTCTGAATCCAAACGGTTTTCGGATATATTCTGTCGCCCCCATTTCAAGGGCCAGTACAATATCCAATTCATCCGTACGAGCACTGATCATGACAATCGGAAAATCATGCTTGAAGCGGACTTGACGGCAAATCTCGATTCCTTCCATATCCGGAAGCATCCAATCAAGCAGCATCGCATCGGGTTCAAATGTATGGATTGCAGCCAATGCCTCTTTTCCAGTTCGTACACTATGGACTTCATAGCTGTCCTTAACTAAATAAATATGCAGTAAATTCACTAAATTTTCGTCATCTTCAACGACTAATATTTTTTTCGTCATTAATGATTCCCCGCTTCTCTAATCAATTACGCCTCGGCGTAATTGTGCCAAGATTCGGATTGCGCTCTCGTAAAGAAACCCTTACCGAATCTGTGACATTCGCCGGAGGCATTAACTTCTTTCAGCAGGCATTTGAACACCCGATGAAAATTGACCAAAATTCTATTAACCTCTATCTATATAGATGGTCCCTGTGCGTACTGCTTTGCCTAAGCATAAAATCTGCTGAAGAAAGCTAATTTAAATCAAATAGCTGCCCTTTAATAAAGTAGGCTGTTGATTCCGCCATATTTGTAATATGGTCCGCTGCTCGTTCAACAAAGCGGTTAATGAATAACAATTGCAATGTTTGCTCGATTTCTTGAGGACTTTCTTTTAAATACTCAGTTAAAAGTGCATAGTTTTCATGATTATTACGATCTACGATATCATCAAGCTCTCCTACTTCTTTTGCCAATGCAATATCCGCATCGATAAATGCCTTCATTGATTTTTTCAGCATATCCATCGCGACATTTTTCATTTCGACTAATGATGTTCTATCTAAAATCGTTTCAGCTTTGCTAATGCGAATCGTTGCTTTTGCTGTATTTACCGCAAAGTCTGCAATTCGCTCGATATCCGACGACATTTTGATGACACTGATAATTCGGCGCATGTCGCGGGCTACCGGCTGCTCTTTCGCCATCAGCCATATTGCCATTTGATTGATTTCATTTTCCAGATCATCAATGTAATTGTCCTCTTCAATGACATCCAGTGCCAACACCATATCCTGCTCCTGAAGTGCTTTAAATGCCTTTTCCATCGCTACAACCGTCAAGTCGACCATTTCACCCATTTTATCCTGCAGTTCAAGCATGTTCTTTTCGAAATTTTCGCGAATCATTCCAAAATCCCCCTTTTATCCGAATCGTCCTGTTACATAATCTTCTGTACGCTCATCTTTTGGCGTTGAGAAAATAACATTCGTATCATCATATTCGATGACTTCCCCATTTAAGAAGAATGCCGTCTTATCGCTAATACGCGCTGCTTGTTGCATGTTGTGCGTTACAATAACGATTGTATAGTCTTTTTTCATTTGTGTAATTAGTTCTTCTACTTTCAATGTAGAAATCGGGTCAAGTGCCGAAGTCGGCTCGTCCATTAAAATAACATCTGGCTTCATTGCGATTGCACGTGCGATACAAATACGTTGTTGCTGACCGCCAGAAAGGCCTAATGCTGATGACTTTAGACGATCCTTTACTTCATCCCAGATTGCTGCACCGCGTAAAGACTCTTCTACAATTTCATTCAGAATTTTTTTGTTTTTAATTCCTTGCATACGTGGACCATAGGCAACATTGTCATAGATGCTCATCGGGAACAGATTCGACTTTTGGAATACCATCCCTACTCTTGTACGAAGTCTGATGACATCGCTTGATTCATATACATTTTCGCCGTCGATATGAATGTTCCCGATGACGCGTACACCGTCGATCAGATCATTCATCCGGTTTAATGTTCGTAAAAATGTTGATTTACCGCAGCCTGAAGGACCGATCAATGCCGTAACTTCCTTTTCTTTAATGTCCAGATTTACATTGAATAACGCTTGCTTTTCACCATAATAAAGGTTTAAATCATTCACTTTAATTTTTGTTGGTAAAGCGCCCGTAGAAGTCGTCGTTGTTTTAAAAATTGATGCTTTAGAAATAGTCATAGTCATATAGGTTCCGCTCCTTTTAATAGTCCGCTTTGTTTAACTTTTTCGAGATATATGTTGCCGTTAAATTCAATACTAAAATAATGACGATTAAAACAATTCCGATTGCTGCTGCAAGGCCTATATCGCCGGCTTCCTGTGTCACTAAATACGAGTGGACCGTTAATGTACGTGCAGACGAGAAAATACTTGATGGCATTGCCGCCACTGTCCCTGCAGTCAGGAAAATCGCTGCCGATTCACCGACAATACGGCCGATTGATAAAATGATCCCTGATAAAATTCCCGGCATTGCACTTGGCAAAATAACTTTAATTAATGTTTGCAGTTTTGTTGTTCCTAGTGCCAGAGAACCTTCACGATATGTTGCCGGCACTGTTTTCAATGCTTCTTCTGTCGTACGTATAATGACCGGTAATACGATAATCGTTAATGTTAATGATGCTGCGATAATCGACATCCCCAACTTCAAAATCACTACGAAGAATACGGCACCGAATAAACCATATATAATCGATGGAATCCCTGTTAAACTTTCTGTCGCATAGCGAATGATGCGTACAAGACGTCCTTGTTTTGCATACTCATGTAAATAAACGGCAGCCAAGATTCCGATTGGCGTTGCGATTAAAAGTGAAATGACTATCGTTAAAATTGTTGTGACAATCATCGGGAAAATCCCGCCGCCACCTGTTGGCGAATAATCACCGAATATGAAATCCAAACTGATATATGAAAAACCTTTATAGAAAATATAGCCAACGATTACAACTAATACGGCTACTGATACAAATGCGGAACCCCAAAGTAAGCCGCGAAACATATTGTCTTTAAATTGTCGCATGTTACTGAGCCCCCTTCGCTGTAATACGTGCTAATACAAAGTTTAATATTAAGATGAATGAGAATAATACAATCCCTGTTGCAAACAGCATTTCCTGATGTGTTCCTGCTGCATAGCCCATTTCAAGCGCAATGTTTGTCGTCAATGGACGTACACTGTCTGTCAGGCTTGTCGGGATAATCAGTGAGTTACCTGCAACTAAAATTACGGCCATCGTTTCGCCTAATGCACGGCCTAATCCAAGAACGATAGCTGCCATAATACCTGATTTCGCAGCCGGTACAACAACTTTAAAGATTGTTCCTATTTGTGAAACACCTAAAGCAAGTGAACCTTCACGATATGTTTTCGGCACTGCACGAATCGCAGTTTCGGCAACTGTTACAATTGTCGGTAACATCATAATCGCCAGTACTAAAATGACTGCGATTAAACTTTGTCCACGTGCTAATCCAAGATTATCCTGTAAAAACGGAACGATAATCGCTAAACCGAATACCCCGTATAATACTGACGGAATACCAGCCAACAGCTGAATTGCCGGTGATACGATTTTAGCTACTGATTTCGGCGCAATCTCCGCCAAGAAAATCGCTGTTAATAACCCGATTGGCACCCCGATTACAAGTGCTCCGATCGTTGCGTAAATTGATGCAACAATCATCGGGAAAATACCGAATTTATCTTCTGATGGTACCCAATCACTGCCAAAAAGGAAGTCGAAGAAGCTATAACCGCCTGTTACGAATGGGTTTGCACCTTTATAAAATACGAATCCTACGATTAGTAGTAAGCTCACTACCGATAGAAGCGCACATGCTAAAAATATTTTCGATGATAAGCTTTCTAAAAAGTATTTTCGCTTATTGCCTTTGCTTATTTGCTGTTCTACTTCGTTTCTGTTTTGTGTATTCACAAATTTATCCTCCAGCACTAATTATTTCGTTAATGGAATCGCTCCTGCTTCTTCCACAATCTCTTGTCCATCAGCAGTTAAAATGAAATCCATAAACTTTGTTGCTGCTTCCGGAACGTTCTCTTTATAAACAAATAGGAATGGACGAGATAATTTATATTTACCTTCCAATACATTGCCCGCTTCTGCCTTTACTCCATTAATGTCCATTGCTGAAACAGTTTCATCGATATATTCGAATGAGATGAATCCTATCGCATGCTTATTCATTGCAACCGTTGTTTTAATATTTCCGTTTCCGCTTGCTACAATTGCATTACGAATCAATTGTCCTGATTCATAGTCGACGATTTCCTGGAATGCATCACGGGAACCTGATCCGTCCTCACGTGAAACAACGACGATTTCCATATCTTTACCGCCTACTTCTTTCCAGTTAGTGATTTCACCTGTGAAGATTTGTTTCACTTGTTCCATCGTTAAATCTTTAACTGGGTTTGATGGGTGTGCAACAACTACAATCCCGTCATAAGCAATGACCAACTCTTGAATACCGGAGTCGATTTCTTCCTGCTTCAGATCACGAGATGACATCCCAATTTGTGAGACATCGTTAATCGCATTTGTAATTCCTGCTGATGAACCAATTTGATTTATTTCAATTTTAACGTCTTCTGTTTCTTCATATTTTGCTGCTAATTTCTCTGCTAAAGGTCCAACTGATGTAGAACCTGAAATCGTTACTAAGTCTCCGCCGCCAGAAGATGACTCCGTAGAATCTTCATTACTGCAAGCTGCTAATACTACCATTAGAATTGTTAACCCAATGAAGTAACATGTTTTTTTCAACATACTTCAATCCTCCATCAACATGAATGTTTTCTACCTGCCTTAACAATACATTCATAAAATTAATATCATGTATTAAACATGTAAACCTTATGTAAATTATGAAGAAATGGTCTTTTTATTATGTAAGATCATTCAGTTAAATCAGAAAATTTAAATTAATGAGTGTAAATTGTAAATATTTAAGAGATTATTTAACAAATATGAGGGATTTCTATGAGGAATTTAATAATTTATTTATAAAGGAAAAGGAAATATGCCGATATTATGTTCAAATCTTTATTGAACAATGTAAGAAATACAGAAAATCGGCAATTCGCAATGAATATTTAGAAAAATCTATTTACATTGAATTTACAAAAGGATGTTTTTTTACAAAAAAGAAAAATGCATCCCTATTGAGAGATGCATTTTAAAATCTATTTTACTGTAGCTTCAGCTTCTAATAATTCAATCGCTTGTTGTACTTGCTCTACCGTTAAGTTATGACGGACGATATAGCGATTGCGTTCATGTTTTGTACATTCGATTGTACAGCCACCTAAATGCTTCGCTTCGTTTTCCTCTGATGCAATGATTTGCTCATTACATTCAGGGTTAGCACAATTAATGTAGCGTTCACATGGTGTTCCATCAAAGTGGTCACGTCCAACAATCACGTGTTCCACCTGGTTAATCGGCACTGTCAGACGCTCATCGAATACGTACATTTGACCATCCCATAGCTGACCTTTAGCAACCGGATCTTTACCGTATGTTGCAACGCCGCCATGTAATTGACCAACATCACCGAAACCTTCGCGCTTCATCCAGCCTGAGAATTTTTCACAGCGGATTCCGCCTGTACAATATGTTAATACATTTTTACCTTCGAACAGTTCACGGTTTTCACGTACCCATTGCGGTGTATCACGGAAATTCTTTACTTCTGGACGAATTGCGCCGCGGAAGTGACCGACATCATATTCATATGTGTTTCGTACATCTAGTACGACTGTATTTTCGTCTTTCATCTCTTCCAGGAATTGCTCTGGAGATAAATAGCGACCTGTTAATTCATGCGGGTTCACATCTTCTTCCAAGCCTAAGTGTACAAGCTCTGGACGTGGACGTACATGCATTTTTTTGAACGCATGGCCTTCTGCTGGATCGATTTTGAAAACAATCCCTTTGAACAATGGATGTGCTTCCATCATATCGATATAGCTTTGTGTTTGCTCAATCGTACCTGAAACCGTACCGTTAATCCCTTCACGGGCAACTAAAATACGACCTTTTAAACCAATTTCCTTACATGCAGCTAAATGCTCTTCTGAAAAAGCAGCAGGATCTTCAATCGTTGTGTAATGATAATACAATAATACTTGATAATTCATTTTTTTCACCTATCATTCAATATATTTGCAGGATATACCTGATAGTTTAAAACTACCATACAATGATACGCGATTTCCGATAAATTTACCAGCATTAATTAGACGGAGGTTATTAGAAATAATTAACTATTCTACTTAACATTGATATAATGTTTGAAAAACTATTTTGAGAATAGGGGGTTACAAAAATGGGCTTTCTAATATTTGCGTTACTAATCGTCATTACCTTTACCACATTGGCAATTGAAAGAATCCTCAAAGACATACGTTCGCAGAATAAAGAAATCATTGGGCTATTATCAAATTCTGATGTGGACAATAAGAATAGACTGCAATAAATTAGATTTGTTGAATCATCTCAACTCTATTTCCGAAAGGGTCTCTAAGCTCAAACCGTTCATAATTAGGAATAGGTACGGAGTCCAAAATCTCGATCTCATTTTCCAACAATACTTTTCTCCAATAGGAAATATCTTCAACTTCGTAGGCGAGATGCGCTTTAGTAGTGAGCCGATTAAAGCCATCTTCTGTTCCTACATGCACTTCCTGATTTCCTACTTGCAGCCAAAAGCCCCCTCGCCCCTGCAGTGCAGAAGGTTTTGAAATTTCATTTAAACCTAAAACTTTGCAATAAAAATTTTTCCCTGCTTCCTCAGTACCTTGGGGAATTGTTATTTGTGCATGGTGTAATCCAATAATCATTTGCTTTCCTCCTCCATAGCTCACTCTTATTCCATTATTTTACTTTAAATAAGACATAAACAAAATAATAGGTTATTTATGTAAATCCATAACTTCTTCTTATCAATCTTAATTGCTAGTTAAAACTTACAAATACTAGCACTTAGGAATCAGTCATAATTTTTTTTTATTATTACCCCATTACTTAAATACCATTAAATTCAATTAAATGGTATAATATGTATCGAAGTAGAAATACATTCTTATCCTACATAAAAAGTGAGAGTAATGTTTTTGTACTAACTTTGAAGCAATTGCGGAAGGATATAACATATGACAACAGAAGTTTCGATTTTACCTATTCAATCTGTTTATTCACTTGACAATCGTACGATAACAGCAGAAGTTCTTAATGAAGAACCGCTCATTGTAAAGTTTTCGAATGTTTTAAGTGATGAGGAATGTCAGAATTTAATCGATTGTGCTTCTTCGCGTTTGGAAAGATCCAAATTAGCAAAAAAAGAAGTAAGTCCGATTCGTACGAGCAGTGGTATGTTTTTTGAGGAAAATGAAAATCCGCTTATTTCAGTAATCGAAAAACGTATTAGCAGCCTGATGCATCTTCCAATCGAACATGCCGAGGGTCTACAAGTTTTACATTACGAACCCGGTCAGGAATTCAAGGCACACTTTGATTTCTTCGGTCCAAATCACCCTTCAAGCAGTAATAATCGCATTAGCACGTTAGTAGTCTACTTAAATAATGTGGAAGAAGGAGGCGTTACAACGTTTCCTAATTTGGGTATCGTAACTGTACCGGAGAGAGGTTCAGCGGTCTACTTTGAATATTTCTACAATAATCAAAAATTAAATGAACTTACCCTTCATAGCGGTGAGCCAGTAATACGAGGCGAGAAATGGGTTGCTACCCAATGGATGCGGAAAAAACAAATCCGTGAACGGTTTTAATCCGGTTCAAGAAATTTTATCAAATACAATAGATGTGAAGGAAGTGACTATCTGTGGTGGAGCTCCTAAACATAAAAGAAAACAGATGGGATGACAGTCATCGTCCTTGGCGACTGCCGAATTTACCTTGGGGGATGAAACAAACGTGGAGTGACTTGTTATTCGCCCATTATCCCGTTAAATATGAGGTTTTACGGAAGTTAGTTCCAAATGCGATGGAATTAGATGCATATGACGGTGTGTGCTGGGTTGGGATTGTCCCGTTTCGCATGTCCGGTGTGAGGCTTCGAGGATTGCCGCCAGTTCCAGGTACCGCTGAATTTCCTGAACTTAATGTGCGCACCTATGTAACGATTGATGGAAAACCGGGCATTTATTTTTTCAGTTTAGATGCGGATAATTGGCCGGCTGTAAAAGGTGCCCGGACATTTTTCCATTTACCGTATCATTACGCTAAGATGGAAATTAAAAATTTAGGAGATACCGTACTGTTTGAAAGCAAAAGGCGCGATCAATCAGACATTGTATTCGCGGCCCGCTATAATCCCGTTTCCGAACCGTTTATCGCGGTAAAAGGATCATTTGAAGAATGGATGGCAGAGCGTTACTGCTTCTACACATTAAATGCTTCAGGTGTCCCGGTGCGCTGTGATATTTTGCACCACCCATGGATTTTACAACAAGCAGAAGGTGAAATCACCCTTAATACAACGCTGTCCAAGCAAGGAATTATTTTGGAAAATGATCAGCCGATCCTGCACTTCTCTAAAAAAATCGACGTACGTGCATGGCCATTAGTAAGTCCTGCTACCGGCCGGTTACGTTTTTAGGGTGAGTGTGGTGAGTATCTTTCCAAAAAGCAAAACGCAACCCATATTATATGGGTTGCGTTTCTTTATTTTATAAACCGCATTTCAGCTGCGCACCGCAGTTTGTACATGTGTTGCAGCCGCCCATTTCTTCCACCGTACCTTGACGGCAAACCGGGCATGTATTGCCAACTTCAGAACCAATTGTCACGTCAGTATCTGTTAATGGTTTAATTGTATCCACTAACACCACTTGACGTTTAACTTGGTCTTCCGATTGTTTTAATTCTTCAAACTCTAATTGCTCATCTGAATTTGCTTCTTCAGCTTTTAAAGTTAATACTTGTGTATCACGAGATCCATCGACATACACTGTACCACCTTTAGCACCGCCACGGTATAGACGCTCGTACACTTTTTGTACTTGCTCTACTCCATAGCCTTTTGGTGCGTTTACTGTTTTCGAAATTGATGAATCAATCCAGTTCTGAATGATACATTGAACATCTGCATGTGCTTCAGCAGAAAGTTCCATTGATGATTTGAACCAGTCCGGTAAATTATTCTCATCCACACCCGGGTTCGCATCTAAATACTCTTTTACAATTTCAGCTTTTACTTCAATAAACTTCCCTAGACGACCTGAACGATAGTAAGTGAAGCTGAAGTAAGGTTCAAGCCCTGTTGCAACTCCGACCATTGTACCTGTGGATCCAGTTGGCGCCACCGTCAATAAATGCGAGTTACGAATACCGTTTGCCACAATATTTTCGCGAATCTGCTGTGGCATTTTTTTCATGAAGCCTGTGTTAATGAATGCTTCACGTAAACGTGCTGTTTCAGCTTCTGTTTGTCCTTCAAGGAACGGGAAGCTGCCTCGCTCTGTTGCCAGTTCAACGGACTCTTCATACGCTGCAACCGCAATTGTCTTGAAGATTTCATCTACTAGTGCATTGCCTTCTTCAGAACCGTATTCTTTTTCACAGTAGATTAACAAATCGGCAAGACCCATTACACCAAGACCAACTCGACGTTCACCTAGTGCCTGCTTTTTATTTTCTTCCAGGAAGTACGGTGTTGCATCGATAACATTGTCCTGCATACGTACGCCAACTTTTACCGTTTTGCGTAACGCTTCAAAATCAACTGTTTTCGTTTCTTTGTTTGCAAACTTCGCCAGGTTAACAGCAGCTAAGTTACAAACGGAATATGGTGCTAATGGTTGTTCTCCGCACGGATTTGTCGCAACAACTTTCTGACCGTACGCTTTTGCGTTTGTCATGTCGTTGGCGTTATCAATGAAGAAAATCCCCGGTTCTGCTGCATATGTTGCGCAGACATTGATTAAATTCCACAGTTCTTTTGCTTTGATAGTGCGGTACGTACGAACCGGGTAACCAAGTTTCTCCCACTCGCGAACATCGCCAACTTCATGCCATTTTTCATTGTAATCCAGCATTTGAGCCGGAGTGTAGTTCTCTACATCCGGGAAGCGCAATTCGAAGTCCTGATCGTTTTCTACAGCATCCATAAACTCTTTTGTTAATGTAACCGAAATATTAGCGCCTGTCAGGAAATCCGGATTATGGACTGAATACGTTCCGCCATCACGCAGCTTTGTTTCAGCGTCACGAATAATCGCTTCGTTAAATCCGCCAAAACCTTCAATATTTTTATAGTTCACAATGCCTTGATACATCGCATCTTCCTGCTGTGTTAAAGGCTTGAATTTTAATTTTTCTTTTGCAAGACGAATAATTGTTTCGTCTGCTGTATTCTCGATCAAATAACGCAGAATACGCGGATTTTGCATTTTTGAAATGATAAACTCCACAATATCCGGATGCCAATCTGCCAGCATAATCATTTGGGCTCCACGTCTCGATCCACCTTGCTCAACAAGATGTGTCAGTTTGGCAATATCATCTAGCCAGCTTACTGATCCGCTTGATTTACCGTTTACACCGCGTGCCAATGTATTGCGAGGGCGAAGTGTCGAACCGTTCGTACCAACACCACCACCACGGCTCATAATTTCCATTACTTGCTTGCGGTGATCACTGATGCCTTCACGGGAATCGGCTACAAATGGCATTACATAACAGTTGAAGAATGTTACTTCTGTTTCTGAACCTGCTCCGTAAATTACACGTCCTGCAGGGATAAAGTTCATCGACACAAGCTCTTCGTAAAACTTCCCGAACCATTCCTTGCGCTTTTCTTCTGTTTTTTCAACTGAGGCTAAGCCTGTCGCATTACGCTTCGCAATTTGCTCATAAAAAATTTCGAGCGGCTTTTCAATAATATCCAATGACCGTTCGATAATACCTGTCTCTTGTTCTTCGCCTTCTAATACATGACGGTAATCTTCGTCAATTTTAATAAGGGCGGTTTTCTTTTCCTGATTAATCGAATGAATAATGCCAAGTCCACGCGCCGGGAATTTAGGATCTTGTTTAACTGTCAAAACAACAAAATCCCCTGTTTTTAATGTTTTCTTTTCCGTATCTTTAAAAGAATAACGGTCAATCATTACAAGACGAGATACACCTTTATGCGTAATATGCATATCCGGTGTGATCGGGTGCACTTGAGGAAATTGCTCAATATCTTGATTTAATTGATTGACTTGGATGGATTGTTCTAAAACACTTGCCACCGCGTAAGCCCCCTTTGAACGATTTAATAATTTTAAGGTTCCCTTCACGAATGTAAACTAAACACATTTTATACCATATATTGTGCTAATTTATTAAATACCATTCTATATGTTGGGTTATATAATTTCACTTAAAAAAGATTACAATAAATCTTTTTTTCAAACAAGGGGTTGATTTTTTTTTGTTTTTGTTGAATCCATCTATATCAACGTTTCGGGTATAAAAATTTTTTTGCAAAAAATAAAAACACACGTTCGTAATCTATTTTTTGAAATTCCATTCATCTGTCAAATATTTATTTTGCATCAATTGTTCTACATATTGAGTTTGCTGCTCTGTTAATACATAAGGAATTAGTTCTATGTTCAAAGCTATTTCAAATCCTTTAGAAAATGCGTCTACACATTGCTCGACTGTGAATGGTGTGTCGACAAACTGATTCATCGCAACCGCTTTTTCGGGTAACTTTTTCCGCATTTTTTCTTTAGCCTCAGCCGTAGCAAAATTAAATACCGATAGCAGCAGTTCTTCGTTCAGATCAAGTAAAATGGCGCCATGCTGCAAAATTACACCTTTTTGACGTGTTTGCGCACTGCCCGCTACTTTTTTCCCTTCAACCACAAGCTCATACCAGCTCGGCGCATCAAAACATACCGCGCTCTTCGGTTTCTTCAGATCATCCAGTTGTTCCTTCGTCTCCGGCACACTAAAATAAGCGTCCAGTCCTAAAAGACGGAACCCTTGTAAAATTCCTTCGCTAATGACACGATATGCCTCTGTAACGGTTTCCGGCATATTTGGGTAGCTCTCTGACACAATCACTGAATATGTAAGCTCCTGGTCATGTAAAACGGCACGTCCACCTGTAGGTCGACGGATGAAACCTAAGTTTTGCTTTTTTACAGCTTCTAAATTAATATCTTTATGTACTTGCTGGAAATAACCGATTGATAATGTTGCAGGATTCCACTCATAAAAACGAATAACCGGCGGGATTTCCCCTTGGCTATGCCAATCCAGCAATGCTTCATCCAGTGCCATGTTATAGGCCGGGCTGCATGGACCCGAATTTATAAAATACCATTGTTTTTTCACAATTTTTCGCCTCCACCAATTCATTTTAACAAACTCGCTCGACTAACTCTAGTTCATCTCTTATAATAGATAGTACAGAAAGAAAGGGGCAATATCGCAGTGACAATTTTATATACGATTCTAGTAATTTTAGTAGTAATCGTTGCTTACGTAGTAATCAACTCTATGCGCTTGAAAAAATCCGTAACAAATTTAACACAGGAGCAATTTATTGAAGGCTACCGTAAAGCACAATTAATCGATTTACGCGAACCTAAAGAATTTGAAGCGGGACACATCTTAGGTGCTCGAAACATTCCGATGACGCAACTTAATACACGTCATAAAGAAATCCGTCCAGACCTGCCTGTATACCTTTATTGCCAAAACTCTGGTCGTAGTGCACGAGCAGCGCTGACATTAAAGAAAAAAGGCTATAGCCAACTGTTCCAATTACAAGGTGGTTTCAAAACTTGGACAGGTAAAGTTAAATCGAAAAACTAATTCTAAAAGTTCTCTACATCGTAGAGGGCTTTTTAATTTTCATTCACCTGCCCAACGAATTGAAATAGTCTGAATATCAGCAGTTCCTACTATTATATAGTGACACGTTAGAAGTCTAACCTTACTCATAGAAAAAAGGTCAGAAAACAACTCTGACCTTTTTGTCACAATTTATGAAATTGTTACTTTTTCTTTTTTTGTATAACGTAATACCGGTGTACGTGCAGCACGCGTTTCATCTAAACGGCTGATTACCGTTGTATGTGGTGCTTCTTGTACGATTGATGGGTTATCGATTGTTTCTTGAGCAATTTGAATCATTGCATCACAGAATGCATCCAATGTCTCTTTTGATTCTGTTTCTGTTGGCTCGATCATAATACCCTCTTCCACATTTAATGGGAAGTATACTGTTGGTGGATGGTAGCCAAAATCAAGAAGGCGTTTTGCTATATCCAATGTACGAACACCTAATTTTTTCTGACGACGGCCTGATAGCACGAATTCATGCTTACAATGACGGTCGTACGGTAAATCAAAATGCTCTTCCAGACGGCGCATCATGTAGTTTGCATTTAGTACAGCATATTCTGTTACAGCCTTTAAGCCATCTGGTCCCATTGATCGGATATACGTATATGCACGGACATTAATGCCGAAGTTTCCGTAGTAAGGTTTTACACGACCGATTGATTGTGGACGGTTGTAATCGAAGTGGAATGTACCATCTTCTTTTTTCACTAATACTGGTTTAGGCAGGAATGGGATTAAATCCGCTTTTACCCCGACTGGACCTGAACCCGGACCACCACCACCGTGTGGACCTGTAAATGTTTTGTGTAAGTTTAAGTGAACACAGTCAAAGCCCATGTCGCCAGGACGTGCTTTACTCATAACAGCGTTTAAGTTCGCGCCGTCATAGTAAACCTTACCGCCGACACCGTGCACGATTTCAGCCATTTCTAAAATATTTTCTTCGAATAAGCCTAAAGTGTTCGGGTTTGTCAGCATAAGCGCTGCTGTATCAGGACCGACAACACGGCGTAAATCTTCAAGATCAACTAAGCCGTCTTCACCTGATTTGATTGTGATTGTTTCAAAACCTGCAACTGTAGCAGAAGCCGGGTTTGTACCGTGAGCTGAGTCCGGTACGATTACTTTGTTACGGTGACCTTCCCCATTTGCCTCATGGAATGCTCGGATCATCATTAATGCTGTCCATTCACCATGTGCGCCTGCTGCCGGCTGTAATGTTACTTCATCCATACCTGTAATTTCTTGAAGGGATGTTTGCAGGTCATATAATAATTCCATTGCACCTTGTACTGTTGACTCATCTTGTAATGGGTGAACATTGGCAAAACCAGCATAGCGTGCAACCGTTTCATTGATTTTCGGATTGTATTTCATCGTACAAGAACCAAGCGGGTAGAAGCCTGAATCCACACCGTGGTTACGTTTTGAAAGTGCTGTATAGTGACGCATAATATCTAATTCTGCAACTTCCGGCAGTTCAGCCGCTTCTTGGCGTACTAACTCTTTCGGCAGAAGTTCTTCTAGATCAAAATCAGGAACATCCAATGGCTCTAAGTTGTAGCCGACACGACCTGGTTTTGTAATTTCGAAAATGAGTGATTGGTTTTCGTTATGCATTGTAAGCCCCCATTTCTGCAACTAATTGCTCGATTTCTTCTTTTGTACGGATTTCCGTAACAGCAATGAGTGCATGATTTTCTAATTGTGGATAAACACGACCTAAGTCAAATCCGCCGATAATCCCTTTTTCGATTAATGCTTTGTTTAGCATTGTCACATTATGCTTTGTATTTACTACGATTTCGTTGAAGTGTGCACCTTGATAAGCAACTTCAAAACCAGCTGCTTCAAAAGCATTTTTAGCAAAGCGTGTCTTCACGATATTTTGTTTCGCCATTTCCTGCATACCTTGTTTTCCAAGGGCTGTCATTGCTACTGAAGAAGCAAGTGCCAGCAATGCCTGGTTAGAACAAATATTAGATGTCGCTTTGTCACGACGAATGTGCTGCTCACGTGCTTGCAATGTCAATACATAACCACGACGTCCATCTTGGTCTACTGTTTCCCCAACAAGACGGCCCGGTACTTTACGCATTAACTTATTCGTTACAGCGAAATAACCACAGTGTGGACCACCGAATGCTTCAGCAATTCCGAATACTTGTGCATCCCCAACAGTAATATCTGCCCCTAATTTTCCAGGAGGTGTTAAAACGCCAAGAGCTAACGGGTTTGCAGATACGATAAATAATCCTTTTGCATCATGTGTAATGTCTGCAAGCGGCTGTAGGTTTTCAACTTGACCAAAGAAGTTCGGATATTGAACGATTACACCAGCTGTTTGATCATCAATTAAGTCTTTTAGTGCTTCGATGTCTGTCACACCGTCTTTTGCAGGAATTGTAACGACTTCAATTGATTGTCCTGTTGCATACATTTTCACAACATCTTGATACTCCGGATGTACAGTCCCTGAAACAAGTAATTTACCACGACGTGTATGACCTGCAGCAAGCATACCCGCTTCTGCCAATGCCGTACCGCCATCATACATAGAAGAGTTTGCAATATCCATGCCTGTCAATTCTGCGATCATCGTCTGGAATTCAAAAATCGCTTGAAGTTCACCTTGAGAAATTTCCGGCTGATATGGTGTGTACGCAGTATAGAATTCCGAACGTGAAATAACGTGATCGACAATTACCGGTTTATAGTGATTGTAGACACCAGCACCTAAAAACGAAACATTGCTTGCTGTATCTTTATTTTTTGAAGCGAGTTGTGCCAGTTCCTTCATTAAAGCAGCTTCTGACTTTGCAGGTTTAATATTGTAGCTTCCTTGGAAGCGAACTTTCTCAGGAATATCCTCGAAAAGCTCATCAATTGTCGCAACCCCGATACGGTCTAACATTTCTTGTTTATCTTGTTCCGTCATTGGTAAATAACGATGTTTCATTGTTAACCCTCTTTTCAAAAGTTTAATCCCGCATTAACGGGTAGTAATTTATCTTCCTCGAAAGGCAGCAGATTGGTTCAACTATCAATCTAGGGGGATGAAGACCCCACTGATTGAAGTTTCACTTTATTTTGCACGTTTGTAAAATGGAGTTTCTACAACAACTGCTTTTGCTCTATTTTTTCGTACTTCAATTTCTAATTCAGTTCCAACTTCTGTGAAATTTGCGTCGATTAAAGCTAGACCGATATTGCGCTTTGTCATTGGTGACTGAGTTCCGGTAGTTACAAAGCCAATCTCTTCGCCATCTTTAAATACTTTATAGCCATGACGAGGAATACCTTTATCAATCATCTCGATACCTATAGATTTACGTGTTAGGCCATTTTCTTTTTGGTCAATTAATGCTCGCTGACCGATAAATTGCGGATCTTTCGCCAACTTCACTGCAAAGCCAATGCCCGCTTCCAGTGGTGAAATATCTTTTGAAATCTCTTGGCCATATAATGGTAGGCAAGCTTCAAAGCGAAGTGTATCACGTGCTCCTAAACCTGCAGCTACTACACCTTTGTCTTTTCCTGCTTCCAAAATTTTGTTCCAAAGATCAACAATTGCTGCTGGTGCACCGTAAATTTCAAATCCGTCTTCCCCTGTATAGCCAGAGCGAGAAACAAGTACCGAATGACCGCCTACATCTACATTGTCCTGGAATTTAAAGTATTTAATTGCTGTTAAGTCTGTTGCTGTTAATGTTTGAAGAACTTCCTGAGATAATGGTCCTTGCAAAGCGATTTGAGCATAGTCATCTGACATATTTGTCACTTTGACATCCTCTTCGACATGCTGCTGTAACCATTCAAAGTCCTTTTCAATGTTCGCTGCATTAACACATAGTAAATAACGGCTATCTTCCAAACGGTATGTCAGTAAATCATCGACAACACCGCCATCTTCATAGCATAGTGCACTGTATTGAGCCCCGCCAACTGTAATTTTAGAAATATCGTTGGAAAGCATCTTTTGTAGATAGACAAGTGCATCCGGACCTTCTACGATAATCTCCCCCATGTGGGATACATCAAAAAGTCCTGCACGGTTACGTACCGCATCATGCTCCTCTTTGATCGAAGAAAATTGTACCGGTAATTCCCAGCCGCCAAAATCAACAGTTTTCCCACCATACTTTGCATATTCATCAAATAGTGGAGTGCGCTTTAATTCATTTGTCATGTTCATTTCCTCCTTAAGTTATGTATAATCGTTTTGCTTTGCAAAGGGGGAAACAACATTACACCTATCAAAGTGTAAATCTATCTTTTTATTAGAATCATCAGAATATTAAAAGCCGATTTCTCCACAAAAAAAAGACAGACGAATCCCCTTTACCGAGATTCTCTGTCCTTGCACCTGAAAGTTACACCCAAATTTGATCTACTATCACAATTTAGGCTTTCCCCGTTGGTGGCTGTTTGCAACATTAGCTATAACAGCACTCTCCAGAGTTGCGTCCAATACGAGTCTTTTTGCCTGAGAGATTCATAGCATGGCTATTTGCTCCTTCGGCGACGTGACATCACGTTCTCTCCCCGTACCATCATCCGCGTTAGATTATTCACTTCATGTTATTGCTGTTCTTAGCAATATCCTAACATTGAATATAATGCAAACGCAATCTTTTTTTAATTTTATTCAAAATACGAACATTAACGAAAAATATTTAGAAATCATTCGCCTTTAAGGCGTTTTACCTGAAACCCGATATACTCAACAATCTGTCTTAATGTTCTCCCGGCTGTCAGTACTTGTATATGCCCAGCTAGTCGATAACTCTTTCTGCGTTGGTGATACAGGTTTTCCAAATCTTGCTCCGTTGATGTTTGAACAATGGGACGGTTTTTATCATTCCGAATACGCATATAAATATCTTCAAATTTTGCATCAAGAAAAAATACAAGCCCTGTCCGGCGCATAATTTTCCTGTTTTCTTCATTCACGGCTACCCCACCGCCTGTAGCGATAATGCATGCTTCATCACGAAAATTCTTTAAAAATTCCGTCTCGATTTTTCGGAAGTGTGCTTCGCCGTATTTCTCGAAAATTTCAGGAATTGTCATACCCTGCTGTCGTACAATTTCATGATCCATATCGTAATACGGCATTTTCAAGAAAAAACTTAAACGTCTTCCAATCGCACTTTTTCCGCACCCCATAAATCCTACTAAATAAATTTTTCGCATGCTGTTCACCTTCTTCTATTACGGACTACTTAATTAATTACGCCTCTACCTATTCTTTCGTTTCTATTTTGCGTCATAAATAGAAATATTTTTAGGTCAAACCAAATCGCATAATGCGACATTTTTTCGACTTTGCAAAAAGAAGTCGAACTTTAAGGTAAATTTAGCATATTTATCGTAGCACGAACGTAAATAGATTCCAATGAATTATATACTTTTATTTGCGCAAAATATGCATTTGTATAGAAAACAGCAGCTCCGGAAACTATGAACAATAAAAATACTGCCAGCAAAAATAATGCACCTTTCTCATTTTGCAGGCAATGGTAATACGATGTCTCTTTCTCGCTTTGTTCCATTTTTCATCTCTACTCTCATATTCACTTCATTTTCATCAACTGCCAGCTCCCATTTCTCAACAAAAGGCAGCATAATTTCATTCCCCCCTTTATTCGACCTTTTACGCAAATGCTGTTCTGATTTATCAAACACAAACAACCGCTCCTCCGGGTCATTTAATATTTCCAGTTGCAGCATATTCGAACTCAGCACCCTACCAGATGCAGAATTCATATTGTATTGATGTAGATCATAAACGAACAATTCCCAGTTCACCTCATCTTTCATCCTTTCAAGCTGTTGAAGATCCCGAACCCATATAAGGATAAGCAGGCTTATTGCGGTAAAAAGTACAAACACAGTTAACTGAAACAAGCTTTCCAGTAGTGTAAAACCTCGCTCATTTAATATTTGCCTCCATTTCATACACACAGTTCCTCTTCTTTTTCATTGTTGTCATATTGGACACATACTTGATTTTCATCATAACTCCATTGAAACTGAACGCCATCAATTTGCTGTACTCCGGCTGATTGTCCAAACCTTTTATATTTCATGGCTCCTATAAAAGCTGCTTCTGCAGCATGGGCTTGTACTTTTTGTATGGCTATTTGCTGTTTCATATTAAATGTGAACGGAATGATTGTCGACGAAAGGAAAAACAAAATGACGACTGCTAACAGTGTTTCTACAAGAGTTAGTCCTTCCTGGTTCATGAAAAATCTCCTTTTCTAAAATTCTGGCTTTCCCGATATTAACAGTGTATTGATGGCTTTTATTCTCAAAATGGTACGTTAGTCGTCCAAACGCCTGGACATTGCCTCTCGTATTAAATACCAGCCGGTTATTTGGAGTGGATAAATACATGTCAATTGCCCGAGCTATTCGCTGATCATAAATTATATTAGAAGTATTGCGCTCCCTTACTTGAATACGGTGACAGTTAATAATTTCAAAGCTATGGTACGTTCCGGTCTCAATGGATAGTAATTGTGTCATACGTATTAACATCTCATTTTGGTTCATTACCTGTTTTTCTGTAAAATCCATTAACGGCTTTTGTGAAAAATAGAGAATCGCTGAATTGACGACTAAAAAAATAAAGAGGACGATGAGCATTTCGATTAATGTAAATCCTTTTTCATCTGTTAACAGTGATTTAACTTTCTGCATCTTCGTTACGTTTCACTGGTCTCAGGTCCAATGACTTTACCGTCCACTATTTTAATTTCCGTATTATCCGGACATCTTAAATCTTCTTCTACAATATAATCCTCTTTAACTAAATCTGAGGCCGAAGCCGGATATTCATTATGGTTTAGTTTATATGCCTCGACTTGACCTTGAAGCATCAGTATAAATGCTTTGAAATACAACCTTTTTCAATTTTCATAAATAAATGTACCTGTGTTACACTTATAATATACAAATCATGGGGATAGGAGCATGTTATGGCAAAATATAATAAAATGGATTTCAATTCTCTATCAAATATTCAGCAAGCAGTCGAAAACATCGCTCGTAAAGATTGGGCTACTCAAACTAGTTCGTTACACCAAGCAGTCGAAAACATCGCTCGTAAAGATTGGGCTACTCAAACTAGTTCGTTACACCAAGCAATCAAAAACATCACTCGTAATGATTGGTCTAACTCTAACCAAAAGTTAGTTTCTTCTATTAAACATTTCGATTCAATTAACTTTGCAAAATCATTTAACTTACTAAACAACTTTTCTATTCGAGAAATAAGTGAGGTATTTGAAGAATACGATGATAAAAATAAACAAAAATACACAAACGGTAGCAGTGAGATACCTTTTAATAATACAGTTAATGAAAAGCAACGGACTTCATATGAAGATCTTATAGATATAATTGATAGTCGTTTAGAAAGTGCAAGTAGAGAAAAAACCGGATTTAAAAAATTTGTACATGAACTATTACTTAGTTATGGACAAGACGTAGTCAAACATTTTATTAATCTTATTATATTGCCTTTCTTATACTTGATGTGGAACTATGTAGTAGACAACCATACGATAATAATAGAAACCATACAAAATTCACTTTACAATGGAATTTATGTTATAGGATATGCACATGCCAAAAAAGTAATCAAGAAGGAAGGTCTTTCTAGATACGAAAACTTAAACTTAATCGGTCTTATTAGAGTTCCTTCATATATAAGGATAATTCCTAATAAACGTGCTACTCCAATCCACTCTGAGAAAGTACCATTAGATACAGTGGTTACTATTGTTGAAAGAAGAAAGAATTGGTTTAAAGTTGAAGCAATTTTAAATGAAGTTTCTATTGAAGGATGGATTGAGGAATCAAAAGTTATTAGATTTAAGAGAAAAAAGTAACCTTTAAATATAAAACACGCTTTCCAATGATGATGGAAGCGTGTTTTATTATTTTCTCAAATGTATAGAGGGAACTAAAGTTTACCTTCTGCTAATAGTCTATTTGCTTCTTCCCAATCTTCATAATGTTGAGCTTCTAACATTTCTTCATCTTGATAAGGATAATCCTTCATATACTGTTCCCTTGCTTCTCTACTTTCTTCAATCTGATTCCAATACTCTCTGGCTTCCTTATGGGTTCTTCTAATACTGATACCATTGAACATAGTTTCTATTGAGTTCTCAATTGGATTCTCTTTAAAGATGCTATTGAACGCTTGAATTTCATCATCATAATTGGGCATGGTAAATAAATACTCTAGCTCATAATCCGTTACAACAACTTTTTGCAATAACTGTAACTTTTCTTCAATGGAAAAGGTCTGATTCTTCCTCATTTGTCCTATAAGCTCTTTTTTCCGCTCTACTTTACGCTTTAGCTTTTGAATCTTTTCAACATTCATAGATTCAAATTGAGCTTCTAACACTTCAAGTTTCTTTGCAACTTTATCATGGTTTTTCTCAAAGCTTTTAACTAACCTATCTTTACCTTGCTTCTTATAACCTTGTATAGAATGAACTAGGCTATCACATTCATTTTGCAATTGATCAATTTGCTCCAGTAAATGCTTTCTAGTTTCCTCAACACGAGCAAGCTGATTAGCGATATCGCTAACCAATACCTTATACTGACCTTGTTCTTTCATTGTATCTGCTAAATAATTGATATTAATTTCCGCTAAACCCTTATTCAAATTATTCAGCGAAACCCCTCTACAACCACACCTAGCTTGATTAGTCCTACTCATACATAAATAGTTAATTTTTTTATTCTTTCCACTACCTGTAGTTGTATGTTTCTTGAAACCTTTACCACATATACCACAGACAATCTTTTGAAAGTACACATCAGTATAAGTCGGTTTTCTTCCCCGTTTCTTTTCGCCTCGAGAGATTCTGCTTTCTCGTATCTTGTTAGCTTCCTCAAATTGCTCTAACGATACAATAGAAGGTACTGCATTTGGAATCTTAATATAATCACTCTCGTGACGCTTTTTACGAACAGTAGCTGTAACATCATCTTTGTACGTCTTATGAACAACTGCTGTACCCGTATAGATAAGGTTTTTTATTATACGGTTTATTTTATCACTTGACCACATATGATTTCTTTGTGTCGGAATCTTTTCTTCATTTAGTTCCTTAGCTATAAGCATACCGCCTTTTGTAGCATAACTATTATAAATTCTCTCTACAACCTTAGCTTGTTCGGAAATTTCAATAATGTTTCTATCCTTATCCCATGTGTAACCATAAGGCAACCTTGCAGGTCTGTAACGCTCTTTTTCAGCATTATGCTTCTTTGTAAACTTTATCTTTTCACTTAGGTCTTGTGAATAACCCTCCGCTACACTGAAAAGTATTGAAAGCATTAGTTTCCAGTTCTTATCCTCAGTAGAAACCCCACCATGCTCAAATCTAATGTATACATCTAATGCTCTTAGTTGTTTCGCTGTAGACATACCAATTTCTTCATTACGAGCATAACGTGAAACATCTTTAGTTATAATATAATCGAACTCTGGCTCTCTGTCTGATGTTTCAAAAATGTCACCGTCTTTTTCACGTTTCACAAAATCTAAGCCTGCTCTATACATCATTTCAATAAATTTTTCACGTCTCGCATTAGTACCACTGAAACCTTCATCTGCAAAGATTTCTACAAGCTCTAGGTTCTCTCTTACACAATATTCCTCATAAACTTCTCTTTGTATTTCTAAAGATAGCTTTTGTTCTTCTTTATCAGTGGAAACCCTTGTATATACAACCGCTTTTTTTCTTACCATATCGTTTCGCTCTCTTTCTAGTGGTGTGTTTGTGTAGCAGGTAAACCAATTTTCATATTATCGAATACTTAAATATCGGAAAATAGGGGGCTATATGTATAGCTGTAGTAGGTAGCCCACTATTTCAAACAACAATTGCTCCAACGGACTAAAATACAGGGTATCCATCCCACTTTTTCAAATCATTGTAAGAATATCTTCTAAGACATTTTAAACGTTCATGAGCAAATGGCATTTAGAACTATACAGGCGAGCTTAGATTGAACGCTGTGAGGTCACACGTGGCTCTAGTGACCTCTAGCACTTCCAAAATAAAATCTCTCTTTTACCTGCAGAATCTCAAAATATGAAAAGCTCAAAAATCCTTATATAGCAAGGATATTAGGCTAAATAAATTCCTCATATTCTTTAATAATTTTATAAAACGAATTCTTTTTTAACTTTAATAACTCCATGAATTGAACACCTGTGAATGATTTATCTTTCCATGCTTGATAGTTGGCTTCTAAATCCGCTCGCTGTTGCTTTGATAAAGTTGAAAGATTTAACTGTGGTCTACCTAAATGCTTCCCTTTGGCTTTGGCAACAGCGATTCCTTCCTTTTGTCGTGCTAGTGTTTTCTCACGTTCACTTTGAGCCATGAATGATAACACCTGTAGAACTAAGTCAGATACAAACGTTCCTAGTGTATCTTTGTGCTGTCTAGTATCAAGTAATGGCATATCAAGCACTACCATATCTGCTCCTATTTCTTTTGTAATGGCTTCCCATTCCTTTTTGATTGCGTCACTATTACGTCCTAAGCGGTCAAGTGAACTAATGTAAACTAAGTCACCTTTACGTAGCTGTGCTTTTAGAGCTTGATACTGTGGACGTTCAAAATTTTTACCGCTCGCTTTGTCGATGAAAATATCACGCTCATTGATACCTAGTTCCTGCATGGCTACTATTTGACGTTCAGTGTTCTGCTCTTTTGTCGATACACGAACATAGCCAAAAATTTTTGTATCTGTCATGCTGTTTCCCTCATTTCAGTTTGTAATGGTGTATCTATTATTATAAACGTTTATAAATACTTTTCAATACCTTTATAAACATAAATCAGAGTGTTCCATAATAGTTTTTAAAGGTATGCCTTTACAAACTTTTTGATTAAAAACTTTAGATTCTCATTTGAATTGCATTAAACCCATTTGTTTTCACATTGCCTATCTAACAAAATGTTAATAAGTACTATTTTTTCAATTGAAAAACAAGGGAAAATGTTCCATAATTATATTGCCCTAATAGTAAATAAGGAGGATTAAAAGGTAGTAGATTCACATCAGGCAAAAGAACAAAGACAAATACTATATACGGAGGACACAAATGAAATATATTAATCTAGATTCATTAATTGAATCGACAACAAACTTATCTTCAAGTACTTTTAATAATTATCTTAATTTTTTAGGTATAACGTTTGATGGTGATGAGATTCAAGATCTTTCCAATCTATTGGCATTGTTAAAAGCTAACAAACTCAAAAACGTAGACAATTTTTTTATAGGGTTTACCATTAAACAAATCAGTAAGCAATTTGATTTACTTCGAATTGGTGCTAATAGTATTGTTAATATTGAACTAAAGCGAAAAAGCACGCCTGAAAAAATACAAAAACAATTAATACAAAATAAGTATTATCTTCAATTTTTAGGTTTACCTGTACATACATTTACTTATGTATCAGAGACTAATGAAATTTATTTTTTAGATAATGCTAATAATCTTGTATTAATTAAACCTCAAGTTTTGATTGACACTTTACATTCGCAAGAATTAATTGACATTCCAGATATTCATTCTTTATTTAAACCAAGCAATTACTTAGTTTCACCTTTTAATTCAACAGATAAATTTATTCGCAACGAGTATTTTTTAACAGAACACCAAAACAATATTAAATCTACTATTATTGACACTGTTTATTCATCACATCATGAATTTATATCAATTACAGGTAAACCAGGAACAGGTAAAACACTAATAACATATGATATTGCAAAAACAATAAATAATTTAGGCTTAAATGTTGTCATATTCCATTGCGGTAATCTTAACGAAGGGCATAAAGCTTTAATAGACCAATACGGGTGGGAAATATACCCAATAAAAGAGTTTGGTAAGCTATCTTCGCTAAGTTTTAACATTGTAATTATTGATGAAGCTCAAAGATTAAAAGTCGATCAAATTTCTATAATAGAAGGCATTGTTATACAAAATAACGCAAAATGTTTATTTAGTTATGACCCCGACCAATGCTTAACTCATCAAGAAGCAAATAGAAATATTGATTTTTGGATAAAAGGTCTAACGAACAAGAAAGACCACAAACTAACTGATAAAATTAGAACAAACAAAGAAATTGCTTCTTTTATAGTCACATTATTTGATTTAAATAAAATTAATACTAGCCAAAAATACAAGAACATCCAGGTTCAATACTTTAGTGAGGATAATTCTGCCCATAAATATGCAAAAGAATTATCATTTAGTGATTGGGAAGTAATTAACTTCACTAAATCCTTATACAATAAAGTAACATATGATGATATTCAACCCTTAGGGAATAAGAACTCCCATGACGTTATTGGACAAGAGTTTGATAAAGTTGCTGTCTTTATAGACCATCATTTTTACTACAATCAAGGTAAAAAATTAGAAGCAAAAAATGTAAGCGGTGGAGTGTATTCTATAGATAAAATGCTTTATCAAAATCTAACTAGAACCAGAGAAGAATTACAGATAATTATTGTTAATAACCCACAAATGCTTTCAGTAATTTTAGATACATTAAACTCTAATGTTCCTGTTATTGTTTAAGTAATACTGAGGCTATCACTGTCTTTTCAGCAATTAACAAGAACATCACATATCTGTCTTGGATTTGTGCGTAAAATAACGCACAAATCCATTTGTTTAGTTTTCCAAATGACTTCTCTAACCCAACACATTGCTTTATACCAATAATCAGATTAGCAGTGTAATGAATCTTCAGCTCCAACATAACAACGATCACAGGCTCGTTAAATGGCTTTGTTAGTTTGCTACGATGGTTACTGTAAGCTTTTTTAAAGTGAATCCTGATATACACACTTAATTTCATCTAAAAGCTTGAGCCTGACATAAAGCTAACTTACATACAGAAAAGCTAAAAGCTCATAGTAACTCCTATCGCTACTCATATCGCCAACTCTTCCTCTATCTACTACAAAGACCATATTCAGTCCACATTAACTAATACCATGGCTCTCCTACTGTTGCTCAAATACTTCAAACTGCATCAAGCTAACAAATCATGTCTATATCAACATTTTAGTCGTTATAAATCTAGTAAACCGCCACAAAAACCTTCTCGTATCGATTGAATAACAACCTGATGAAATCGAGCCACTAAACTCTTGTTAGAAGCCCCACTTTAAAAACAACCTTACCGAAATATCCTATTAATATTTTTTTCTAACTCACTTTGTTTCTCTAATAGCTGACTTAGCATACTGATTACTTGCTTTTGAAAATCATTATCATGAAATGCTTCTTTGTTCTCAGCAATCTTTAGATCTTCCTTCGACTTTTTGTATGCTTCAATTTTCTTTAAAGCTTCTTCTTTACGTAATCTTAATTCCTCTGTTCCATCATCCGCCATATATAACCATATGAAGTCATTTTTCTTTCTGCGTTTATTCATTTTTTCTTCCTCCTAGTGTTTGTATTGAAGCATGAAGCTCAATTGGCTTTGTCAAGCCAATTGTTTTGAATCAGTATCAACGCTCATATGCTCTTTAAAAGGCTCTGTCAGCCTGCTACGATTATTGCCATAAGCTAACTCAAAGTTAAATCTGTTGACCTTTGCTACACGCTTTATTTCAGCTAAAAGCTTATTCTTGCTCTTACGCTTCTTGTATTCATTTACCTTATTAGTATCACGCTGTATAGCTTTAAATGAACGCAACAGGTAAGCAGAACACTCTACCATTGAATCTAGGTCAACGATGAATAACAAGCCTTCTAAATGCTTTGAGATAATGCCATGAGCCTGTTCATCATTATTAGCAAAAGCCTTAAACATGATTTCATCAGTCTTGAAAGCCATACGAACCTCTAAGCGATTGGCAAAGGTATAGTCTGATTCATTATTACGTGCCTGCTCACGTTCATTACGGTCATAGTTAACTACTAACCTAGCTCCTGCTCTGTTGGAATACTTCAATGAGCCTGTGTAGTCAGTCACATGATGCTCTAAGTCCGTTAGCTTTGTTCCCTTTACATTTAGATGATGCTTGATTATCAAACTGTTGTCCCTGTTACTTAGGAAATCAAAAGCCACATCCACTTTTTTCACACACCATTTATCACGATACAGATTGATAATCTCAAGTAAATAACCTGTATTACTAGTCTCATAGAACGCTCTGTGAATCGTTATCTTAGCGTTATACTGAACTTGTCTTGCTGAATCATGCTGTAACATTTTCAATGTAAAACCCCGCTCTTTATCGTGAAATACATAGCGATAGTTTTTGTCTACATAGAAATTCGATTCATCAATTACACTGAAAAACTCTTTAATTTGTGTGTAGGATAGCTTTGCATTAAGCTCCAATGTGTCATATGAAACAATACTTTGATGTGCTGTTGAATCGATTACACTTACTTTATCAACAATTTCTTGTTGAGATTGAATTACAATGCTCGTCACAATTTCCGTTCCCTTCATGTTTCACTTTTAAGTAAATTACTTTGTTAAATCATTTGAAAAACCCCACAATATTAAATCAATTAATTTTCATGAATTTGAATTATTATGTAAGATATTTTCCCGTTGCTTAGAGGTAGATGAGCACCCCTCAAAAAGAAAGGCACCTCACTTACCATTACGTCAAACTTTCAAAATACACTTTGTTTTTATCAGTCATTTCCTTTCTCACTTGTTGCTTTCTTTGTAAAGAAATTTCATCATCACGAAAGGCTTTGTTCATTTTTTCAACTCGATATTTGCTAACGTTTTCAGCATCTTGAAACGCTGTTTGGCTTCTGTAAGTAGCAAGCTTTTCTGCATCTGTTTCAAAGACTATCACAGGGATAGCGTGTTCCTGTAAATGCTCTCCCAAAGGTAAAACAGCAATATTCCCAATTTCATAGTGACCATCAGGATTTGGTCTGTGTATAGATGGTTTATCAGCTTCTAGACCTGTTCTATTAAAAATTTCTTGCTGTTTAATCCATAATTGCCATAATTCGTTGTCAGTTTGAATAACATTAATCAAAGCATATCTAGGAGCTAATTTAATTTGTTTGCCATCTTTTTCAACTAAATTAAGTCTATACTCGATGCCTTTAACGATATATGATTTATCGTTTTTTGTTCGCTTTAAAGCTTGTTCTAACGAAGAAAAAAGTGATACCCCTGCATCTAATAAAGACAAATCAATGCCTTTATTAACAAACTGTTTGCGTACTGTCGCAGTCTGCTCTTTTTTTTTCTCGCTCATTTCAATAGTATTTGTTGCCATTAATGTTCCTCGATTCTATAAGTTCTTTTATTTTTAATTTGTACAGTTGCTTATCTTCTGTCACAAAACAAGCAAGATACAAATTCAACTCAAATTTATACTCCATGTAAAGCAACACAAAAAGAACATTTATTCCCTTCTTCTACTGTGTGGTAACCATAATAAACCAAACACGTAAGCTTCTCAATAGAGTTCACTAAATTGTCACAATTTTAATATATCTTTTATAATAAACAAATGATATATTAAAGAGTTAAACTTTTAGTTAGTATTGTCTATACTAATACAAAAACACGCTAAATATTTAGTTAGCGTGTTACAGAATATGATATAAATTATTTTAATTCCTTCTTATTAAAGCTTTAAATTCTTAAAGTAAGAAGAACAAAAAAAAACGTGCCTAGAAAAACTAGGCACGAAAAACACAAGAGAGAATCTGATATGGGTAATATCCTAAAAAATTTTGAGCTTAGCTCTTCAAAAAATAATTTAGCGTTTATTTCGCAATAATTATTATTTGTTCATATTGCAAGAACAAGAGCAATAAATTGCTCCCTCCTTGCATTATCAGCTACCTATACTACTTTTTCTTGGTGGATTTAAAAGAAAACCATTTCGTATGTAATTCCCATTCACTCGACTTATATCTTGTAAATGGCAAAACTACACAAACTAATAGTATTCCATAAACATAAAAATTCACCAATACTGTAGCATCCATAAAAAAATTAGTTAAAAAAATCATTTCCATATCAAATTCCCCTTTTAGTGTGTTTTATATTCAGCAACACTAAAAGAAAAATATGTAGTAACCACTAGATAGAACTCTCCTAGCGTCACTTAATTACAATAATCTTATACCATTTTATTGTTATTTACAATAAAATTATCTATAAGTTCAAAACTTTATAATTCTAAACAAATCTATACAATTATGTATTTACATTTATTTTCTACAAACCCTTGATACGACTGTTTTTTTAACTAAAGTTGTTTTTTAATGCAATTACAAGAATATATGCATCACAGCCTTTTTCATCGATTGATGCGAAGTGCTTTGATACGTTTGGGATTGTGACCAATATTAAAATAGAAATAATCAATAAAACAACAAGCATTTCTACTAAAGTAAATCCTTTTTCATTTTTCATCTATTCCACCTCTTCTTATATAAAATCAATGACATCGTACATCGGAATTAAAATACTTAAATACGCAGCAATAACGCAAATGGCAATGATCACAAATAGTAGCGGCTGAATAATCGCCAGTATTCGTTCAATTGTTTTCTGAAGCTTTTCATCCAAAAGCTCACAATATAAAATAAGCTCCCGTCCCAACAAACCGCTTGCCTCACCGTGGGCAATAAAATGCTCGAATTTCGGATAAAAGTAGCCGACGATTTCCACCGCACGCTCCAATGAGTCGCCAATTAGAATGCGTTCTTGGAGTATACCGGCAATATACGCAATGTGCTTTTGGTGATGTTGGGATTTTAAATGATCGAATGCCTTTTGGAGCGAGAAGCCAGCTAATAATAGATTGCCTAAATGGCGAGCAAACTGTCTTGTCAAAAATAGCCGCCAAAAAAGACCGATTAACGGGAGTCTAAACAATAGAGAAAGCTGCAAATCAATTCGTTTCTTACGAATTTGATAAATAGAAAGGGAGAGGACAATGCCGAGAGCAATGCCAACTGCAATAATGTAGTCTGGCATATGGAGGAAAAACTTCGACCACTGAATGCTGGCGGACGATTCGCTATGGACGCGGGATGTAATAACTGAAGACATATTCGGTAGAAAGTATGTTCGAAATGCTAAAAACAGTATTATTAAAAATGTAAATAAAATGAGCGGATACGACATCACTTTTATTAGTTTCGTTTTTGCCTGCTGTTGAAAAACGAGCTGTTTAGCGACAAGACCAATCGCTTCGCTTAGCTTGCCCGTCACTTCTGCCAACTCAATTGACACTAAATATTGTTTATCAAGCCGAAGCAGCTGAAAAACTTGTGTTGCACTGCCACCCCCGCGTAATATATTGGAAATTTCCTGTTGGACCGGCTCATATTGTTTTACATGATAAGGCAACAGCATTTCGATACTGTGGGCAAATGTATAGCCTTCGTTTAACAGTGTGGCGATTCGTTGGAGTAATGTAGGAAGCTCAGAGGACTTTATAACAGGTTTTTTAAACAAAGCAGCAGATGCTGTATTTTTAAGGAGCGGTATATTCATAGTAGTCCCCGTGAAGTTTTGCGATTTGACCTGCCAATGTTTGATCAAACGGTAATGTAAATGATTTTTCTTGAATGATGGATTTAAAGGCAAGCTGTAATTGATCATCAGTTAAAAATTCGAAAATAGCTTTATAAACGTTATCCTCTGTTTGGATTAGACGCTGCGAAACAACTGCTCTTAGCATCTGCCGCATTTCTTCAAATGAAACCGACAAATCATGAAGCCGGTAAATACAGTTCACCGTATCCTTTGCATGAATCGTCGAAATAACTAGATGTCCGGAAAACGCCGCTTCTATTGCGACCTTTGCTGTTTCCCTGTCCCGAATCTCCCCGAGCATAATAACTTCGGGAGAATGCCTTAAAATAGCCTTTAAACCAGCTGAATACGTCATTCCGGCTCGTTCATTCACTTGAATTTGTAATAGCTGCTCTTGTCTGCTTTCCACTGGATCCTCCAAAGAAATGACGTGTCGAGATAAATTCTGAGAACAATATTGCAGCAATGAATATAACGTTGTCGTTTTGCCGGTTCCGGTCGCACCGCTAATTAATATTAAACCGCTCTCCAGTCTTGCCAACCTGTACAACTGTTCAACACTTTCCTGGAAGTGACATAAAGTCTGTAATGGGACCGTATAGTTCTGCCGTAATATTCGAACTGCTAAACTTTCTTTAAAGAAGCTGGAAGGTAACGTGGAAATCCGGAAGGCATGCATGGACTGATCGATAAATTTTTGGAAGGAACCACTTTGAGGCTTTCGCTTTTCACTAATATCAAGCGAAGAAAGAAATTTAAAATAGGAAATCATACGGGTAGCGAGCTCTGTAGGGAGTTCATCCTCCTTTTCAAAACGGCCGTATTTTCTCATTAACAAATCATAGCATTCTTCTCTAGGGAGTAAATGGATGTCTGTAACGCTAAGCTGTGCTGCCTTAGATAAAAGCTCCAAACATTTTTGTTCAATGATCGATAATTGTTTTATGGAAATCACCCCTTCACAAATTAGTTAGATGTGACTCCATTATAAATGGGTTATCCAATATTTCATATAAAAACAGATGAAATTTCTTTTTAATAGGAATTTTCTTTCAATATCAACAAATATGCTAACAATTCATGTAGAATAATAATAAAGTAAGCATTTTTAATTTTTACCGTATTGGGGGTTTACATATGATACATCCGATTAAAATTTCGAGCACTTTTGCAGATGAAACCCGGTTTTCTATTTATGAATTTATGTTGCAGCAAAAGCAATTTTTATCCGTTCAGGATATTGCAGATCAATTTAAAATCCATTCCAATGTAGCACGTTTGCATCTAACCAAACTTGCAGAAATCGGTGCCATTTCTTCCGAACATTTAAAAACCGGAAAAGGCGGGCGACCTGGAAGAGTATATAAAGCAAAACAAGAAGGAGTCAATTTAAGTATTCCTAGACGCGATACATCTTCATTAATTAAATGGTCACTTGAACTTATTCGCGAACTTGGTGAAGCAGCTTTGAGTAAAGCGCAGGAAATCAGTTATCGTGACGGGAAACAGTCGATGCTTGAACAAATGAATTCTCTTAAACGAAAATCTCCATTTACTTTTGACGAGAAATTGGCCATGTTAACTAAAAGCGCCACATTAATTGGTTATATTCCAGAAGTAATTGAGCATCACCAATCCAAATCAATCATATTCTCGCTGTTCAACTGCCCCTTCCAAGAACAAATATCGAACTATGGAGAAATTGTTTGCCAGCTACATGAATCCTATTTGTATGGACAAGTTGATACATTGTTTGAACGACATGAAATTACGAAAATTGAAAGCATGGTAAGTGACTGTGATTTTTGTAAATACAAAATTTCCGTACACAATTAATGGAAAAAACATGCGTTTGTCACAACTCTTCCATATCTCCCAGTTTACATTATCCAGAAACTTGATTTATAATGAATGAGAGACTATTCTATTTTTTTAGAAAAGGAGGGATATTTCATGAGCAATATGTATAAAGTTATGGCATTCTGGACTGCTATTTTCGCCGTTATGTTCTACCTTGGAGGTATGAACGAGGTTTCGCTATTATTCGTAGGTAATACAGGTTTATTTTTATTATTAGGCTTCTTAAATCTTTCAGAACGCATGTACATGTACATTTTTGGCGCATACTTAACTGTTTTCTTCGCCGGTTTCACCTACTACACAACATTCATACACACTCCAGGTGGCGGACATTAAAAAACGACACGCTCTTCAATAGAGAGCGGTCGTTTTTTCATTTACAAGTTGGTTAAAACCCATTTAAAAAGGGGTTGGAATCCATTTCCGCAGCAGGTGTCGTATAGTCACCATGACCTGGATAAATAATTGTATCTTCCGGTAACGATAAAAGCTTATCGTGAATCGATTTCAACAAGACATTCATCGAACCTCCAATTAAATCAGTCCGTCCAATGCTTTGTTCGAATAATGTATCGCCTACAATCGCAAAAGAGTCCTCTTTAAAAATAAAAGATACACTTCCTGGAGAATGCCCTGGTGTATGGGCTACAGTAAAGGTAAATGCACCGATTGTCATTTCCCCTTCTTTTCGGATAATATGTTCTCCATCAGGTTTTTTCACGATATAATTTGGCAATTCGGCATATTTGCCTGAACCATTTTTCATCGGATCAGCTAGCCAGTCCAACTCTTTTTCATGGACATACAGCGGGATATTGTATATGCCCCGTATCGCATCCACTCCACCTATATGATCGAAATGTGTATGGGTTAATAAAATAGCTAATGGATTTAATCCATTTTTACGCAATTCATTTACAATACGTGCCCCTTCTTCACCAGGATCAAAAATTAAGCAGTCTTTTTCTTTATTGCTTACTATGTAGCAATTTGTTTGGATCGGTCCTAGACTATATTTTCTAACATTTAACATAAATCATCACCTCAGTTTCCATTATACATTTTTTCTATCGTTCTCATAGTGAAAGTTATCGTTCAAACAAACGCCACTTTTAGTTCTCGACAAACGATTTGGAAACCTTTACAATAAAAGAGGAATATTGTTGAGACATTTTTTGGAATGTCGAAAGGAGTGTCAATTTTTTATGAACTTATTAATGGTTATTTTTGGTTTAGTTGCAATTTTTGGCGTAATTGGCATATTCCAATCAATCAAAGAGAAAAACCTTTTAGCTGCTGCCTTCAATGCTTTAGCTGCAGGTGTTTTCGGTTGGTTCGTCATTATGACGGTATTAAATCAAGGCTATCCACCAACTCACTAATTGCAACCAAAAAACGTATTGCTTTAGAAGCAATACGTTTTTTAAATGGAAAAAAGCTGCTCCCGGATTTCTCCGGGGCAGCTTTAATTTTTATAGTTCGTATCAATCAGCAAGTTCCCTGTTTCTGTATCATAGAAACGCAACAGGTCACCATTAATAATCTGGTCCGAGTATTCCAGTTCTTGTGTTGCACGATCAATAAACGGCTGACATGCTTCCGTATCAATTGCTTCTCCCGTTTCCCGGTCGTAGCATACTTCACCTGCATACACATATTGATCTGTTACAAAGCGACCATCACGGAAAATAACGAAATCCTCATGCTCTTCCGAGAAAAGGTCAGCACCTAATTGCATATCTTTTGAAGTCTCAATACCTAAAAGATGCAGTAATGTTGGACGAATATCCAACTGACCCGCTACATTCTCCATCACTTGTCCATCATTTGAACCAGGGATGTGGATATATAATGGGACAGCCTGTAAAAGCGCACTGTCATATGGTGTGATTTCTTCTTTATTTAAATATTTTGCCATTGCTTTATTATGATTTTCGGAAATCCCGTAGTGGTCTCCGTACATCACGATAATCGAATTTTCATATAAACCCTGTTCCTTTAAATCATCGAAGAATTCCTTCACCGATTCATCCAAATAGCGAACAGTTTGGAAATAACGGTTTAATGTACCTGAATTTGAATCATATTCAGGAATCATCATATCTTCCGGATCCAAATAGAACGGATAGTGGTTTGTTAAAGTAATGAGACGGCTGTAAAATGGCTGTGGCATTTCTTTCATTAATGCTGCAGATTGTTCAAAGAATGGAATATCCTTTAATCCCCAGTTTACAGATGTTTCTTCTGTAACATTGTATGATTCGAGATCATAAAACTGATCTAATTTAAATGATTTGTAAATCATATCGCGGTTCCAGAATGATTTGTTGTTCGCATGCATAACATTTGTGAAATATCCATTTTCCCCTAAGCGCTCTGCAAAGGAGTTATACGTATTTTCGCCATGTGTAAAGAATACTGCACCTCGACCTAAGCCATATAACGAGTTTTCGAAAATAAACTCAGAATCCGAAGTTTTTCCTAATCCAGTCTGGTGGTAAAAATCACTGAAGTAATACGTATCTTTATCGTTTGTCAATGAATTCAGGAACGGTGTTACTACTTCCCCATTCATTTCTTCATTAATAACAAATGTCTGCAATGATTCCAGGGAAACTGCAATTACATTTCGGCCTTCATACTTGCCGAACATTTCAACATTAGGTTCCGCCTGGTTTGCGCGAACGTAGTTGCTCACTTCAACAAGCTCACTGCCATCCGCCAATGCACGCTGTGCAGACGATTTCGACTGAACATATACATCGTATAGATGATAGTTATATGTTCCGATATTTTTCACCAACAGTTCACGGTCAAATGCTCGTGTCAATAATTGCGGACGCTCTGTTTCTGCTAAACCTAAATTTAAAAATAAAATAGCTGCCGTCATGACAAAGTATGCTTTACGCGCATCTTTACGTATAGGCAGTAACTGTTCTTCCGCCTTCGGTAAAAGCTTCACAGCAATAATAATCAGTAATACATCAACAAAATAGAATATATCCATCCAGCTGATAATTGCTGCTGCGGATGTACCTAACTCTCCGAAATTGCTCGTTTGGAATAAAACAGGCAATGTCACAAAGTCATTATAGAAACGGTAAAAGGCAACATTCCCGTATAATACTAAGGCCAGTAAAATACTACTGCCGACAATATAGCGATTTCGCGCTTTTTGTGATTTCAAGAACAATGACAATCCATAGAAGAATAATAAGAAACTTAATGGATTGATAAACAAAATTAACAATTGCATTGCATTTTCTATCTTCATATCAAAGCTAGTTTCATAAACAATTACAGTTTTAATCCAGGTTGCTATTACGGCAATCGCTAATATCGAATGTTTAGGCCATTTGAAATCTTTCATATCCTATACATCCTCTCTTTACATATTCGATTTTTTTTAATACATTGTTTTATTTGTGTAAAATCCTCTTTCAAACAAAACCTATGTTAAAGCTTTTCTTACAAATCCGCAACATTATTTCGTTTAAACAGATTACATTCATAAAATAGCACTAATATTTAGTACGTATTAAACTTGAAAAGGTTTCGTTAAATATGAAAACAGCGGTTTGCTCCCGCTGTTTCACTCAGGATATGTGCATCAAAAAGTTTAAAACCCCTAAGTAAACAGTCATTTCTTTATACAATCCATACTATTATACGTTAAATACCAGTTATTTTCCAGACTTAAGCCTTTGCTCTTCCTGACGCAGGATTAACAAGGCCATCTGAAAATCTTTCGTATCAATAAATTTCGATTTATATAATTCCTTAATTTCGTCTTCCATTAAGTATAAATCTCCAATACGGTCCTTTGTATAAATGTAAATGCCGTATTGTTTTAAGATGTCAAGCACATCCAACATTGACTTCATTCTTGTTCCTCCACCAATTATTCGCAGATTATGCGATTTTTGTCTGTAACTAGTATATGTACCGGAAGATCATGTGATTCTCTCGGTATTTCGTTTAACAACTGCTCCTCAAATGCCAAGGACATCCGCATTCCATTAAACCCAACTAAATAGCGGTCATAGTAACCCCCACCAAATCCAATGCGGTATCCGTGATGATCAAAAACAACCCCCGGCACGATCATTACATCAATTCGTTCTTTTTCGACCAGTTCCGTTCTTTCTCGTATCGGTTCTAATATATTTTGATATGCTCGTTCGGTTTCATCAAAACTGTTAATTTTGTAAAACTGCATCGAGCGATCTTTCGGATTACATTTCGGAACTGCAACATATTTATTTAATTTCCATAATTCTTCAATAATAAACGTCGTATCCACTTCCGGCCGATTTGATAAAGTAATTGCTATAATATTTGCTTTTTGAATAGAAGGTTCCTGTAATAATTGCTGAGCGATTTCCAATGAACGTTCATGATATTCCTGATCTGTCATATTGGACAACTTTTCCTGCACTTTTATACGATAGTCTCTTTTCTCCAAACAAATCCCTACTTTCAATAAATCTGTTTTAAGTTAAATTTTACTATCATAAATCAAAATTCATTGAATCATCATAGTAAAATTCAATAGGATACCAAGTAAAAAGCCAAAACCAACGAGTGGTTTTGGCTAAATGAGCGATTATTACTTTGTTTCACGGTGAAGAGTGTACTTCTTCTCGCGAGAGCAATATTTTTTAAGTTCAAGACGCTCTGGATTGTTACGCTTGTTCTTTTTTGAAATGTAGTTACGTTCGCCGCAGTCTGTGCAAGCTAAAGTAATGTTTACGCGCATCATTAACCCTCCCACTCTAAATTAAGAATAAATTTATTTGAGCATGATTTATACGACTTACCTATTATAACACACTGTTTTAAAAAATCTAGTATGATTTCTTAATAAGTTTTACTATGTTAAAATAAAGGAAATCTGCAGTAAGAAAACAATTACCTACTTCAATTGCAAGTTTACTGTCAAAACACTAACAAAGATAAAAAGAAATGGAGGACTTCATATGGGACTTTCTTCAATATTAATGATTGCTGGAATGGCTGTCATTATTATATCCCTCTTGTTTAAAGATAAATCAGCAAAGGTTGAAAGAGATGTCGAAGATTTATCGATCAATATTTATCAAGAAACGAATGCTTTAAAACGACGCATAAAAGCATTGGAAGAGGAACTGCTTGTAGAACCAAACTTTCAAGTTCGTAAACCTTCTTCTGTCCAACAAAATTCAGAACAGCAAGCTGCCTTTTCATCTTTCCAACAAGTAGCAGCCCAAGTAAAAGCGGCTCAAAGCTATGGAACGGCTTCTAAGGCAACTCCGCAAAAAAGCGCGAAACCGATTAACGGTATTTTAGTTAGCCAGGTGCTCGCTCTCAATAGTCAAGGCCTGACAATTGAGGAAATTAGTAAACTTTCAACATTATCTCATGCTCAAATTCAATCGATTATAGCAAATGGAGGTCAACAATGAAATCATCGTTGCGAGCATTTGGTATCGGTCTTTTTGTGGCAGGTGCGAGCATGGCATTGTTCGACCAGTTACCTTCTGATTCCAGCCAGAAAGATAACGCCGCTTACGAAAAGCAATTAGAAGACTATAAAAAACAAATCGCTGAACTGACAAAACAGTTAAACAAGCAAAACCCGGGTTCCGCCAATTCTAAAAAAGCGGACGAGCAAACAACTAGTACAACGGAAGAGAAAACAGCTTCTACAAAGGAAGAAAACAAATCAGACGTTGTGGAAGCGACCATTTATATTTATGAAAATGTTTCTATTTATACAATCGGACAGCAAGCGGAAGACTTAGGTATTGTCACTAGCGGCCGAGAGCTGGAACTTTATTTGTCCAAACCGGAATTTGCGCGTTCTATTCAAAAAGGTGCATTTGATCTCCGCTCCGATATGACAGTTGAAGAAATTGCCCAAGTGCTAACAGGGCAACCAGCCGAATAATTGCAATTTTAAATTATAGATAGAAGCAAGCAGGTCTTCTTCCGAACTATCGGATATTCATAAGTTTTCAAGATTGAAGGGATTACATGGACAATATGAAAAAAGGAACAAAAGCTTTTAAAATGACGAATTTCGCGTTATTTGCTGCAGGTTTTATCACCTTTGCCAACCTTTATATTACGCAGCCACTAATGCCTCAGTTTTCAAATGATTATAACGTCTCTCCTGCCATAGCCAGTTTATCGTTATCTGCTGCTACGTCCGTTTTGGCATTTAGCCTGCTACTGTTCGGTTCATTGTCGGAAGCTTGGGGCGAAAAAAATTGATGACCGCTTCAATATTTGCTGCTTCCGTTTTAACACTCGCACTAGCGTTTGCTCCTAATTTTGAAACGATTCTCGCATTGCGTATCATTCAAGGGTTTGTATTTGCCGGTGTTCCTGCCATAGCGATGGCTTATTTAGGAGAAGAAATGGAACCTGCAAGCTTAGGTATGGCAATGGGTCTTTACATAAGTGGAAATGCGATCGGCGGATTATCGGGCCGTATCATAATCGGCACGATGAGTGATTTGTTCAGCTGGCAAATCGGAATGATTGTACTCGGAATTTTAAGCATTATTATCAGTTGTTACTTTGTATGGGCATTACCAGAATCCAAACATTTCACACCACGTCCATTACAATTCCGATTACTGACTAAAACACTTTTCCAGCATTTAAAAGATAGACGGCTTGTTCTATTATTCGGAATTGGATTTACTTTAATGGGCAGCTTTGTAACAATGTATAATTATATCGGCTTCAAACTGGTTGAATCTCCCTATAATTTAAGCATGACATTTGTGAGTTGGCTATTTGTTGTTTATTTAGTAGGGACTTGGAGCTCTACATGGTTCGGAAGCTTGTCTGATCATTATGGCCGGCAAAATGTTCTATACAGCGGAATTGTCATTATGCTCTTAGGTGCAGTTCTTACTTTCCCTGTAAGTTTGCCTTTAAAAATAAGCGGACTAATTATTTTTACTTTTGGCTTTTTCGGTGCGCATTCCATTGCAAGCGGCTGGGTCAGTCATTTAGCCAAAGTCGATAAAGCCCAGGCTTCCTCATTATATTTGTTCGCCTATTATATGGGGTCAAGTATCGGAGGAACTCTCGGCGGTATCTTTTGGATGCAGTACGGTTGGACTGGCGTTGTCCTTTTCATCGGCTCGGCACTCGTAATAACATTTATTTTAGCTGGCTTTATTCAATACTTTCAATGTAAATACGAAAAAATGCAGAGCGCCTAGGAAGAGGCCCTGCATTTTTTTATTCCCGCACCCAAGTCAAACCTAATGTTCCTTCTCCCGCATGGACACCTACACAGGCAGAAAGTGGTGTTGGGGTAAATTGAATTGACGGAAAGTCCTTCAATAATTCTTTTTTCCACTCGATAGCCCCTGCTTCATTATTACAGTGAATAATAGCAACTTCTTTTACGGGTGACTTTAAAATAGCTTGCTCAAGTTTTTCAATGACGGCTTTTTTGGCACGATTATCAGCACGTACTTTTTTCGCCACCTCAACGCCGCCTTCTTTATTGTATTCAATCACTAGTTTAATATTGAGCAAGTTGCTGAGGAACATCGCCATTCCTGAAACACGTCCGCTTTTATGCAATTGCTCCAAGCTTGCAGGGATAAAAGCAAGTTCTGACTTGCCACGCATTGCTTCTATTTTCTCTACGATTGTTTCCGGGGCATGTCCTTGTTTTTCAAGCTCAATTCCGAGTGCCAGCATGACTTGCATTGGATATGAACCAATTTTCGCATCAATAACATAACTTTTGAAACCCGCCTGTTCTGCAGCCATTGGAGCACTTAGTACAGTACCCGAAAGTTGCTCTGAAGTATGAATCGCAATGGCACAGTCATAGCCCTGATCTTTTAATTTTTCGTATAAAGCTACATGCTCTCCGAATGCAGGCTGAGATGTTTTCGGATGCATTTTTGAATTTCTTAATTTATTGTAAAATTCATCGTGCGTCATGTCCACTGTTTCACGAAGTGCGCCCTCTTCAAAAACGATGTTCAATGCAAGCACATGAATTGAGTGTTCTTTAATAAAACTTTCTGGTAATAATGCTGCAGTATCTGTTATCCATGCAATCTTTTTCTTCATTATAAAACTCCTTGATGTTAAAATTTTATGTCTCACAAAAATGTAAGCGTAATCATAGTAACGGCACAGTGACACATGTCATATTCGAATGGATAAGTTCTATGGCCGACATTATTTCGACAAGATTCGAGTTTTATTTTCATTTTTAACGGATACCGTTTATTTTACTTCTGGGCTTTTTTTCCGTACGATAATAGTACAAAACAATTATATTAGTAGTTTCGAGGAGGAACGAAAGCATGAATATTTATGATATTCCTGTTAAGACAGAAAAAGGCGAGCAATATGATTTAGACCGCTACAAAGGCCAAGTAATGATGATTGTCAATACGGCAAGCAAGTGCGGTTTTACAAATCAGTTTACACAGTTGGAAGAACTATACGATAAATATAAAGAGGAAGGATTTGTCGTACTCGGTTTCCCTTCTGATCAATTTAAACAGGAGTTGTCTTCCGGTGAGGAAGCTGCCGAGTTCTGCCGCCTGGATTACGGTGTAACGTTTCCTATGCACGAAATGGTGAAAGTGAATGGTTCAGAAGCGCATCCTCTATTTAAACATTTATCTTCTGAAGCTAAAGGTCTTTTAGGACAGTCGGTTAAGTGGAATTTCACGAAGTTTTTAGTCGACCGTGATGGTAATGTCATTAAACGTTATGCCCCTCAGGATTCTCCAACAAAAGCAGAAAATGATATTGCAAAACTGCTTTAAAGTTCACTTGTACAATAGAATAAAGCAGCCGCATTGATTTCGGCTGCTTTTTTTAAAACAAGAACTCCTCTTCCTCTGCTAGTTCCAAATACAATGGCATAACTACAAAAAACATAGTGAGTACATAAAGCGGTACAAATAATCACTGTATGTATCAATTAGTTTATCAATTTCCACTAGCCGCCCTCCTTTCACCCTTATAGACGCAAGCAAAGTTATTTTGGACGCATTTCTTCTAAATTTTATAAAAAAACGCCTAACCAATTTATGATTAGGCGAATCTATTATGGCTGAAAACTTATTAAGGTTTCTTGAGCAGCTTCAATATTATCTTCATTGAATGGTGTTTTCTCCAGTATGGCAATTTGTTCGATAGCATCTGCCAATACGAGCTTCGAATAAAACGGCAGCTTCGGTACAATCGAAACGAGACACCAGTAAATCCACATGTCATCGTCCCCGCGTAGGACTTCATCAACAAGTGGCGTAAGCTCATTCGGATAATGAAGCAGAAGCTCAACCATTGGCTCTGCGACAGGCCAGTTCATATCCTGTACCCACTCAAGCAGCTTCGGCAGTAAAGGAACGACCGCTTCTGCATCCGTACTTTTCAGATTTTCCACCGCTGCAATGTCATGTTTATCTTTCGGTATCATGCAAAACCTCCACCTTTTTTAAAAACTCACTAATCATGGATGTACCGAGTTCTGTTCCGATAGACTCAGGATGAAACTGCAGCCCATATACAGGATATTGGGCATGTTGAATAGCCATAATTTCCCCATCATCTGCACTTGTAGCGATAACTCGAAAATCATTATGCAATGTTTGCCTTTCAATAATAAGCGAATGGTAGCGCATCACTTCAACTTTTCCTTCGAATTGTGCAAACAAACCTGTTTTTTCATATTGAAGCATGCTTGTTTTCCCATGCATAATATTTTTTGCACGGCTCACAGTTGCACCGAACGCTTCACCAATCGATTGATGGCCAAGGCAGATTCCCAATATCGGAATCTCTTTGTATAGCTGGCCGATCATTTCAATGACAATACCTGCGTCTTTCGGTTCCCCGGGTCCTGGTGAAATAACAATCGCTTTCGGCTGCAATGTGCGGATTTCCTCAACCATCATCGCATCATTTCGGACAATTTTTACGTCTTCCCCAAACTGTGCGATTTGGTGATACAGATTATACGTAAATGAATCATAATTATCGATAAGTAAAATCATTTGCGCACCTCCAGCAATGCTTTTGCTTTATTTAATGTTTCTTCATATTCCATTTCAGGTACTGAATCATAAACAATCCCTGCACCTGCCTGAACATACGCTTTCTCATCTTTGATTATCATTGTGCGAATCGCAAGGGCTAAATCCATATCCCCTGATGCCGATAAATAACCAATCGCTCCTGCATAAATTCCGCGCTTTCTCTGTTCCAGCTCATTTATAATTTGCATCGCACGAATTTTCGGCGCACCCGATACCGTTCCGGCTGGCAGGCTTGATGCTATTACATCGACTAGGTGGGCGTCATCCCGTAACTTTCCTGTAACTTCCGAAACAATATGCATTACATGTTTATATTTTTCGATTTCCATATATTTTGTAACAGCTACTGTTCCGATTTGCGCAACACGTCCAATATCATTACGTCCTAAATCTACAAGCATTTTATGCTCGGCAGTTTCCTTTTCGTCTTGCAGCAATGCATTCGCAATCGCTTCATCTTCCTTTGCATTCTGTCCACGAGGCTTCGTTCCGGCAATCGGATTTGTAGTTACAAGCCCTTTTTGAACTTTCACAAGACTTTCCGGTGATGTGCCAAGTACCGTATAGTCCCCAAATTCCATAAAAAACATATACGGCGAAGCATTTGACGTCCGTAATTTCCTGTAAAGCGTCAAAGGGTTTTCAAGGTAATCAGCTTCAAACGTTTGGGACAAAACAACTTGGAAAATGTCCCCATTCCGTATATGCCGCTTTGCAGTTTCAACCATTTCAATAAAGTCCTCTTTTTTAATAGTCGGTGCGAACTGTACGTCGATGTCTGGTGTATGCTTATATGATAAAGATGACATCATCATCTGTTCGATATCATCCACTTTTTGCTGCATCAATTCTATCGTATGACCCGCCTGAAACAGATCCGTTGCCACGATCGATACTTGCTGTAACAGATGATCGATTACGATAAACGTTTCGTAAAAATATACATGAACATCCGGCATATTGTATACATCGCCTACAATTTCCCCGATTTGTTCAAAATGATATGCTGTTTCATAGCCAAAATAACCGATTGCCCCACCAAAAAAGGCAAACGGAGCGTCTTCCTTTTGAATTGGCAATAGCTCTTTCAGCAAAGTTAATACCGGTTTCTGTTCTGTCGTCAGTTCCTGATTATGGATAGAATAAGAACTGGATTCCGCATTTCCTTTCAGCTCACCGACCGGATTAAAGGCGATGAAGGAATAGCGCCCGTTTTGCTTAAATTTTGCATTGGATTCGAATAATACTTTTTTCGTTCCAACGATTGATTCAAAAATTGAAATTGGCGTATAAGTATCACCATTTACCTGTTTCATTACAAATTTGTCTGTCTTTACTGCCATGCTCATCTCTCCTCAGCTTTTCTTTTCGTGGACACAAAAAGGCCCTTTCGCTTTTAAAGGACGAAAGAGCCGTGGTGCCACCTTTATTGACTAAATACAATTCATTTAGTCCACTCAAAACTCGTAACGTGAGTGCTACGGCACAGCATTTCCTCTGTGCAGCTAGAAAGTCCATTCATAAAGTACGTTTACTGACTTCCACCAACCGTCAGCTCTCTAAAAAACGCCGCTTTACTACTCTTTTTTCATCATAGCTTTTACTATACTTGCTATTGTATCGTTTCAGTCCTAATTTTACAAACTATTTTAAATTAACTGTAAATGTATAGTTGCCCGTTTGATTTTGCATAATATAGACTTGCGTCGGCAAAGGCTACTAATTGTTCATATGATATTTCCTCTTTTTTCAATTGGTCTGAATGGATAAATCCAAAATGAATCGGGATTTCTACGACTCCTGATGTCGAATGAACAGCAGTAGTTCGAAGCTTCTCCTCCAGCTTCATTAACAACTTGAAAAAGTCACTTTCGGAAATATTTTTTATAAACGCTTCTCCTGCATTTTTCGATAATACATTAACCTTTGCCTCATACTCGAAAATATTCGAATAAATCGATTCAAATAATGTAAATAATAACTGCTCAGTAAATAAGGTGCCGAACAGCTCTTCAATTTTATCTGGGATAAAGCACCAGTGAATACAGTAAATCGCCTCATTGTTCGTTAGCGCATGTTCTACAAACTCGATGGTGCTCTCTTTCGAAACGACATGCGGGAATTTAACTGTAAGCGCGGTCGTTTCCTCTTCGAAAAAAAAGTCCGCATGTATGTTATGTACTTTGCGTACACTGATCGGCTCACTTTTATACTTTTCAATCAGATGCTGCAATTCCTTTTTATAACGAAACTGCCCGATTAGTCCAAAACGTTGAAGGTATCTTTCAAGTACGGACAATAATACATAATTCTGTTGGTTTTCCAATAGAATAAACGCCTGTTCAAACATTTCCAAGCTTTCATTCCCATAGCCAGCCCTATAGTTTAATATCGCTTCCGCAAACAGTATATTCCCGGCATAATAAGGGTATTTGCCATCCAGATACTGCATGATATCGTGCTTTATCTGGTTAAATTCCATGTCACAATTCGTTGAAGCATAATAATAGAGCGCTCCTAAATAACCTCTAACGATTGTTGCATTGACAGCAGGAATTTTCTGTTTATAATACTTCGCCAACTTTATAGCGATATGAGCATTTTCCAGTTCATTTTTGTAACGGTACTGTGCTGCCAGATTGCAATAATTAATAATTATAAGCTCATCGTTTTGCAAAAGATGCGCATATTTAAGCGATTTTTTTGCTGCTTCTATCGATTCATCATGATGTTTTGTAAAGATATGTTCAAGACTGAACAAATAGTAATAAACCATCTTATTTTCATCTTTGCCATATGTTAAACAAAGCTTTTCATAATCATCCATGACCGCATGAAAGTTTTGATAGCTCCCTATTTCAAAATATGTTGATGCCAAATATTCATAGCATAGGAGTGCTTCTTCATACCTTTTTTCCTCAAGTGTGATCGGTAATGTAATCGTGCTGAACTGGATCACTTCCATATATCGCATTTCATTGAAGAGATTTCGCAAATGTTCAATCTGGTTTGAAATTTTCATGTCACTCGCCCACCCCAGTCATTGATTAATCCAAATACAGCTTCATAAATCTCACTTGCTTCAGCAATTGCTTGTTCATAGTCGTGAAGGAGATCCTGTTCGAATTCTATCAACTGCTCCTGCAATTCTTTTAATATAGTACTTTGCAATATAGCCAGCTTTTGCGGATAATTTTCAACTTCAATATATTTCGAATCATAATAAGGTCTTAAACTTTTACTACTGAAGCCTTTCAAAGCCTGAAAATCTGCCGCCACTTCCTCATTATCTGCTAATTTTTGCACGAGAAACTGCTCCTGCTTTAAATAAATATAAATTGCACAAATGAACGCCAGCTTCTCGTTTTCTAATAAAGCAAGCTGAATATAGCGTCTTATTTGAAAGGTTTTAATTGTATCCAATAAAAATTTTCGAATTGGATAAATCATCGTATTTTCCGGATTGGAAATACGATCGATTTCTTCAGTAGACAATAAATACCAAATATCAAATATGATGACTGAACGTTGGTAGGACTCCTCACTGAATGGAAGTATTAATGTGAATAAATTAAGTTCATCGATCAACTGCTGAAATTGGTACATTGTCTCATCAGAAATTAAAAACATACAATCTGCTTTATCTATTTTAGCGTGCATGTTACATATCTCACCTCAAATAATTGTCAGTTTCATCCATCATATCATAAACTTACTGTTCTGAAGTATTTCATTTTAATATCATTTTAATATAAAAAAAGTGATGGTTGAAACAATCTCTTTCCAACACATCACTTTATATTTTTTTATTAAATTAATTCGAACGTTGGCAAATCATATCATATAAATACTTCGCCTGATCAAACTCAGGCTGCAGTGTATAGGCTTGTTTCAAATGATATTTTGCTTTATCGGTATCTGATGTAGCTACAGCGTATAGTACACCTAAATTATAATGTGCATCCGCATTATTCCAGTCTTCCTCAATAACGTACTCCAGCTCTGGCTTTGCAAAATCGAACATCTCCAGAGAGCAAAGCAAAATGCCATATGCTAGACGAATTTGCAGATCTTTTGGGGCAAGCTCCGCAGCACGTTGCATAAATGGCAGGGCCAACTTGAATTGCTGTTCGCGTTCAAATGATTTTGCCAGCATGTAATAGGCATCTGCCCCTTCAATTCCGTAATCGATAGATTTTTGATATAATTTTGCGGCTTCTGTATAGCGTTCAGCTTCATAATATAAATTTGCTAATCCGTAATACGCTGTAGCAGCTTTTTCATCAACTGTGATCGCCTTTTGGAAGAAGCGTTCAGCACGTTCGATATCCCCCATCGCAGCTAGCAAAGTACCGAAGTTTACATAACCGATCGCATCATTCGGCTGTGCTTCAATTGCCTGTGTGAAAGCTTGTGCAGCTTCTTCATAACGCTTTTCCTGAAATGCTTTAATCCCAATTTCATTATAGTTTGTATCCATTCTTTCACCTCTATAAATATGTATAGACGCTCATTTTAAATGAACGTCTATCGTCTATTACCCTACATATGTTAACTTTTCGCTATTTTTAAATACGCCATCGATTGTACCGCCACCTAGGCACTCTTCGCCATCATACAGAACAACAGCTTGTCCTGGTGTAATCGCTCGAACCGGCTCGGCAAATTCAATATATGCTGTACCGTCTTCACGCATTGTTACTGTTACCGGTGAGTCTTCCTGACGATAGCGGAATTTAGCCGTGCACTTAAATGTGCCCGTTTTCGCTTCCCCAGTAAAGCTCATCTTTACTGCAGTCAACGCATCGGAATACAATGCATCATGATGGAAGCCTTGGCCAACATATAATACATTGCGTGTTAAATCTTTACCTACAACAAACCAAGGTTCACCGTCGCCTCCGATTCCCAGGCCGTGACGTTGCCCTAATGTATAGTACATTAAACCGTCGTGTGTACCTTTTACTTCACCGTCAAATGTTTCCATATTGCCTGGCTGTGCAGGAAGGTACTGGCTTAAAAATTCTTTGAAATTACGTTCACCGATGAAACAGATTCCTGTTGAATCTTTTTTCTTCGCTGTAGCCAAACCTGCTTCTTCCGCAATTTTACGAACTTCAGGCTTCGGTAAATGTCCGATTGGGAACATGACCTTTTCCAGTTGTTCTGAAGTTAACTGATTCAAGAAATACGTTTGATCTTTATTATTATCAATGCCCCGAAGCATTTTCACACCGTTTTCGTCATGTGCTACACGTGCATAGTGGCCTGTCGCTAAATAATCCGCGCCAAGTGCCAGTGCGTGCTCCAAGAAGGCTTTAAATTTAATTTCTTTATTACACATGACATCAGGATTCGGTGTACGGCCTGCTTTATATTCTTCCAGGAAGTACGTAAATACTTTGTCCCAATATTGTTTTTCAAAGTTGACCGCATAATATGGAATGCCGATTTGGTTGCATACTGCGATTACATCATCATAATCTTCTGTCGCTGTACATACACCAAATTCATCTGTGTCATCCCAGTTTTTCATGAAAATACCGATTACATCATAGCCTTGCTGTTTCAATAGATACGCGGCTACTGATGAATCTACTCCTCCACTCATTCCAATAACTACTCGAATTTGGGATGGATCTCTTGTTTCTACCATTTACTATTCACCTTTTCTTAGACAAATCGCGTAAAAGGCGCGAAGTCTTTCTTATAAATTTACGAAGTTAGTCGTTTCACAATTTCAGCAGTACGCTTCCCTGCTTCCCGCACTAACTCATCTGTTAATCCTAACCCAAAACTGAAACGAATGGAACTACGAAGCTCAGGCGCGTTCTGTCCATACATGGCAACAAGTACATGGGACGGGTCAATCGAACCTGCCGTACAAGCAGAACCGCTTGATACGAGTACTCCTGTCATATCCAAATTGATTAAAAATGATTCAACATCCGTTCCGGGGAAAGTGACATTCAATACATGCGGTAAAACGCTCTTTTGATGTCCATTCAGATGAAAATCAATATCCGCATGCTGGAACTGTTCGATTAGAATATTTTTGAAACCGTTGTACTTCTCTATACGCTGTAGTGCAGATTGTTCTGCTAACTCGGCAGCTTTTGCAAACGCAATTATCGCCGGGACATTTTCCGTTCCTGCACGGCGTTTTTTCTCCTGGGAGCCGCCATATAGGATATTTGTTAATTTGACTCCTGTTTTTGCATATAAAAAGCCAATTCCTTTAGGACCGTTTATTTTATGGGCAGAAACACTCAGCAAATCAACATGAAGTGCTTCTACATCCATTTTTTCTAGTCCGAATGCTTGGACAGCATCTGTATGGAATGTAGCGGTATGGTCTTTTAAGATAGCTCCAATTTCTGCTATAGGCTGGATTGTACCGACTTCATTGTTACCATACATTATTGTAACCAAAATGGTATCATCACGTAGGGCCTCTTTCACCTGTTCAGCGCGGATTCGCCCTGTTTTGTCAACGGGTAAATACGTCACCATGAAACCTTCTTTTTCAAGCTTTTCACAAGCATGTAAAACGGCATGGTGTTCAATTGCTGTTGTAATAATATGTTTTCCTTCTTTTTGGCGCGCATACGCTGTTCCAAAAATCGCCATATTATCGGCTTCTGTTCCACCGCTTGTAAAAATAATTTCAGAGGGCTTCGCATTTACTTTTGCTGCCAAACTAGCCCGTGAGTCATCCAGTGCTTTACGTGCACTGCGTCCAACTGTGTGAATACTTGATGCATTACCGCTTTCCTCGACCATTGCACGTGCCATTACTTCAATTACTTCCGGTGCAATGGGGGAAGTTGCTGCATGATCAAGATAAATTGTATTTTTCAAAACAAACTAACTCCTTTAAATAACACTAAATGTAAAACATATAGCCGTCAGATACTTCATTATTCGTATATTTTGCCAAATCGTCAATCGTCGTTGTATCCAACACATTTTTTACTGCATCGCGAATACGCATCCATAATTCACGCTGTGGTGCTTCTTCATTTTCAATTCCTTCAACCGGCTGAATCGGCCCTTCCAATACTCGGATGACATCAGCTGCAGAAATTTCATTTGGCTTATGTGCCAACATATAACCGCCATATGCGCCACGGACACTTTTTACTAGGCCTGCATTTCGTAGTGGTGACACTAACTGTTCTAAATACGCTTCAGATAAATCTTTATCCGCAGCAATTTGTCGCAACGGAATCGGTCCTTCACCATAATGCTTTGCCAATTCAATCATAATCGTTAAACCGTAACGTCCTTTAGTCGATATTTTCATCGTTACACCTCTTATTTTCTAGTCCTTTAATATTATTCATTATAACACAACTCCTTTTAAACCACTCGGAAATCCTTTATGATTATTAACAAAACCATTTTATTCAACAGAAAAGAAAAGGAGCGAAATATTATGCAAAATGAACCGCTCGCCTATAAAATGAGACCTCGTACAATTCGCGAAGTTGTTGGTCAGCAGCATATTATTGGACCGGCAACACCATTGTTTAAAATGATTGAAAAAGGACATGTACCTTCGATATTGCTGTACGGGCCTCCCGGGGTAGGAAAAACATCAATTGCAAATGCGATTGCCGGCAGTTCAAAACTTCCTTTCTTTGCATTAAACGCCACACATGCCGGAAAGAAAGATATTGAACAAATCGTGATGGATGCACGAATGAGCGGTAAAGTCCTGTTGTTTTTAGATGAAATCCACCGTTTTAACAAACTCCAGCAGGATACATTGCTGCCGCATGTAGAAAACGGTTCAATCGTCTTAATCGGGGCAACTACGGAAAACCCTTTCCATGATGTAAACCCTGCCATCCGTTCACGCTGCGGGGAAATATTACAATTAGAACGCTTAACAGGCGCTGATATTGTCCAGTTGCTCAATCAGGCATTGTCAGATAAAGAAAGGGGACTTGGACATTTAGCTATTGATATTACAGAACAGCAAACCGAAAAAATTGCGAATGCCTCAAATGGCGATGCCCGTAAAGCATTAACCCTTTTGGAATCGGTTTATTATGCTTCAGATGAAAAAGACGGGGTAACTATTATTAATGATAATGCGATTGATGCCCTTGCAAAAAGGATCGGGATTTTTGGGGATAAAGGAGGCTCCCATTTCTATAACTTATTGTCGGCTCTTCAAAAGTCGGTACGTGGCAGTGATCCAAATGCTGCACTGTATTATTTGGCTCATTTACTCGAAAATGGGGACTTAGTTGCGGTGTGTCGAAGACTTCTCGTCATGGCATATGAAGATATCGGACTTGCAAATCCTAGTGTCGGGGCACATGTGCAGGCAGCAACTGAAGCAGCCGTGAAACTCGGGTTGCCGGAAGCGCGCATCCCCCTGTCAACCGCTGTCGTTGAAATGTGTTTATCGGACAAATCGAATTCAGCCTATAAAGCTTTGGATGCCGCGATTGCAGCAATTCATGAAGGGAAAACCGGGGATATTCCGAATCATCTAAAGGATGCCCATTATGCTGGCGCGGCAACACTCGGTCATGTCGGATATAAATACCCGCACGACTCTCCTATCGGAACATTCGGCGGCTGGGTACAACAGCAATATTTACCGGATGAACTTGCAGGAACCGAATTTTACAAGCCCGTCATTGCAGGTGAAGAAAAAAGAATGGCCGCCATATATGAAAAGCTGAAATCTTTTAAAAAATAAACGTCATTTATAAAATACACAAAAAGAGTCATTTTCACATTAATGAAAATGACTCTTTTATAATTCACTTTTCGTATGACTCGGCAAATTGCTTAAACGCTTTAATACATTGTTCCACATTGTCGGCAACTGTCAGCTTAACTTCTTCATCATTTAACTGATGAATACTCTTTTGAATTTCCGAAAGCAATTCTTCATTACTTTCAATATGCGCGTTTGGGATACAGCTCGCACTTAATTCATATAGCTTGATCACATGTGAACGTGCATCCACTTCATCTTCTGCTATTAAATTTGCATGCGCTAAACCTGTAAAGTATAAAAGCTTTGAAGCAATATCCATATAAAGTGTCCAATAAGTAGTGCTTGATGGTAATTCCCCGTTATTTTTCGCGATGTAATCATTAAAATTATTCGCTACTTTATGCAATAATTCATCAAGTTGCTCAAAAGCTTTCGACCAATTTGGTTTCGTATCGATATTTTCAAAAACGATTGTATCCATTTTCAACTGCAGACTCGGCAAATTCAATAAATCATTTTTCATTTCAATTGTCATTCTATCGTTCCTCCTTGCATCCCCATGCATATTATCAATACGATATTAACTATAGCAAAAAAAAGGAATTTTTCTGCAAAAACGAAAAAATCATTAAAATCCTGCCATATTTTTGCCATAATTAATCTCTTAATAGAATATTATGTCATTTGCTATCCAAAGATTCATCTGTCAAACGAGAAAAGTATTTTTCGTATAATAACTTTTCGTTAGCAATATAACTGATATTATAAACCGCCATTACACCTTGTTTATAAATTTTTATTGACTGGCCTGAACTGTAAAAAACCCATTGAAACGATTCAATCCATCTATCTAATCTTTTTTCATCATTGCTCAAAAATAATTGTTTTTCTTTTATTACACCCGCCATTTTCCAGAAACCTTCACTTAGCTTGAAGTTTTTCGTTAAAAAATCATATTCAGGTTCGACAATATGATCTGTATCATAAATGTGGATTGTATTTAAATTGGCATCAATCGCAATTTCCACTGACCCGATCACATCATTTAAATTCAAGCCCCGGTACTCCATTTGCTGAATGACCATTTTTTTAAGCTTCCTTTCTTAAACATTTTTATTATTTTACCACAATAATAACAACCTAAATCAAAAAATGAATAACTATTCATAATGTTATAGCTTTCTTAGGAAATTTTTGTATAACTAAATAAAGTATGTAATTTATTGCGCAATATAGTGATTGATGGAATATTAATTTTTTGTTTAATCTCTTCCACAATAAAATTATAAATGAAAAAAACAGTTTAAATTAGTTTATATCGTATAGCAAATATCCAATAAAAAAGATGTGTAAAAAGGGTCCGAAAACCCCTTTACACATCCTTTTATTTAAAGAAGTCCTTGCTTACCCTTGAACGCGGTTAATTTGGACATCTTTTAAAATCGTATTAATTACCCAGCTTGCTGCAATTAAGCCAGCAACAGATGGTACGAATGCATTTGATGAAGGCGGTAATTGTGCTTTGCGAATTTCAGCTTCTGGTTTTCCTACATATTGTGCAACATCAGGACGCACAACAATTGGAGATTCATCTGAAAATACAACAGTTACACCTTTTTTAATGCCTTCTTTACGAAGCTTTGTACGAATTACTTTTGCCAGTGGATCTGTATGCGTTTTTGAAATGTCAGCAATTTGGAAACGTGTAGGGTCCATTTTATTGGCAGCACCCATGCTTGAAATAATTGGAATGTTACGTTTTAAACATTCTTTCATAATATGGATTTTGTACATCACTGTATCGGATGCATCGATTACATAATCGATTCCTTGCGCAAAAAATTGTTCATATGTTTCTTCTGTATAAAACATATGCATATCAATTACTTCACACTCCGGGTTAATATCTGCGATGCGTTCTTTCATAACAGCAGATTTCGATTTTCCGACTGTTGATAAATAGGCAACTAATTGACGATTAACATTCGTTATATCCACATTATCTTTATCTACTAATATGATACGGCCAATCCCGCTGCGTGCACATGCTTCCGCTGCAAACGAGCCTACACCGCCTACACCTAAAATTGCAACCGTCGTTTCTTTAAGCTTTTCTAACCCTTCTGTTCCAATAGCTAATTCGTTTCGTGAAAATTGATGTAACATCTAATTTTACCCCTCAATCTTTATCATTCTACTAGGCATTATATCGACATCAATTACGAGATGCAAGCAACAATATAATGACAGAAAGTAGCATTTCCGATAATTTTGCTTCGTGAATGCTTCAATCCCGGTTTTGAACGCAAAATAAAAATACTCTTCTACATGAAAGCAGAAGAGTAAAATTAGAAATTGACGAATCCCAAATATGCCGTCTTGCTACAACATCGTTTTGATCCCGCGTCTATAGCAAGGGGGTGCACTAATCGCAGCGTTAAACTTCCCGCTCCAAATGGGGCATGTTTGCTTCTACGGTAATAGTAGCTCCCAACGATTTATTGTTCGGTCAAAAGTGTCTAGTAACAAATATAGCGACGAACACTTCAGGATTCGTATTAAGGATATATTAACACCAATATTCTGATTATTCAATCGAAAACATTCTATTCTTATAAATTATTAAAATTGAACTAACTTATTAGAAATATATGGTACCATTTTACTTTTTAAGAAAAGGTACTTCTTCCCGAGAGAAGAAATACCTTCACTTTTTATTTTTTTGCTGTTGCTGCGATACGTAAGCTTAACTCTTCAAGCTGTGCATCTGAAACTTGTGATGGTGCATCTGTCAATAAACAGCTTGCAGTTGCCGTTTTCGGGAATGCAATTGTATCACGTAAGTTTGTGCGACCAGCAAGAAGCATTACTAATCGGTCAAGACCCATTGCTAAACCACCATGTGGAGGAACGCCGTAGTCAAATGCTTCCAGTAGGAAACCGAATTGTGCACGCGCTTCTTCTTCACTGAATCCTAGCAGTTCAAACATTTTCGCTTGTAAATCCGGCTCATAAATACGCAGTGATCCGCCGCCAAGCTCATAACCGTTTAATACGATATCATAGGCTTGAGCACGAACTTCTTTAGGGTTTGTATTCATTAACTCTAAATCTTCATCGAATGGACGAGTGAATGGATGGTGAGCCGCATAATAACGACCTTCCGCCTCATCGTATTCGAATAATGGCCAATCAACAATCCATAAGAATTCGAATTTCGACTCATCGATTAAGCCTAATTCTTTTCCTAATTTTAAACGTAATGCGCCTAGAGCGTCTGCGACTACAGAAGATTTGTCTGCAACGAATAATAATAAGTCACCCGCTTGTGCTTCTGTTGCATGGATAATTCCGTCTGCAGATTCTCCTTCAAAGAACTTCGCGATTGGACCATTCAAGCCTTCTTCCGTCACTTTTAACCAAGCTAAACCTTTTGCTCCGTATCGGCCGGCAAATTCGCCTAATGCATCAATATCTTTCCGAGAATAGTTTGCTGCAGCGCCTTTCACATTGATCGCCTTCACTTCGCCACCATTTGCTACTGCATTTGCAAATACACCGAAAGCAGATTCTTTCACGATGTCTGAAAGCTGCTTTAATTCAAGCCCGAAACGTACATCTGGTTTATCTGAACCAAAACGGTCCATTGCTTCTTTATAGCTCATGCGCGGGAATGGTGTAACGACATCAATGCCTTTTACATCTTTCATAACTTGAGTAAGAAGACGCTCATTCATTTCGATAATTTCATCCATTGATAAGAATGAAGTTTCAATATCAACTTGTGTAAATTCCGGCTGACGGTCTGCACGTAAGTCCTCATCACGGAAGCATCGGGCGATTTGGAAGTACTTCTCAAAGCCACCTACCATTAGTAGCTGTTTAAACAGCTGTGGTGATTGCGGCAATGCATAAAATTCGCCGTCATGTACACGTGATGGAACTAAATAGTCACGCGCTCCTTCTGGTGTTGATTTCGTTAAAATTGGTGTTTCTACTTCCAGGAAGCCTTCGTTTTGTAAGAAATTACGGATTGTACGTGTTACATCAGAGCGCATTTTAAATGTGTCATACATTACAGGACGACGTAAATCTAAATAACGGTATTTCAAACGTAATTCTTCCGAAACTTCCACATTGTTATCGATTGCGAATGGAGGGTTTTTAGCTTCGTTAATAATAGTCAGTTCAGAAGCTGCCACTTCAATTTCGCCTGTTTTCATATTTTTATTTATTTGAGTAGCATCACGTAAAACAACCTTACCTTTTACTTCAATGACAAACTCATTACGAATTTTATTTGCAAGTTCTAAAGCGTCTTTCGCTTGATCACCGAAAACTACCTGTACGATGCCTTCACGGTCACGCATATCTACGAAAATTAATCCGCCTAAGTCACGACGTTTTTGTACCCAACCTTTTAATACGACTTCCTGTCCCGCTTCTGCAGCTGTTACTAAACCGCATGCATGTGTTCTTTGCGCCATTGTTATTCCTCCAACTATTTGTTTTCTAAAACGTATTGGACAAGCTGACCGAATTCAACTTTTGTCTGATCGCCTGTTTCCATTGTTTTGACGTTTACTGCTTGCTCTTCTAATTCTGACTCACCTAGTACAATGACAAATTTTGCATTAGCACGGTCGGCAGCTTTCATTTGCGCCTTCATTTTCCGGTCTAAATAATCCATATCTGCTGAAATGCCCTTTGCACGGAATGAACTTACAAGCTCCACCGCTTTTAGTTTTGCCTCTTCACCCATTGCTACAACATACATTTCCAGATTATTACCCGTTGCAAGCTCAATATTTTTTGCCTCCAGTGCTAATAATAACCGTTCAATGGATAGGGCAAATCCGATACCAGGTGATTCCGGTCCGCCAATATCTTCAACTAGACCATTATAGCGACCGCCACCGCAAAGTGTCGTAATTGAACCGAATCCATCACCAGTAATCATAATTTCAAACGCCGTATGGTTGTAGTAATCAAGCCCCCGTACTAAGTTAGGGTCCACTTCATAGGAAATGCCCAGCACATCCAAATATTGTTTTACTTTCGTGAAGTATTCCGCTGAAGAATCCGTTAAATAATTTGTTAGAGCCGGTGCAGTTGCCATCGCCGGGTGTTTCGCATCTACTTTACAATCTAAAATTCGTAAAGGATTTTTCTCCAGACGGCTTTGACAATCACTGCAAAGTTCTCCAACAACCGGAGTGAAATGCTCGATTAATGCAGTGCGGTGTGCATCACGAGTCTCTTTGTCACCTAATGAATTAATGACTAATTTTAAATCCGTCAAGCCAAGTGTTGTATACACATCCATTGCAAGTGCCATTACTTCTGCATCAATCGCAGGATCGGCTGAGCCGATAGCTTCTACACCAAACTGAACGAATTGGCGATAGCGGCCTGCCTGTTGACGTTCATAACGGAACATTGGGCCTGTGTAATAAAGTTTGACAGGCTGATCTGCCTGACCAAACATTTTATGCTCCACATATGCACGTACCGCTGAAGCTGTTCCTTCTGGACGTAATGTTAACGAACGATTTCCCTTGTCCGTAAATGTGTACATTTCTTTTTGGACGATATCCGTTGTATCGCCTACACCACGTTGAAATAGTTCTGTTGATTCAAACATTGGTGTGCGAATTTCGTTATAGCGATATTTATCACATAAATCTCGAATGACACGTTCTACATACTGCCATTTTTCGGATTGACCCGGTAAAATATCCTGTGTTCCTTTAGGTACTTTAAAATTCATAAAAAGCACTCCTCTCTTAGTTGACCAAACTGTTCGCGTGCTAATTAAGAAGAAAATAAAAAAAGCCCCCGCCCCTTGCAAAAACTGCAAGGGACGAAAGCTTGTATAATCTTCCGCGGTTCCACCCTAATTGATGTATGACTACATCCTCTCAAATTCGGATAACGGCCGATTCCGTCTTCCCCTACTAGAAAAAAATTTTTCGAGGAAACGCCTCTCAACTGTTGTTCACATGTTACATACTGCAGGAAAGATTACAGCCTAAGTCTCTCCCTCTCTTTTCAGCATTGGCAACCGCTACTTGTTTGGTCATTGGCAATGTTACTTTTGTTAAATTAACACTAATCTTAATGATGTCATGACAAGTTGTCAACCATTTTCAAAAAAACGCTATATTTTTTGTCATAAATACTTTTATAATATAGGGGTATATAGTGAAAGGGTCATTTAACTAAATTATATTAAAAGGAGGAAACTATGAAAAAAAATAAAATAATAATAGGTTTATCATTTTTATTATTATTCACGGCAATTGTTCCATATAATTTTTCCGCCCGTCCTGCTCATGCCAACGGGGAACCGTTATATGTAAACGCGGAAATTTTATATTTACGTGAAGGTCCAGGCCTTTCTTATCCGATACTTGAGACATTAAAAGAAGGAACTGAGATTATTTCGATTGAAAAACAAGGTGATTGGCACCATGTTCAAGTCGGACAACAAAAGGGCTGGGTTGCGGCATGGCTTGTGAAAACAGTAAATGGGCAATCAGACTCATCAACTGAAAAAACAGTCATTTCTCAGGTAAACTCTTTAAATGTTCGTGTAGCACCATCATTATCCGCTTCTGTGCAGACAAAAATTTCTTCCGGCGCGGAAAGTAAATTTTTAAAACAAGAACAGGATTGGATTCAGATTCAGTCCGGCGAAATAACAGGTTGGGTATTTGCTGAATATGTCACAGTGAAAGAAGCGAAGACGGAAACGCCGGCTCCTCCTTCTGATAATGGGCAACAGGAACAATCAAATGAACCAATACAACAAATTGACCCGAACACATTTACCGTTAACGTAAATGCTGTCAATATCCGAAAAAAACCTGATTTGACTTCCAAAAAATTAGGGCTTGCCACTGAAGGACAGCAATTTAAAGTAGTTAGCCGAGATCATAATTGGGTAGAGATTGAATATGAAAAAGGCAAAAAAGGTTGGGTATACAGTTTTTACGGAACGTTTACAAAACAATTGAAACAAAACCCTTCATCTGAAAAAGAAGAAACGAAAAACTTTGTTACGATTATTTATAATGGGACAAATTTAAGGGAATCCCCTTCGACTTCTTCAAATGTTGTTGTCATTGCAGATGCTGGTCATACATATCCGATAGTGGAAAGTGAAGGCGACTGGTTTAAAATCGCAGTAAATGATCGTCAAACCGCGTACGTCGCAAACTGGGTTGTAAGTGAAAATAATTCACAAGGAACTACATCTAAAAACAATATAAGTCAGGCAGCCGAACGTAAAAAAGGTACATTAAAGGGCTTAACAATCGTACTCGATGCCGGTCACGGAGGTAACGACCGTGGTACGACCGGTGTTCGTGGAACAGACGAAAAAGATATTAATATTATTACAGCAGAACTGCTCCGCTCCAAATTACAGTCAGCTGGTGCAAATGTTGTCATGACGCGTGAATCCGATATTTTTGTCGACCTGCGAAAGCGTGTTGCAGTGTCTCATCAGGCAGGCGCCGATGCTTTTATCAGTATTCATTATGACGCAAATGAAGATAGTTCAGTGAGCGGCTTTACGACCTATTATACGAATGGTTTTCAGCAAAAGCTCGCGGAATATGTTCATGAAGGATTGGCGTCAAAAGTTAATTTGAAGGATCGTGGACCACGCTTCGGCAACTATTTAGTACTACGCGAAAACCGTCAGAATGCTATATTACTTGAGCTTGGCTATTTAAGTAATCCTTCAGAAGAAAGGGCAATTACTACAGATTATTACCGGGAACAAGCAACGCTGGGCATTTATCAAGGGTTATTAAACTACTTTGACGACCAGCTTGAACAATAACATACAGCCAATCTTAAACCCCGATTTTCTTTAAAAGAAAATCGGGGTTTACTTTATAGATAGCCTCATCTTTTATTCCTGGATGATTTGGTATAAATAAAACATTTCCTCTTGATTTACAATGCGTGGTACCGGGTAAAGCGGGTTCGCTTCTTGTAATGCGCGCTCTACCATCAATGGCACATCACGGTTGATGATCCCTGTTATTTTGCGAGGAATTTCCATCTTGTTATTCAATTCTTCAATCGCTTCGATAAATAACTCTGCCTTTTTTTCATCACTATCTGTTATTTTTCCGATTCCAACTATTGTTGCAAGATCTGCTAACGGCTTAGCAGCGCTTTCCCCGTAGAATCGAAGTACATGCGGCAGAATCACCGCATTGGCAAAACCGTGAGGTACTTGATAAAATCCGCCGAGTGTATGGGCAATGGCATGAACATAACCAACATATGCCCGGGTAAATGCAAGACCTGCCAAATACGAGGCACGTTGCATTTCTGTTCTGGCTTTCATATCTGTCCCATCTTCATAGGCGCGTACTAAATACTTAAAAATAAGAATAACAGCCTCACGGGCATATTTCCTCGTCTCCTCAGTATTGCTTTTACCAATATAGGCTTCCACGGCATGTGTCAATGCATCCATTCCTGTTGTAGATGTAATATGCGGAGGCAAATTAATTGTTAATACCGGGTCCAATACAGCATAGTGCGGTACAAGTACCGGATCCATAATGGCGAATTTCTCATGTGTTTCACTATTTGATACGACGGCGGCAATCGTCCCTTCGCTTCCCGTACCTGCCGTTGTCGGGATCGCGAAAAACGGCGGCATTTCTTTTCTTACTTTAAATAAACCTTTTAAATCAGCCAGTGATTTTTCAGGGCGTGCAATTCTTGCTGCAACCGCCTTAGCACAATCCATCGGTGACCCTCCGCCAAATGCTATAATCCCATCACAATTATGTGCATAATACAGTTCCAGCGCTTCTTCAATATTTGTGAAAGTCGGGTTTGGAACCGTTTTATTATAAACAACAAATGTGATATTTTGCTCCTGTAACCCCTCTAGTAACGTATCCATAAGCCCCAGCTTGTTAATTCCATCATCTGTAATCACTAAAATCATATTTAAATCCAAACTTTTCACAAGGTCCGGCAATCTTTCAAGACTGTTTTCCCCTTGAAGTAATTCTGGCTTTCTCCAGTTCATGAGCTTCATACCGACACGCATTGAACTTTGGACGGTTCTGCAATAAGCTGTATACATCGAACACACTCCATTTCTCTCTATTTATGTATCCTTTCTTTAATTATTCCGCATCTTCTTATAAAATTCCTTGTCTATAACAAAATTCGACCAATTAAAAAACGAACCCGTAAACGGATTCGTTAATAGAAGTCATTATTCGTTTGCAAAAAATACTTTGTCAGCAAATGCAATTGGCTGTTTTTCAAAATCCGTCTCACTCATTGCGATGACGGCCAGATCGATATCAAGCTCCTGCATTTTTTCTGCCGTAACTTGTTGATTCAATTTATGGAAATCGGTAAATTGATTGTCCGTAATAATCATGAGATCCCGCTGATTATCGATATTGTCTTGAATAAAGAATTCAATCGCCTTGTCTATTGCCGGCATAATCTGAGCGTCTCCAGTTAAATACTGTTGCAAAAACTGGTCGAACAATCCAATATCAATTGCTCCATTTTTAAAAAGAAGCGGTTGAGCCGGTTTATTACTAAACGGAAGTATGATTAAATCCCTCTTCTGGACAGCGCATAAATTAAATAGCGGTAATATGGTCCCTTTTGTAAAGGCTTCATACCCCTGCATGGCGTCAGATTGCTGTACGATGACAATCATTGGCGAATAAAGATTTTTCATCTCATCAAACGGCACATACAATACATTTCCATCAATAACCGTCCGATCTTTCAGCAATCGCTTTTGTTGCTCAATCGGGAATAAATAATCTTTATCCTGTATTTTTGGCATTGTTGCTTCCACTTCTGTAATCATTTCTTCCAGTGCAATTGCAATTTCGATGACCTCTATGAATAATGGTTGTTGACCAAATTTCTCGAGAAACTGTTGCTGCTGATTTTCCTCTAAAGCTTGAAAAGATGCATTACGATATAAAAAATGAAGAATTTCATCGGTTAAAACAGTCTTATATTCATTTGTCATGTGAAACCCCTCCATCTGTTTTCAAATCAATACCGATAGTATAGCGAAAATCAATATTAAAAAGTAGTAATTTAAACTGCACGCGAATAGTATTCGTGTTTTTCTGTATAAAAAAAAGCGGTATCTCTAGGATACCGCGCCACACATAAATGTATGTAATTATAATTTTTGAGTTAAAGCGTGTAAAGTATCTTTCAAATCACGATCGTTATTTGAAAGCTCGATTAAGTTTTCTAAACGTTCGTGTAAGACAGGACGTTCAATTACTAGTTGCTCATCTAAAACTTGAACGAATAATTCAATAAGCATACGATTTTGAATTAATAATGCTTCTTCCACTCGGTCTGGGTTAATTTTATATTCTTTTACTTTTTTCGCCATTTGAAAATAGCCTCCCTTTTGTTTATACAACGTTATTTTAGCACACGGCTGTTTAATTTTGTGAAATTATTTCATTTTCAGCAATCGTTTGTGTTTTTCTGTGCATCAGCCAGTTGTATCCAGAAAATCTTCGTATGAAAAAACTTCATTGTTAAATAACATACTTATCAACTGATTTTTTCGTTTAACAGCCGATTTTTTTTACCTTCTCAATAATTTTCTCATATATTGGAATCATATGCGCTTCTGTACATTTCTCAGCAACTTCGCCCATTTCAATCCAGCCGACTTCACTGTTTTCATCGAGCTTCGCTTTAAATGTTGCTTCATCTCCGACTTCAAATATATAAGTCACATTGAAATGTAAGTGTGCCGCAACATATTTCCCTTTTTTCATATGACCGATAACAGGTAGAATATCAAGCGAAACAATATCTTCCTGTATCGCTTTTGCTTCTGTAAGGCCAGCTTCTTCAAAAAGCTCTTTTTTTGCTACATTAAATAAGTCCGGATCACCGTCTGCATGACCGCCCATCCAGCCCCATGAATTATAAATATTATGATGAGCCATTAATACACGTGAACGGTCCGGGTTGAACACAAAAGCTGACGCAGTAAAATGCAGAACTTCATTGTTTCGTGTCAGGACATCCGATAAAGTAGCCATTGCACGTAAAATGATGTCCTGATCCTTTGCTTCCTGTTCATTGTAAGGTACATACAGTTTAATCTGTTCATGTAATGTCATTTTAATCCTCCCTATCCTAATTCCTTTTGATTGAAAATAATATAGTGAAAAGGACGTGACCGCCATATGAATTGGGGCACACCTCCTTTTCCAAGATTTTTTAATTTAGGAAATGAGCGTTTTGACAACTTTTGAAATTGTCGCTCCATCTGCTTTTCCATCAAGTAACGGCTTTGCAATTTTCATCGCCTCACCCATATTCATGCCGGAAGTAATACCAGCTGTCTGAAGCTCAGCTGAAATTTCTTCCTCAGTTAACTGCTTTGGTAAAAAGCTTTTTAAAATAACTAATTTCGCTTCTTCTTTTTCAATTAAGTCTGAACGGTACGCTTGCTTTGCGCCTTCCAGTGACTGGTTTGTCTGCTTAATTTCACGATTAATGACAGCAGTTTCTTCCTGTGGCGTCAATTCCGCGCCCTTTTCCTTTTCTGCAGCATCCAATGCGGACTTCACTAAAGTCAATACCCCTTTAGCTAACGCATCTTTGTTCTTCATCGCTTGCTTTAATTGGTCAAACACAATTGTTTTTAACATGCTGTCTACCCCTTTACACATAAATAAGTACGTAACTTATTTGAATTACCTTTATTGTACCATGTACCCTTTCATTACATAAATTATTCATACACAAAATGTTGAAATAAAGTAAAAAACAAAAAGTATAAGAAGTTTCCTCCCTATACTTTAAATACTTAATTATTCAGTTCATAATGCTTCCCTTTTACAAGGTAGAATAAATGTTCGGCAATATTTGTTGCGTGGTCTGCCGCACGTTCGATACAGCGGCATACGTATGATAAACTTGTCACTTGCGCTACATGTTCGTTGGAAACGGACAGCGTCATTAAGTTACTGAGCGTATTGCCTGTTAATTCGTCGACCTCATCATCAAGATTTGCAATTTCCTTGGCCTTTATTGTATTTTCCTCAATAAAGGCATCGACAATTTGGCGCAGCATTAAGGTCGTTTTATGGAACATTTCCTCAATCGGTTCCACGCTCGTAACAAACGGAGCTTTTCCGATTCGTATCGACTCCTTTGCGATATTGACCGCATGATCTCCGATTCGCTCCATATCCGATGCCGCTTTAATGACAACGATCAATCGACGTAAATCAGTCGCAACAGGCTGCTGTTTTGCAATCAGTAAAATTACACGGTCATTAATTATTTCTTCCAATCGGTTAATTTTCGGATCGGTATCAATAACTTGTAAAGCTAAATCAATATCCTTTTTTAAAAAGGCTTTAAAAGACTCCTGTAATGAATGAATACTTAAATCACAAAGTTCCATTAAATCTTGCTGAACAGCTATTAAATCATGTTCAAAACGTTCACGAATCATCGATTTCATTCTCCTTTTCTGATTATCCAAATCTGCCGGAAATATAGTCTTCGGTGCGCTGATCTGACGGTGTCGAGAAAATGATATCTGTCTTATCAAACTCTACTACTTCCCCATTCAGGAAGAAGGCGGTTTTATCGGAAATACGTGCTGCCTGCTGCATATTATGTGTAACGATTACGATCGAGTACTGTTCTTTCATCTGCTGTACAAGCTCTTCCACTTTTAATGTCGAAATCGGATCAAGCGCTGATGTCGGCTCATCCATTAAAATGACATCCGGTTCGATCGCCAAGCAGCGTGCGATACAAATACGTTGCTGCTGACCACCTGATAAACCATAGGCATTCTGGTTTAAGCGGTCTTTTACCTCATCCCAGATAGTTGCACCACGCAGTGACTTTTCTACAATTTCATCCAGAATTTTTTTGTTTTTAATACCGTGAATACGTGGTCCATATGCGATATTATCATAAATTGATTTCGGAAACGGGTTCGGTTTTTGGAACACCATACCGACTTTCGTGCGAAGTTCTTCCACTTCATAGCCGTTTGAAAAAATATTGCGGCCGCGGTAATTGATTTCCCCTGATGTACGTACGATTGGAACAAGTTCGACCATACGATTTAATGCTTTTATATAAGTCGATTTACCGCATCCAGAAGGACCGATAATTGCCGTTACTTCATTTTCCTTCATTTCCAGATTGATATCTTTTAAAGCATGGTGATCCCCATACCATAAATTAAAGTTATTAGACTGCATGACATTCGCTTGATTCGGTTCGTGGCCCATTACAGGTTGACGTACTTTATTTTTCGTTAATAGTTGAACCATTCCATTTCACTCCTAATATCGTTTTTGGAATTTATTTCGAATAAATATTGCAATGGAATTCATCGTTAATAGGAAAATCATTAATACGATGATTCCTGCAGATGCCACATACTGGAAAGCTTCTTGCGGACGTTTTGCCCAGTCGAAAATCTGCATCGGCAATGCGGTAAATGTATCGAGATAACCTGTTGGTAAAAATTGTAATATCACTGGAATTCCGATTACTACTAATGGTGCTGTTTCACCAATTGCTCGGGATAACGCTAAAATACTACCTGTCAATATTCCTGGAATAGCAGCCGGCAGCACGACACGGACAATCGTTTGCCATTTCGTCGCACCCATTCCGTATGAAGCTTCCCGCTGTTCATTTGGTACCGCGCGGATAGCTTCTTGTGCCGCTACGATAATAACCGGCAATATTAGTAGACTCATCGTCAATCCGGCCGCCAGAATACTTTTTTCGAAGCCAAACAATCGTACGAAAATTGTTAACCCTAGTAAACCGAAAACAATTGAAGGTACCCCTGCCAAGTTAGAAATATTTATCCGGATAAAGTCATTCAATTTATTTTGCTTTGCGTATTCTTCCAAATATAACGCTGTACTCACCCCTAAAATGATTGAAACAGGAGCAACTACACTCATCAGCCATAAAGATCCAACCAATGCTGCTTTAATCCCTGCATTTTCAGGAATACGCGAGGCGAAGTTTGTAATGAAATTTATATCTAAAAAACCGAGTCCCTGTGTCAAAATTCGATAAAGCAACATGCCTAATGAAACAAGCGCAAAACTTGTGGCAAGAATAAAAATTATTTTCCATATTTTATTTGAAATGAGGCGTTTATTCATTCGCTTCATCACTAAATCTTCTTGAATATAGCGCATATTAATACTCCTCTCGGAAGCGTTTTGAAATATACGTTGCGAGTAAATTCATCGCTAACGTGAAAATAAACAACGTGAATCCTACAGCGTAAATTGAGTAGTAAATTGTTGTACCATAACCGGCATCACCTGTCGTAACTTGCACAATATAGGCTGTCATCGTTTGAATCGAATCAGTAAAGCCAAAGTCGAATTTTGGTGTAGATCCCCCTGCCAAGGAAACAATCATCGTCTCACCTATTGCCCGGGAAATACCTAATACGACAGAGGCGACAATTCCTGATAATGCTGCTGGCAGAACAACTTTAACTGCCACTTCGAATTTTGTTGCACCTAAACCTAACGCACCTTCACGAATCGACCGTGGAACTGAGCTCATCGCATCTTCGGACATGGATGTGATCATTGGAAGTATCATGATTCCGACAACGATACCAGGGCTGATTGCATTGAAAATTTTCAGATCGGGAATAAATCCCTGTAATATCGGTGTAATGAAAGTTAAGGCAAAGAACCCGTAAACAATTGTCGGTACTCCTGCAAGTACTTCTAAAATCGGTTTAATGATTTTTCGTACACGTTCTGATGCATATTCACTCAGATAAATGGCAGCGCCTAAACCGAATGGTACTGCTACAATAATAGCAATCAGTGTAATTTTAAATGTCCCGAATATTAATGGTAATATTCCATACAACGGCTCCTTACCTGAGAACGGCAGCCATTCTGTACCAAATAAATAATCTGTAATCGACACTCGCGTAAAGAATTCGAATGTCTCGAATATCAGTGTAAATACAATCCCAAACGTCGTAAGAACCGAAATCGTCGCTGCTAGAAATAACCCCATCGGTACTAACTTTTCGATTACTTTCTTTCCTTTGCGATTGCGCGAACGCTCGATTAATTGTTGGACACTTACTTGCTCCTGTTGTTTAAGAGCCATGTGCGAAAACTCCTTCCAGTCATCTATATAAATTAAATCGATCAATTTTCAGAATTAAAAAATGTGTGGGGCATGAGAGCCACCCCACACTATTAAACATCGAAATTATTTTAGTGTTTCCAACTCTTTTAGAGCTTCTTCATACTTTTCATCTGGCAGGCTAACATAACCTACTACTTCTGCCATTTCACCAGCGTTTTCAAGTGTGAACTTCATGAAGTCATATGTAGCTTCATTGTCTTTAACTGCACTGTTTTTCACATAAACGAATAGTGGACGTGATAATGGAGAATATTCACCTGATTCGATTGTTTCGTTTGTCGGTTCCACTCCGTCTACCGTTACAACTTGTAATTTGTCTTTATTTTCAAGATAGTACGCATAACCGAAATAGCCGATTGCATTTTTGTCTGCTGTTACACCTTGTACTAACACGTTGTCATCTTCAGATAATGTTGCCGATTTAACAATGTCTTCACCATCTAAAATGATCTCATCGAAGTAATCATACGTACCTGAGTCAGAACCTGGTGAGTAGAATACGATTTCTTCATCCGGCCATGAAGGATCAATATCAGACCATTTTTTCGTAGAACCGTCTTCAACCCAAATCTGTTTTAATTGATCAACTGTAAGATCTTTTGCCCAAGTATTTTCAGGATGTACAACTACTGATAAACCATCGTAAGCAAGTTCAAATTCTGTATATTCTACTCCTGCATTTTTAAGCTCTTCCATTTCAGTATCTTTGATTGGACGAGAAGCGTTTGAGAAATCCGTTTCACCATTGATGAATTTTTCGAATCCGCCGCCTGTACCAGATACACCAACTGCTACGCGTACATCTTTTTGTACCGCCGCGTATTCTTCAACTAACGCTTCTGTAATTGGAGCAACTGTTGATGAACCATCGCCTACTACGTTACCTGTTAATTGTGCGCTGCCAGCTTCTGCTTGTTCTGTGTTTGTTTGTGCTGAAGTTGACGTTTCATCACTATTTTCTTCTCCGCCACATGCTCCTAAAAGAATTGCTGAACCTAGTAAAGCTGTTGATGTTAAGTACTGCCACTTTTTCATTTGTAATTCCTCCGCTTGTTTAATAGATGTTTTTCTTACATTTCCAACTATAGAGACAATTTATTAAGCTTATATAATTCAGCCGTTAATTGAATGTAAAGCTTTGTAAATAAAAAAGACAATTTACGGTAGCTCTCTGCAAATTGTCTCATTTTCTTCTTATTGAATCTTTTTCACGCTTTTTATGTTTACAAGTTTAATAGAATGTTCTGTAAATGTCGGCTTTTCCTTTTTCGTCTTTACTTTATGTACATAAAGTAAAATTGTTTTTGCATCTTTTGGATGGGCATAGCCTTCAAACGTAGCATTATATAATACGGAACCATCCCGCAAAGTAACCGTCGCTTTTTTAGCATCGACCAGCTCCCGTAAAAAAGGAAAGGCTTTAACATTCCGTTCACGTTCGGCACGGACTAACCGTGGTTCCAGGACGAGCAGGAGCCCTTCAAAAATAACGATATATATAACCGACATTAAAATTATGAGCCACGCCGGCATGTCCATAAATGCTAAAATCGCTGCATTACTTAAGGCACCTAGGATGACGACAATATGTATGATTTTCTTCCTCATCGAATCTTCCCCTTAAAAAAATCCCGTAGCTAGAAACTACGGGATCTTTATTTTATTCATTTACTGTTTCGACTTCTTCGTCCTCATCCAGCTTTTCATCAGAATGCTTAATGATCGGTTTTTCTACTTTACTTGTAGATAAGCCCTCATCCGCATATTTGTTTTTCAACTCAAAATATGCATCTACTAGTTCACGGGCCGTCAAATTCGCCTGTGGTAAATAGTTATTGTTAAAGTTCGTCGTTGCCCATGGATAAATAACTGCATAGGCAATCTCCGGGTCATCGTATGGAGCAAAACCTACATGGACGATATTGATCGTGTTTGTTTTCCATTTATCACGCTGCGGTCCATAGTAAACTACCTCGGCAGTACCAGTTTTACCACCAGCCGTATAGTCTGCTGTTTCAAATTGACGACGGGCAGAACCATTCGTACCGAAGTAAACACGGCGCAACCCTTCTTTAACATGATCAATTTCCTGTTGGCTGTTTTCGATTTTGTTTAATATTTTAGGTGTTACTTCTTCCACAACTTGCCCTAAATATTCTCCATCTTTAGATGGGTTGCGAATTTCTTTAAGCATTCTCGGTTGGATACGGTAACCACCGTTTGCAATTGTTGAAATATATTGTGCCAATTGCATCGTCGTATACGTATCAAACTGACCGATTGCCAAGTTCAATAGTTTTACATCGGTATCCGGGTCAGCCTGATAGCCGGTTGATTCACCCGGAAGGTCAACCCCTGTTGGTACACCTAGTCCGAACTGTGCATATTCATTTCGCATTGTCTGCAATGTACCTGATGCTAAACTAAATCGCATACCAGGCGAATACGTACGACCGCCAATACCCATCGCAATTTTGAACATATAGACGTTTGATGAACGCTCTAATGCCGTCAAATCATCCACCATGACACTACCATTCTTGTTGAATAGTGTATTTAAAGTAATATTCCCGATTCGCATTGGTGAATCGAGCATGACAGTTCCCGGCTTAATAACTTCTTCATTGTATCCCATTAGGACGGTTGCTGCTTTTACAGTTGACCCTGCTTCATATGCAGACGTAAATGTACCGTAAGAATAGTCAACAATATAAGGTTTGCCAGTATCTTTATCTTTTTCAATTTTTTTACCGACTACCGATAAAAGCTCGCCGGTTTTTGGATTCATTGCAACTAAAAAGCCGCGATCCAGTAATTGGGAACCACCTTTAGCTTTCAATTCCAATAAATACTTTTCCAAAATTTCATCGGCTTTTTGCTGGAGTTCCACATCAATTGTTGTTACTAAATCTTTACCCGGCTCCCCCGCAAAAGTCGTCATCGTTTCAACTACTTGACCTTTTTTATTCGTGATGTTTTTAACGACCGATTTTTCACCTTGCAATATTTCTTCATACTGTGCTTCAAAATAACTTTCCCCAACTCGATCGTTTCGAGAATAATCACGAGCTAAATAATGGTTCAGTTTTGATTTAGGTACACCTTTACTTGGTACCGTTGTTCGACCTAATATCGCTAATGGAGATAATCGTACGCGTTTCCAATCTGTTGTCGTATTCACACCAGGCAGATCTGCCAAGTGTTCTGAAACTCGGGCAAACTCTTCCGGTGTAACATTCTCACCTTTAATAATTTGCGGTGATAGATTATAGCCCGTCATCATTTCACGGTAAATTGCCAGAACTTCCAAGTCAAAATCGGTAAGCTCTTCCAGTTCTTTATCTGTAATACGATCCCGGATTCGTCGATCATATTCTTTATTGATTTCCTTCGTTTCTAAATCTTCATTTTCAAGTTGGAATTTCGTCATTTCCTTTTGTGTGACTTTTTCTTTTGCCTCTTCCGGATTCCGTAAAATCCAGAAATCTAATTTATCTCGATGCGTTACTTTTTCTGTCGGCTGCTCGATGATATGTGCAAGTTTTTCTGCAATTTCAAGCATTTCAGCGGATTTTGTCGTTTGCATTTTTGTATATGTAATCGCATTTTCTGGCTGATTATCAACTAAAATACGACCATATCGGTCAAAAATACGACCACGGGGTACACTTGTATTCACCCGTACTTCCTCAGTACGCTCCAATGCGCGCACATAATCTTCACCTTTTACAATTTGTATATATCCTAGACGAAAAATTAGTAATGAGAATAAAACAAATATTGAAAAGAAAAGGACATTCATCCGAAATGTTAAACTTGCCCGTTGCTTTGCCTTCGGATTTTGCTGACGATTTTGCGTAATTTTGCGCAAAGAACACTTCCCCTTCCTTACTTTATGTAGCGTGTACATGAATGTATAATCATAGCCTTTAGTATAACACTGAAAACTCTACGAAAAAAGAGTTCAGATTTTAATTATTCATCTTTTAGACGGCTGTACTTTTATAAAGTTTCATAAAAAAGAAGCTTCACGAAAATTAATGTGGAGCTTCGGCATCTAATTAAGTATTTCTTACAACAAGTACGTCACAGCGGGCATTTATTAAAATCCCTTCTGATACGGAACCTAGGAAAAAACGGGCTAATTCCCCTTTTCCTGTTACACCGCAAATAATTAAATCAATTTCTTCCTGTTGAGGGATATCTCGTGCGATAACGTGCTTAGGTGTCCCGTATTCAATTATTTTTTTAATATTTGTAAACCCTGACTGCTGCGCTTTTTTCTCAAAAGAATCTAAAAGATCCTTCTTATTATTTGTAAACTTTTCCGCCATATCAAAGTTATAGCCTTCTGAAAATGCAAAGGAACGAGTATCGATTACATGAACAATATACAGCTTACTTCCGACATTACCCCGTGCCACTTGCACAGCTCTTCTAAAAGCAATCAGCGACTCATTCGTCTCATCCACGGCAACTAGTATATTTTTGTACGTCATGCTCATTTATTCCTCACCTCTTTATACTTTATTCACAAGTAGCTTGGTTTAGGTGTACTTACGTACTATATGGAAAAAATTAAATATGCAAAAAAAGGCTCTGCAACCGAAGTTACAAAGCCTTTTAGTAAATATATGCTTAATAAGCTGTCCAACCAGCATCCGCTGTAATAATTTGACCGTTGATGAAACTTGAATCTTCCGAACCTAAAAATACAGCTAATTTCGCGATTTCATCCGGATTTCCTACACGTGGAATTAATGCAGAACCTTTTTGCTGTTGGCCGGCACCGTATTGGCTGACATTTTGCATCGACTGTTGGATATTTGTCATAACAGCACCTGGTGCTATTCCATTTACACGAATACCGGATTGAGAGAACATGAATGCAGTATTTTTTGTTAGACCGACTACAGCATGTTTCGAAGCAGTGTATGCTGCACCTGCACGTCCTCCGTTTAAACCGCCAGCTGAAATATTATTTACAATAACACCATGACCTTGTTTTAAGAACATATCTGTTGCTATACGCATTGACTTCATAACTGAAGTTGTATTAACAGCGAAAATCATATCCCAGCGTGCATCTGTAATTTCGTTTACAGGCTCAAATCCGTCCATAATGCCTGCATTGTTTACTAAAATATCTAACTGACCGTAGTTTTCAATTGTAGCGTCAAATAATTTTTGCAAGTCTTCATCTTTCGCTACATTTGTTGCGATCGAAAATGCTGTACCACCGTTTGCAGTAATTTCATCCGCAACTGTTTTTGCGCCTTCTTCATTTAAATCCGAAATCACTACTTTTGCTCCTTCTTTTGCATAAGCTTCCGCGATTGCTTTACCCATACCCGAAGCGGCACCAGTTACGATTGCTACTTTATCCTTTAATTTCATTATAAATCTCTCCTTTAGTATTAGAAGTTATTGTACATCTGTTCAATAAAAATTATAATTGAAAGCAAATTAATGTACAAACAACAACTATTTGGAATTCCGTACATTATCCAACACTTTTTATTAATCTGTTCATTAAAGGGGAAATTTTTATGGACTTACGTGTAAAGAAGACACATGACAGCCTGCAAAGAGCGCTTCTTATTTTACTGAACCAAAAATCTTTGGAGAACATTACGGTAGCAGAAATTTGCCGGATTGCAGAAATTAACCGCGGAACTTTTTATTTGCATTACAAAAATGTCCACGGAGTATTTGAGCGATATTTCAATGACATCGTGAAAGATTTGAAGTTTTCGTACGATTTTCCATACGATGTGACAAAAGATAATTTATCCATGCTTACACCTGAAATGATTCAGATTTTTCACCATGTCAAAAAGCATGAAGCCTTTTACCGGATTGTTTTCGATGAGAAAACGCCGATGCTTTATTACCACAAATTATTAGAGACAGTCCGTTCCTTTATATTGGAGTCGCATTTAGAAGAAATCGAGCACATATCCGACCAGCAGCTTGAATATTTGGCAAGCTATACAGCGAACTCCATTATGGGCATTCTTATTCAGTGGCATAAAGAAGATTATGTGCTTGCACCCGAGACATTAAACAAATATATTTACGAATTTTATCGCTTAAACGAAACTTTGAAAAAGAATATTTAATTTATGACATAAGGGTTGGTTATAACCAAAAAATACCGGATTCTTAATAAGAGTTTTATTCTTATCTACCGGTATTTTTGTTTGTGTTATAAACTATGATTTTATCTCTGTATTTCACTTTCATAGGCAGTAATCCACTGATCTACCGTCATTTTACTGCTCAGTTCCCCTATCAGATCATATGGTATATGTTTTGTCGAGGTCCAGCGAATACAGCTTTTCCCCATATTCAGCTTTGTTGGAACAACTTCGGCATAGGCTTCCTGAAACCACTCGAGAAGTTCAGGATCACTGTAGATGCCCATATGATAAAGCCCAATATGGCGCTTTTGTGGAGCAAGCGCCATAAACGGTAATGGTGTGTTCGGTGTAACATGATACCCTTTTGGATAGGTTGTTAATGGTACATTATATACGATCATATTCCGGTCAATTGACTTTTCAAACCCTGGCGGCAAGTTCCCATCAATTGTCTCCATTAATTTTATATAAGCACCGTGCCACTTCTCATCAATTTGTGCGACAAATTCATCAATCATCCACTGCACCCCGATTCTGTTTAATATTTTGAGCGTAGCAGATAACTGTAAAAAAATACATAAAAACGCATGGAAGTAATGAAACTTCTCATGCGTTTTACGTTTAAAGTATTTTGTACCTGCTGCTTTGCTTTCGGTACAGATCAGCTTTAATTATTTTGCTGCTTGGAATTTAGCTTCCACTACGTCCCAGTTCACTACGTTCCAGAATGCACCGATGTAGTCTGGACGACGGTTTTGGTAGTTTAAGTAGTATGCGTGCTCCCAAACGTCTAAGCCTAAGATTGGTGTTTTGCCTTCCATTACTGGAGAGTCTTGGTTTGGAGTTGAAGTAACAGCTACACCGTCACCATCAACGATTAACCATGCCCAACCTGAACCGAAACGAGTTGTTGCAGCTTTTGCGAATTCTTCTTTGAAAGCGTCAAATGAACCGAATTTCGCATCGATTGCAGCAGCTACTTCACCTACTGGAGTGTTAGAACCGCCAGGAGCGATTAATTCCCAGAATAATGTGTGGTTAGCATGTCCGCCACCGTTGTTACGTACAGCAGTTTGTTTGTCAGCTGGTAAAGCATCGATGTTAGCGATTAATTCGTTAATGTCTTTGTCAGCGTATTCAGTACCTTCTACTGCTGCGTTTAAGTTTGTTACGTAAGTATTGTGGTGTTTAGAGTGGTGAATTTCCATTGTTTTTGCATCGATATGTGGTTCCAATGCGTCGTAAGCGTAAGTTAATTCTGGTAATTTGAATGCCATGATAATATTCCTCCCTGGAACAAGTAATTAATGTTGATTACAATACTAGGTTATCAAAAAATGATTCCTCATTCAATGAAAAAAACAGTAATATTTGCATTTCAGTCTTTTGACGGAAAGGCTGCGGATTACTTGTCTTACCTGTTGTTTGTAATCTTTCCTTTACTAGTGTAAGCGATACCTGTTTGATTTTACAAATATTTGCTCCTCATCAATTCAATCTGCTTTAACTCGTAAAAAATTAAATGGCAATAAAAAACAAGACAATCATAACAACTTGTATAATCCCTTTTGTTACGACAGATGTTAAAAATCCTACAACTGAACCAACACCGACTTTAATTGCCTGCTGTAAATTGCTTCGTGTCACAATTAGTTCACCAATGATCGCACCGATAAACGGCCCCGCGATAATACCCGCAAACGGTATAACAAATGGACCGATCAGTAAACCGATCGTGCTCCCCCACATCCCTGCTTTTGATCCGCCGAATTTTTTTACTCCGATCAGATTCGAAATCGTATCTGCCGCAAATAGCAGTGCAACAAATAGTAGTTCAATTAACCAGAACCACCATGGCAATTCGGTGAAACTATAAAACAGCCCGTATACGATAAACCCGCCAAGTAAAAATAATACGGAAGGGATAATTGGATATACTAAACCGATAAACGCGATAATAAACAGCGCTATAATAAGTGTCCATGCAATAATATCCACTCATTTCACATCCTTTCTAATTCTTCTCCCTTATATGTTTTCACAAATTATACGTAATGAACAAAGAAAAGATTCAATTTAATTTTCCGAGTTCAAATCGAAATTTTTTCATGTTACACTACTTTGTAAAGGAGCATTCGATTATTATGAAAATTTCACATATGCAGTTATTTATACATAGTTTAACGAGCCCTAAAAAATTGGGTGCCTACCGGATTCTATCAATCGGAAAAGTGATGCAGTATGCCTTTTTAATGATTACCCTTATTACTGCTTTTTCATTCGGCCAATTTATTAATGCCGGGACAGCCGAGATTTTCGGCTATTCGGAAATTGAACAGTATGCACAAAATATTCAGTGGATTGTTTATCCGATTGCCATTGTATTTTTATTCGTACTGAATACGTCGATCTATTTTATTAAAGTAAGTCTGTATGCACTAGCTGGCCAATTTTTCATTAAGCCGATGAGACGCCGCGGCGAATATCGTCAAGTATGGCGAACAGCTGTTTTTGCAAGTACGTGGGGTACATTTTTGACGATGTTCGGAAATCTGTTTATGATCTCACAAACTGTTATTACACTTAGTAGTATTTTTATTACAATGTTCTTTATAATCGTTGCCTTAACAAAATATCCCGTACAAAAATAATAAATTCTCCTTCTGAATCATATAGTTTAACAATCTATTAACGAGTTAAATTGTAGAGAAAAGGAGGATTTTTTTGCGCTTTTTAATAGCTTCCATAGTTCTTTTGCTGTTTGCATTTGTCATTAAAGTAGATTTACAAGAAGGTACTCTCCCATTAGCATCCTTTTATGCTGCACCACAATCATGTGAGGAAGGTGAACAAGGAAGCTATGTTGTCGTAAAAATCCAACAGGACGATACAATTTACAGCCTATTTTCAGCAACTCCCTCGCCTATTAAAACCACTTTTCCGGAAAGACTCGCACAATTTTATCAACTTAACCCGCATTTAAATTTACAGCCACTTGTACCAGGAGATACTGTCCTAATCCCAATCGTCTCGAATGTGAAGGAAAATTGTCTAAATTGAAATCATAATGTTTCTTCCTTGTTCTTCTTTTCATACACTGATAAAATAAGGAACAGTGACGGCTTACATATCGTTATATCTATTAGGAGATATAACACATTAAAAGCCTGAAAAGGAGAGAATTTTTCATGAGTGAAATCGTTCACCGTACGAAAACACGTCCTGTGCGTGTCGGTAACTTAACAATTGGTGGTAATAACGAAGTCGTAATCCAAAGTATGTGTACGACGAAAACACATGATGTAGAAGCAACTGTTGCCGAAATTAAACGTTTGGAAGAGGCAGGTTGTCAGATCGTACGTATTGCAGTACCGGATGAGCGCGCCGCAAATGCCATACCTGAAATTAAAAAACAAATTAATATCCCATTAGTGGCGGATATTCACTTTGATTACAAATTAGCATTAAAAGCCATTGAAGGTGGCATCGATAAAGTACGAATCAACCCGGGTAACATCGGGCGTCGCGAAAAAGTAGAGGCAGTTGTAAACGCGGCAAAAGCAAAAGGTATACCAATCCGAATCGGTGTTAACGCCGGTTCTTTAGAGCGCCATATCCTCGAAAAGTATGGTTACCCTACTGCAGATGGAATGGTAGAATCTGCATTGCACCACATTAAAATTTTAGAAGACTTGGATTTCCATGACATTATCGTTTCGATGAAAGCATCAGACGTAAACCTGGCAATTGAAGCATATGAAAAAGCATCAAAAGCATTCAATTATCCACTGCATTTAGGTATTACAGAATCAGGTACGTTATTCGCCGGTACTGTTAAATCAGCTGCCGGTTTAGGTGCGATTTTATCTAAAGGTATCGGAAATACTTTACGTATTTCATTATCTGCAGATCCTGTAGAAGAAATTAAAGTAGCTCGTGAATTATTAAAATCTTTCGGCTTGGCATCAAATATGGCGACATTAATTTCTTGTCCGACTTGCGGACGTATCGAAATTGATTTAATTTCGATTGCCAACGAAGTAGAAGAATATATTTCAAAGCTGAATGTTCCGTTAAAAGTAGCTGTTTTAGGCTGTGCGGTAAACGGTCCTGGTGAAGCACGTGAAGCGGATATCGGTATTGCCGGTGCACGTGGCGAAGGGCTTTTATTCATGAAAGGTAAAACAGTTCGTAAAGTTCCGGAAGAAACAATGGTGGAAGAACTGAAGAAAGAAATCGATAAATTAGCTGCTGAAATGGTGGCAAAGCGTGAAGCAGAAGCCAATGCAACTGTGTAAAGAAATGAGGTAATGGAAATGACAAACTTAAAACATCGGTTCGGCATTGATATTGACGGGACAGTTACATGTCCTGCCACATTGATTCCACATATTAATAAACAGTACAAAATTAATATGACGCTACAAGATGTAACGGAATATGATTTTTTAAGTGGCTTTCCGCACCCTGTAGACCGCGCACAGTTTCAGGCCTGGTTTAAAGAAAATGAGCCACGAATGTATGAAGTGAGTGAGCTTGCTGCAGATGCACACCGCATTTTAACAGCCTGGCAAAACCAGTATGAGCTCTATTATATTTCTGCGCGTGGAGAAAATGTTTTCGATATTACGAAAAACTGGTTTGATCAATTTAAAGTTCCTTACGACCATATCGAATGTATCGGCAGTCATAACAAAATTGCCATCGCAAAGAAGCATGCAGTAGAAGCTTTTTTCGAAGATAAACATGATAATGCAGTGGAAATTGCCGAAGAGCTTAAAATCCCTGTCATTTTATTCGATACACCTTACAATCAAATGCCTGTACCTAATAACGTCATTCGCGTTAATAATTGGATAGAGGCTAACGATTGGATCCTTAGAAACTTTTAATTTGAACAAAACCAATTTTCATGTAACTAAAAGGGTCAACCCAGAGCTATCTTGCTGAGTTGACCCTTTTTTTATTTTGTATTAAAAAATACTGCCGTACTCCGTTATCGTTGTCGCCAAGTCTTCACGGTAATGGTCATGCTGCAAGTTCAGGCTATTCACATTGACCTCATTTCCGCCTAACGAAGAGTGAATATACTCGTCATTACCAATATACATCGCTACATGACCAGGGAAGAAAATCAGATCTCCCGGCTTTAAGTTTTCGCCTTCTATTTTCCTTAATGGAAAACCTTCCTCTATTTTAGCATCACGGTAAATATAAGCACCGTTCAGCATATACGCCATTGAAACAAGACCTGAACAGTCAATGCCTAAAGGCGTTTTTCCGCCCCAACGGTATGGTGTTCCGATGTAGCGAAAAGCAGTTTCCACGACTTGCTTGCGAAACAGCTCTTCATTTGTCGTATACACTTTCACACGATCCTTAATCCAGGCCGACCGTACATATCCTTCTTCCCCTGTAACAAGCTGCACTTTTGCCCAAGCTGTATCAAGCCCTGCTTCCAATACAACTTTAATAAAAGCGCCTCGTGTTAATGTGATGATGTTTTCACTTTGTATTTTTGGTGCTTTAAGGACATCGGCAAAGTTTTGAATTACGACATCATTTGCTTCATATACCCAGTTTACAGTAGGTTCACTACCAACTTGCAAGTTGGATTTTAATGTATAGCCTTCGTATCGGTAAAATGTTCGTATTTTGACCCAATTTTCATCAACTTCTTCCAGAACTTCGACCGGCATCCCATACAACGCCTCATCAATTAACTCAGAATGTCGGTCCGGTGCTGCATGTAAACTCGCAAGCTTCATTTTCACAACGGCATTCAATCGGTTCCCTCCTCCTGTTTTGTAAAATGATCATAGACGATTTTAGAAATAGTACCAATCGTTTGTCTCGCTTTGTCATTGTCGGTCACATTTGTAATAAAAACCCCGATAAAATAATCTCGTTTTTCTGCAAAAATAATTCCAGTATCATGGTCGACCGTATCGAGACCTCCAGTTTTATGCGCCATTTTAACATCATCTACGATAAAGCGTTTGAGCGATTCATAACTGCGCTGCCTGCTTAAAATATTGAGTGCAACCAAATTCCACTCTTTTGTAAGCAGCGTACCTCTATATATTTGCCGGAAAAGATGCTGTATATCCTGTGCTGTTGTTTCATTATCAAAGCCAAGCTTTTGACGTTCAAAATCCATCATCTTTCGCTGAACCCGAGTATTATGTAAGCCGATTTCTTTAAAATAATTATTGAATGCATCCATGCCTAATAGATCAATACAAACGTTTGTTGCTGTATTGTCACTCGTAATTATCATCCAAAGTAACAGCTCGTGCAGTGTAGCACGAGTTTGCCTCTGCTCAGTTATAACACTGAACTCGACCATGTTTTCCGACGCAATTTCGTAGACGTGATTTAAATTGCCGTTCGTTTTATCCAAATGAGCCAAGATAGCAATGAGAATCGGCACTTTGATTATACTTGCACTGCTAAAAATTTCCTTGTCCCGATTTTTCCAGATGATATTGTTTGTATTGTAATCTTCGACAATGACATGCACTTTATATGGGCACTGTGCAATAATGCGATCAAGTTTTTCATACATCGAACTGTCCTACAACCCGAATTGATTTATTTGTTGCATCGATTGTTACGGTTTTACCAAGCGGCAATGACATCGTCGGTAGCACATGACCACATGTTACGTCTTTTAATATTGGAATATTCAAAGGCACTAAAATTTCTTCAAATACCGTATCCAAACTTAAATTGTTTTCTGCGTTATTTAAATCCATTGGCCCACAATCCGTCCAACCACCTAGCAAAATACCCGACAGCTGCTGAAGCTTCCCTGACAATGATAGCTGTGTCAGCATCCGGTCGATTCGTTGCACATTTTCATCGATGTCTTCCAAAAATAGAATTTTGCCCTTCAAATCAATCTCGAATGGTGTCCCTAATGAGGCTGCAACAAGTGTTAAATTTCCACCAGCTAATTTCCCTGTAGCAGTACCGGGAACAACCGTGTTCATAATCTGGTCTTTCGCATTTTCCAGGAAATAATCACTCCATCCGGTATTTGTCACACTGTTAATGAAATACTCCCATGTATACTCATCCATTTCAGGTCGAATAAATTCCGTTGACGGCATCGGTGTATGGTACGTTACAAAACCGCATTGCTGATTGAATACAATATGCAGTGCCGTAACATCACTATAGCCTGCAAATACTTTCGGGTTTTCTTTAATCATCTCCAGATCAAGCATCGGTAAAATCCGCGTCGCTCCATAACCTCCGCGAATACAAAAAATACCGTCTATTTCAGGATTCCGGAACATGTCATTCAATTCTTTTGCCCGCAGCTCATCACTGCCACCAAAATAACCGTGTCGTGCTCTGCACGTTTCTCCTACAACCACATGGAAACCCAGCTTTTCCACTGCCTGGATCGCCCGTTCGATACGATGTTCCGGTGTTGCTCCTGATGCGCTGATTAATGCTACAGTATCGCCTTTTTTCAGTGACTTCGGAATTATCATTGCCATCGTCTACACTCCACTTCCGGCAAGCACCGCCCGATACTGTGCCTGCTCTTCTTGATTGGCCAATACGAAATGTCCTTCTTCAATTTCAACAAATTCAGGTGGATCCATTTCATACTGATGGACAGTCGGATCATACACTTGCAGCTTTTTTCTTCGCTCTTTTAACGGATTTGGTTCTGGAACCGCTGCCAGCAATGCTTTCGTGTAAGGATGCAGCGGATTGTTGAACAGCTTTTCCGTTTCACCCAGTTCAACAATTTTCCCCTTATAAATGACCGCTGTACGATCTGTAATAAAGCGGACAATCGAAAGGTCATGAGCGATAAATAAATACGTTAACTCACGATGTTCCTGTAAGTTTGACAATAAGTTCAATACTTGAGCACGAATCGAAACGTCCAGTGCAGATATCGGTTCATCCGCTACGATAAATTCCGGTTCCATGACAAGTGCTCTGGCAATGCCGATCCTTTGACGCTGCCCGCCTGAAAACTCATGAGGGAAACGTGAAGCAAATTCCGGCAGCAGTCCGACTTCCAGTAATGCTTTTTTTACTTTATCGATCCGCTCCTGTTCATTGCTGTACCTTTTATTGTTGATCAGGCCTTCCGATACAATATAGTCAACCTTTGCCCGTTCATTTAAAGATGCGCCCGGGTCCTGGAAAATCATTTGAATCTTTTGTGTGATTTCGCGGTCCCATGTACTGGAAATGCGGCCATTTATCGGTTTTCCATGGAACAGAATTTCTCCGTTTGTTATCGGGTTAATACGCATAATCGCCCGGCCGATCGTCGTTTTTCCTGAACCGGATTCCCCTACAAGCCCGAATGTTTCACCTTTATATATGTCGAAGCTCACGTTCTCTACCGCTTTGAACTGTTTTTTGCCTTGCCCGAAAACGATATCAATATTTTTTACTTCAATCAGTTTTTCTTCATTTATTTTAGTCATTTGCATATTGTCTCCCTTCTGCGAAAAAGGCTTGCAACACTTCAGGAGGTTCTACTTTCGGTGCTTTTGGATCAAGCAGCCATGTACGTGCATAATGAGTATCTGTCACTTTGAAAAAAGGTGGACGTTCAACAAAGTCGATTTTCAATGCATACTGGTTCCTAGGCGCAAACGCATCCCCTTTAATTTCTTTAAACAAATTCGGCGGCGTTCCTTTGATGGAATATAATTCTTCACCCTTATTTCCCAATTGAGGGAGTGAAGAAATCAAGGCCCATGTATACGGATGTTTCGCGTCGAAAAACACTTCCTCAGTTTGTCCAACTTCAATAATATCCCCTGCATACATTACCGCAATTCTGTCCGCGACTTTTGCAACGACACCTAAGTCATGCGTAATATAAATTGTAGACAGCAAATACTTCTCCTGCAAATTTGTTAACAGCTGAAGGATTTGCGCCTGTATCGTTACATCCAGTGCGGTTGTCGGCTCATCACATATTAGGATTTGCGGGTTGCAGGCAACAGCAATCGCAATCACGATTCGCTGACGCATCCCTCCGGAAAATTCATGCGGGTATTGCTTATAGCGGCGTGCAACATCATGAATCCCAACATCACGCAGCAGCTGCAATGTCTTTTCATATGCTTCGTTCCCTTTTAATCCTTGGTGCAGCACGACACTTTCTTCGATCTGTTTTCCGATTGTTTTCAGCGGATTAAGCGATGTCATCGGGTCTTGTGTTACCATGGCGATTTTTTTGCCGCGAACTTTCAGCCAATCCGCCTCTGTTTTAAATTTCGATAAATCATGCCCGTCAAAGTGGATTTGTCCATCCGCAATATAGCCGTTTTTATCAAGCAGGCCCATGATCGATTTTACTAACACTGATTTCCCTGAACCGGATTCCCCAACGATTGCAAGACTTTCCCCTTTATATAAATCGAGCGAAATATCACGGATAGCCGTCAATGTTTGTCCACGCAGTTTAAATTTTATGACTAGATTTTCGATGGATAATATTTTTTCCTGTTCCACATAACGCCCTCCTCTTTAAACGTGATTTTTCGGATCTGCCGCATCTGCAAATGCATTCCCGATAATATAAAAGGCAATCGTAATGACACTTAGCACGATACTTGGGAAAATAAGCTGATAACGTAAATCCGGTGACATCATCAGTACCCGTCCTTCATTGATCAAGTTTCCTAATGATGGCTCACTAACCGGCAGTCCAAGGCCGATATATGTTAAAAATACTTCCGCTCCAATTGCAGCCGGCACTGCTAAACTCATACGCAGCATAATAACCGAAATTAAATATGGGAGCAGGTTTTTCAAGATAATTTTATAGCCGGGCGTTCCTAATGTTTTCGATGCTAGATTGTACTCACGGTCGCGCAGAATGACAATCTGATTTCGCAGGAACCGCGCCATTTCAACCCAGCCAGTTATACACATGGCAATAATGATCGTCGATATGCCAGGTCGTAAAATATACGCCATTAAAATCAGCACAATCGTTGTCGGAATATTATCCACTATGTTGTATAACTGAGTGATCGGTACCTCGAGTTTTCTCGAATAGCCCCATAAAGCCCCAACTGTAAAACCGATAAGAACTTCGATAATCGCTACAGCAAATCCGATAAATAAGGATGTTCTTGTCCCTTCCCAAATTCGGGACCATAAATCCTGACCGATGGAGTTTGTCCCAAAAATATATTCATCATTTGGAGCCACATTCCGGTCCTGCATTCCTGTGTCCGGATTTAAATAAATCTGAGTCGGCGATTTCTGATCTGGTAAATAAGGTTGGACAAATGTAAATGCAATCAAAACGATGACAAAGACAAGCAAAAATACAGCAATTTTATTTTTACTAAAGGAGCGGAAGGTCGAACGCCAATAAGAGTAATTGGAATAAGCTGTTTCTTCCGCTTTTGCATCATCGACAGCGGCAAAGTCAAACATATGATCATGCAGCTGTTCTGTTGATTTTTCCGAAATATTCTGAATCTCTTTCGTGAAAATTCCCATTAGCGTACACTGTCCCCTTTCCCTAGTTTAATTCGAGGGTCAACAATTGCCATCAGTAAATCCCCTAAAATTAACCCAATGATCCCAAGTGAAGAAAATACAAGCACTAAACCTTGGACGACATTGTTATCCTGACGTTGAATCGCATCTACGAGCAATCCACCCATACCTGGAATCGAAAATAATGATTCAATGTAAATCGAACCGGTAATCGTAAATAAAATTGTAGCAGGTAAATATTGCGCCATTGGTATGAAGGCATTTCTCATCACATGGCGGAACATAATCGTACGCTCTGTAACACCTTTTGCACGTGCCAGCTTAATATAATCCTTATTCAGCTCATCCACCATATAGCGTCGCATCCACATCGCATAAGAAGCAATCGGACCAAGTGCCAAACAGATTAACGGTAATATAAAACTCCGTGCATTGTATTCATCAAACAGCATCGGCAAGTTGAACCATTCCGAAATATACATTTGAATCATGAGGAAATACACCATCGCCGGTACTGCTACTACAATAACGATATAGCCTGTGCCGAGCCTGTCGAGCCAGCGTCCTTTAAACTGGGCCATTAAAATGCCCAACGGTACACCAACTAGTAAAGAGAGCGCTACAGCCCCTAATCCAAACAATATAGAATACATCATTTTATCCTGAATAATATCAAGTACTGGTACATCTGTACGGTATGTAATCGATTTTCCTAAGTCGCCTTGAATGAGGTCAACGTAGAAGTTTTTAAGTTGGACTAACAACGGATCCCGTAAGCCAAGATTTGTTAAATAGATTTCCTGTTGTTCAGGCGACATTTTTTCTGCTGCTGCGCCTAAATACCCTTCATCAGGCATTAATCTTAACAGTGAGAAAACTATTGTAATGATGATAAATAACGTCAATATGGATTGCGCGAATCGTTTCGCAATATACTTTAACAAACACGTTCCCTCCTCAGTAATTCCTCGGCGTAATGACTTCCCGTGTCTTATTTGCCCCTAGCGCCAAGCGAATGAAGTATATAAAAGCAGAAAGGAGATGCAGAAACATCCTGTCATCTCCTAATCTACCTCCATTTAAAATGCCTACGTATTAATTAGAAGTGTTTGCTAATGCTTCCGCACGTTCTTTTTCCCATGCTTCTTTAGCAGACTTGAATTCTTCATTACTCATTGGCTTATCTAGGATAGACTGACCTTTAAACTTCTCGGATGTAACACCAAATGGCGAATATTGTGATTCAAACGGATTTAATTTTGAAGCAGTATAACCACCGCCGCCTACAGCGTACGGAATAACAAATGCTTCCTCAATTAAAAATGCCTCTGCCTTCGCAAATAGCTCATAACGTACTGCCGGATCTACTTCTGCCTTTGCAGCTTCGACTAGCTTGTTATATTCACTGTTATAACCTTCTGCCATTTCCGGTTTATTATAAGTTCCGCCTTCTGAAAATGGATCTGTATATGTTGACGGATCAGCAAAGTCCGGACCCCAGTTTGCTTCAAGCATCGAAAACTTACCAGGGCGACGTACTTCACCAAGGAATCCTGTCGCAGGGCCTGCATATAGTTCCACATCGATGTAATCTGTACCTAAAAGGTTTTCTAGTTGCTGTTCCACTACTTGTGAACGGTTTGCCCATTCTGGTGAACCAGAGTTGTATGGTAATAATACCTTTACAGGGAATGTTGCTTTACCGGCTAGTGCAGCCAATGCCGCCTCTTTATGTTCAAGAGCTAAGTCTTTGTTAAATGAGTCTGTTTCTGTAATTGCTTTTAATGGCTCTAGCATTGTGTAATCTACACCTTCAACATCCACAAAGTTCTTCGGTGTAATTGTATTTGACAATAAATCTTGCGGATTGTACGGCTCGATTGTTAACATCGCTGATACACGATCAAGCGCATGATAAAGCGATTTGCGGAAATCTTTATTGTTTACTGCCACTTTCCAGTTTTCAGGCTCATACTCTGCATCATATTGCGGATCAAAGTTTAATGCATAGAAGTATGTGTAGAAGTTATTTGTGTTTTGGCGTACTAAATCTTTTTTGTCGTCACTGTTTAGCCATTCATCCAAAATGGATGTCGGAATTAATGCCCCATCAATCTCGTCACGTAAGAACAGTTCAGGTGCAACTGTTGCTGCTTCTTTATTGTACTTATAGCGGATACGGTCGATTTTTACTGTTTCTTTATCCCAGTAAGCGTCGTTTTTCACAAGTACACGCTCATTCTGAGGTTCGAATTTATCTAAAATATATGCGCCATTATATAAAATATTCTCGCGAGTCGTTCCGAACGTATCGCCTTTTTCAGCTAAGAATTCCCCGTTCACCGGGAAGAAACATACATAGTTCAGCATCGATAAAAAATATGGCGTCGGAGCTTCCAATGTATATTCAAGCGTTGTTTCATCAATCGCTTTAATACCTACTTGCGAGAAATCCGTTACTTCCCCGTTATAGAAGGCATCACCGTTTTTCACGACTGTTGCAATCCACGCTGTCGAAGATTCGTTTTTCGCATCAAGCACATAATTTAAACCGTCTACAAAGTCCTGTGCTACAACATTTTCCACATCTTTACCTTCATGATCTACCCACTTTACATCATCACGAAGTTTGAATGTCCATACAGTCGCGTCTTCATTGGATTCCCAGCTTTCAGCCAATCCAGGTTTAACGACTCCGTATTGGTCATATTCAATTAATCCTTCTACCAAATTTGCCGATAATGCAAATTCATTTGTTTCCGCTGTTTTTAAATAGTTCAGCGTTTTAATTTCACCGGAATACACTGTTCGATATTCCGATGTTTCACCAGAATCCGATGAATCACCACAAGCTGCCAGTACGAGTACAAACATACAAAGTAACGCTAACAAAGATTTTTTCAAAGTCATTTCCCCCATTTCTCTATTCTATCTGGCTAAGTAAGTCTCTATTAATAACCCGATACCGGGAGCATCGGTCATCTGAATATTCTCCCCTTCGAAAATCGGCCCCCCTTCAATTGGATCTTCACTGCACAAACTCGGTCCATCTAAATCGACCATAGTGACATTTTTGCTGGCTGCTGCAAAATGCGCAGCTGCACTGACACTAATTTTTGTTTCAAGCATACAGCCAATCATACAAGCGACACCATTTGCCTCTGCAATGTGGTTAATTTGTTGAGCTTTTGAAATACCCCCTGTTTTCATCAGCTTAATATTTATTAAATCCGCGGCCCGCTTTTCAATGACCTCGATCGCTTGCTTTGGAGAAAATACACTTTCATCAGCCAAAATATTTGTATACGTATTACTTGTTACATATTGCATGCCCTTCACATCACTATAGTGTACAGGCTGTTCAACGAGTTCGATATCAGCCCCTTTATCTTCAAGCTCTCCAATGATTTTTACAGCTTCTTTTGCTGTCCATCCTTGATTGGCATCAACTCTTAATGTAATAGCAGGTCCTACTGCTTTTCGAATTGCCATAACCCGTTCAACATCTTCTACCGGATTTTTCCCGACTTTTACTTTTAAAATGGAAAAGCCACGTTTAACAGCTACTAAACTGTCTTTCACCATTTCATCCGTTCCATTCACACTAATAGTAATGTCCGTTGTAATGTTCTTTCTGTAGCCCCCTAGCAATTTATAAAGGGGAGCATTGTATTGTTTCGCCCATAAATCATAAAGCGCAATTTCGACCGCCGCTTTAGCACTCGTATTCTGGTAGAGACACGTATCGACCTTTTGACAAAGCAGTGCAATTTCATCAATTTCAATTCCGATAATCGATGGTGCTATCACTTCTTCTATTGCATAGCTGATTGATGAAAGTGTCTCTCCTGTAATGACATGGGTAGGCGCAGCTTCACCAATTCCAATTAGCCCGTTGTCTGTATAAATAAAGACGGCGGTATTTCGTATACTATGTACTGTGCGTAGCGCTGTTTTAAACGGAGTAATAAGAGGTGCCTCGACAAGACCCACCTCAACCTTTGATATTTTCATAGATTCACCTGCTTTAAGTTAAAAATTGTAACAGTCTTAACACTTCAAAATAATCGGTCGTTTCGAACTGGACTGTATTATGCGGTTTAAATATTGCGCCTGGATAAAACGAATTTCGGTATGCTTTAATATGATCCTTGTAAATAATTTCTACCGTAAAGTGTTTCGGCAATTCAATTTGAAGTTTTGTTCGTTCAATCTTCATTGCCTGTTCTATAAGATGTTTCGTCTGTTTTAATGTCGTTTGCGGACTTACACTGATTGTTGCATGACCGACTCCCTCTTTTGTCGCGAATGTGACGATTTGGTCATTGTAACGGGCGATATGTTCTGTCAATGCCAAATCTCCGCTAACAAAAGCAACCGGTACCTCATGGAGGGATGCTGCATATGTATTTATTAAAAATTCACTAGCATATTCCCCGTTAATTTTGACATCCGCCAATAAGCTCAATGTATGTGCCAGCGGGTTCTTCTCACTGCCGCCTTCACTGTGATAGCCAATAAAAATCGCCCGGTCAAAACTGCTGTCCAATCCCGCAACCATGCACATTGGCTCCTGCGTCCAGCCGCGCATGATTCTTACATTTTCCGGCAGGTTTTCTATAAGAATATTTCGCCCGGAATCATGTGCATCTTTCAATAAAATTTCAGTAGCACCACCTGCAAATGCTCCTTCAATTGCGGCAAGCACTTCTTTTGTCATTTGTTTTTGAAACTGGGCGTAATCCGGAGCGCTCAGTTCGGTTTCACTCCAGACCGTTGTGCCTGTTATCCCCTCGATATCCGCACTTATATATACTTTCATTTATTACGATTCTCCTTTAATTTTTTATTTATTCATCAGTATAGAATAACATTTTGGAAGATTTAGATTTTTCAGTCTTTTATTTATAATCTATAAAATACCATACTTATTTCGATTGTGGAAGTTTTTTCTAATAGTTTTCTAAATAAAATTATAAAATTATAAAGGGCTAAAACCTTAGTTAAATAGCATTTTTCAAAACATATTATCCCCATTGATATTATATTTTCATAAGAAAAAAGCCTTCTACATAGATATTATGTAAAAGACTCAATAAGCTTCATAACGTAAAAATACATTATTCGACAAAATTATATTTTTGGACTTTGTGATTATTTCTTCCCGTTGTAGTTGTAGCTTGTGACAAAGAATTCAGGATTGCTTCTTCTGTCGCTTCGGCAGCTGCCATAAATAATGAGTTCATGACTTCATGATCTTCTCTAATCTGCCGGCGACTTTCCAGTTCACCATCGAACTGATGTTGTACTGTACGAGCTGTTGTAAAACCGATGACAATATCTCCGCTTCCATGGGAATAATGGCTGCCTGTTCTCCCTAATCCTATTCCGCAGCGTTTTATAACTCGTTTTAGCTGGCGGCTGCTTAATGGGGCATCTGTCGCCATTACAATAATAATAGAGCCGTCTGTAGGGCTAATTGTTGATTCTCTGTTGTCAGCCGTAACCTTATACCGGTCTGTCAAAAATTCGCTCGCCTTTCCAAAGTTACTCAATACGAGGCATCCGACAGTATATTTTTGACCTGTCCGTTCTTCAACGATGCGTGAAGAGCTGCCAATTCCTCCTTTATAGCCGAAGCAGACCATACCTCTTCCTGCTCCGACAGCTCCCTCTTCTATAACATCTGTTTTAGCTTGCTGTATTGCTTCTATTGCATGTTCAGGTTTTACCGGAAAATGGCGGATGGAGTTTAAATGGCTATCATTGCATTCTCCGACAACAATATTAACTGTACCAGTCGTAATTCCTATCTCTTCGTTCTGTTCAAGTAAATATTGGAGTGTCCCTTGTGATACATTTGGTACCCCAAATGTATTAGTTAGCATAATTGGCGACTCGATTACACCAAGTTCATCCACTTGAACAAGACCACTTGTTTTTCCGAAGCCGTTTAATATATAGCTGGCTGCTGTCACCTTTTCCCGGAAAAGATTGCCCTGATGTGGTAAAACAGCCGTTACTCCGGTACAGGCAGCATCACCTGAATCATTTAACGGATAATCCAATGTTACATGCCCGACACTTACACCTTCAATATCGGTAATACAGTTTTTATCCCCTGGAGGCAATTGCCCAATCGATATACCCAATTCACGTACTTTCATTGTCTGTTCTCCTTTAGTTGTTTATGTAGTTAGTTTCATCGTAAACAACTTTTTCCAAAAAGAAAACAGAAAAAAAGACACGTCCTCCCAGCAGGTCGCATCTTTTTCAGCATAAGAAATAAATTTATGTTCCATTCATACTTCTCACTGCTCACGCAAAACTATATTTCCAGAATTCCTCTTGTCCAGCGATCAACAAAGCTCTCAAAAGTAATGCCATATTTGTTATACACTTCATGATAAACAAAGTAAATTCCAAGTTTGTCTAGCAATTCATCATTAATCCGCAATAAAATCACTCACTTTCGATTTTTTAGATGATGGACTTTTCAGCGCCAAGCGATTCGTATCTATGTCTAATCATACCCAGAGTTGCGAACGTTATTCATGAACAAACAATGCAAACAATTTCAGAAAAGAATATCTTTAAACAACAAATTAACGGACTGTTACAATTCTTTCACAATTTGTTTCAAAATCGGTGCGAATCTTTTACCACAATTTAGTAAGATGAATGAAATGACAGCATTGGAGGGATTCTAATGAGGAGATTTAGTTTAATATTATTTACTGTAATTTTATTGGCTGGATGTGGTGAGACGGTAGCGGATTTAAAAGAGGCGGCAGCAGGTATTAATTCAAAGGCAAATGAAGCTGCTTCAGCTATTTCAATCGATGTCCATTCCATTCGAGCTACTGAAATCAAATTCGACAATCATACTTTTACTATTAACGACTTATTTAAAACTATATTACGCGATGTTCAATGGGATTATGACGACAGCGGTAAAACACAGCAGTTAAAAATCACAGGTAATTGGCAAGATAACGGTTTATTCGCCCAGCATTCATTTTCAGGGAACCAAAGAGAACAGTTAAAAGAAAATGGCGAAGTAGAAATAATCCTTTCATTTAACAGTGGCACAATGGATGAGACAAAAACAAAAGTATCCATGAAAATGGATGGTCAAATACTTATAAAAGAAGAGGGTCAGGAAATTCTTCATCACTTGTATAATGCCTACATACATTAATTATTTTCATTATTTTTGCTTTAATCCGGCTTTTCTATCCAAATTGTTTAGTATTCATACACTGAGGGAATAGAATTACCATCTAAACTTTTAGGAGGTCATATTATGTCAAATGGATTTACAGATAAACTAAAAGGTGCAGGAAACAAAATTAAAGGTGAAGTAAAAGAAGAAATCGGTAAAAATACAAATGATCCATCTTTACAATTGGATGGTCAGCGCGATCAGCTAAAAGGAGAAGCACAGGAAAGAGTTGCTGATGTTAAAGATAAAATTACAACTAAAATCGACGAATATCGAAAATAAGGTTAACAGAAACTAGTAAATTCCATATTTACTGGTTTCTTTTTTTTGCGCTAAAATAGTTAATGAAATCTATTTTTCACCAAGTTCTTTAGTCTCAATTATAAGGAATATTTTTATATTAATATAATCTCACTTTAAATTTATAGGAATTTTGTTATACTTTAGTTAAAATACACACTACTTTTTAAAGGGGAAGTTAGAATGACCATTGATCAATTTATACCCCTATCAAAAGACCGATTATTTAATTGGCTAAAAACCTTAAGTAACCAGCTTTCGAAAGGATCGCTCATCATTGATATTAATGAGGCAAATTTACCTATTTTACATGCTAATTCACCTTTTTTAAAATTCACATCTTTCGAAATGAATGAATTGCTCCATCAAAATATCAATATTTTGAATGGACATAGAACCAATGAAATATCTATTGAAGAATTTAATTTACATTTAAAATCAGGTGTAGCAAAAAAATTTACGATTTTGCATTATACGAAAGAAGGATCGGCTTTTTGGAACTCGGTTACACTGCATCCGATTCGAAATGAAGACAAAGTGATTCAGTATATTTTATTAACTTGCGAAGATACAACGGAAGCAGAGTTAAATAAAATGGTTTATAAACTGGAGCATGAAGTTTATGAAGCGATTGATCATGAAGATAACCTGCAGTCGATTTTAAATTTAATTACCGAGAAAATTGAACTTTTCTATATTCGCGATGTCTACTGTGCCATTCACATTTTTGATGAAAATTTTGAAATTAAATCGGTAGGCACACATTCATTGCCATTGGAAATTATTAATGAACTTAATATATTGGAAATTACTCCTAATACTAGCCTGAATTCGAACGCAGTTTATTTAAAGGACTTTGCTCAAAAAGATCAACATCTAGATCTTTTTAAACATTGGCATCTTAATTTTGTTCAAGGCTCATGGACAAAGCCGATTTTAACTCCTCAAAATGAAGTTAGCGGCATTTTGACCCTGTTCAATCAGGATACGACAGAGTTAAAGCAAATCGATATTAATTACTTAAATCGATTGGCTTTACTGATTCAATTGGCAATAAAATATGCTGAACAAAAAATTGAGCTTAGTAGACTTGCCTTTTTTGATGTTGAAACAAATTTACCAAACCTCCATTACTTCAAATCTGAATTATCAGAATGGATTAATGTTGGCAACTCGGGATTGGTTGCAATCTTACATCCTACTGAATTTAATAAAGTCGTTGATTTATACGGAAGAAACGCCGGAGCCGATTTACTCCGACAAGTGGCAGATCGTATGCAAATATATATCCCGAAAAGTGATTCACTGATTGCACGATTTTCAAATTCACTCATATTCGGAAAAGTTGACGAAAATGAGTGCTTCCTTGCCTATAATCAGCCTCTTGAATCAATAACACAATTACCTTATATTATCGATGGTAAAGAAATCTATATTACATTAAAAATTGGTTATACGGTCTTTAATCAGTCGATGACAGTCGAGCAGAGCATTCACCAGGCTGATATCGCCTTATCCAATGCACAGAAGCGAACTGGGACGAGCTATGCTGTATATGAAGACAATAGTACGAAACAATTGACGGAAGAAATGGATATCCTCAATCAATTGGCCTATGGGCTTCAACATGAAGAATTCGAAGTTTATTTGCAGCCTAAGATTAACTTCCAGACAATCGAAGTGGAAGGTTTTGAAGCACTCTCTCGTTGGAATTCGAGCAAACTTGGTTTTATTTCACCGGTAAAATATATCCCGATCGCTGAACAAACCGGAAAAATTAAAGCGATTGATTTACTGAATTTTAAGCAGATCCTTGTCTGGCTTCAAAATCGTATAAATGAGAACAAAAAGATTTTACCAATTGCGCTCAATATTTCTCCGGACCATTTTTACGATCCGGATTTCCTTCAAAATATAAGAGATATATTTTACCAATATAATGTTCCCCCGGAATATATAAAACTGGAAGTAACGGAAAGCATAGAGTTGGTGGACTTTAAAAATGCAAAAGAGATTCTGAATCAACTAAGATTTATGGGCATTGAATGTTCAATCGACGATTTTGGAATTGGTTTTTCTTCATTAAGTTATTTACCGCAGCTGCCCTTTTCTGAAATCAAAATTGACCGGAGCTTTGTCAGTGCAATGAATGAACCCGGGATGTATGCAATCGTGCAAACAATCATCCAATTGGCTAAAAACATTCAAATGCGTCCCATTGCCGAAGGAATTGAAACTGAAGAACAACTGGCAATGCTTCAACAACTTGGCTGTCCTGCTGGTCAAGGCTATTATTTCTATAAACCGATGTCCATTACCGAAGCAGAACAATTGCTGGACACGAAAAAAACAGCTGGCGGGAAGTAAATCACCTTCCGTCAGCTGTTTTCTTTAGTTTAAATTGTCCGGTAAATCTTTTGATAAGAATGCGATTAAATCGTGTAGATTTTGCTCACTCACTCCATGGCCTACCGGATAAGTTCTGAATGTTACGTCCGTATCATAGTCACTGAAAAAACGAACGGCATGTTCTGCCCATTCAATCGGAAAATCATAATCATATTCTCCGTGAGAAATAAAGATTTTTGATTTATCCATCGTTTTTTTGCTGTACTCAAGCGCAGCAAATTCCGGTAAATAACCGCTTAATGCTGCTGTTCCACGAATGGCATTGCCCATCACCATTGCAAGTGACTGTGCCATCGCTGCCCCTTGGTTGAAACCAACAACATAAATTTGCTGTTCATCCAAATTGAATTCCCAAATGGCTTCTTTAATAAATAATTCAATACCTTTCAGCACTTTATCAAAGATGGCGCGATTCGGCTTGCCCTCTTCTTCAAATGTATAAAATGCAAAGCCGGGACGATGTTTAATCGGTCCTTGCAAACTAAAAATATGACAATTTGTTGAAAACGAATCAACAAGTTGCAGTAAATCGTTTTCATCGCTCCCTAAACCATGCAGCAAGAATATCGCAGGTTGCTTATCTGCCTCGACTTTAGGTGCTTTGTGTAAATAAATAAATGGTGTGTTCATTTTAAATCTCCTTTTAAGAAAGCGTCATTTTATTGACAAGCTGGTCCGTGTAATAAGCCATATAGCCATCCAGCATTTTGATTGTTTCTTCAATATCGCCTTCTGTTAAAATATTTGCATTTTTTGCACAGGCAACCGTTAAAAAATCAATACGGAATGCATGCTCTACGGATGCATACGCATAATCGTATATCACATCTTCATCTTCTACCTTTAATGCTTCATATTGCTGATGGAATGCTTTCTTGTAATCGTCCATTTTCTCTCCGACACTATTGCGGATTTGCATTTGCTGTGCCATCAATTCATTTTCAATATAAGAAACGGCTGGCACTTTTCCTGAACTGAATGTCTCCCGAACAAGATCTGTCCATGCCATTTTATTTTCCACGTAATACGCAATATTTAACATTAATCGATCATAAAAATCAGTCGTTGACGTGGAGGAAGCTCTTTTTTCATCGATATTTTTTTGAAGCATTGTTTGGAATTTTTCAAGGTCTGCTTTATTCGATAAGAAATAAAGTGTCTGTTCGATATATGTAGTAATTTCTTTTTGCTTATTTTCTGCTGTCATTATTCATCCACATCCTTCATCTGATACTTCCATATTTCTTTATTATCGTACCATTCCTTCAGGAAAATCGCACGTTATCCAATTATTTGTATGGGCATATTGTATCTGAATTTGCTCTTTTTGCCAAAGCTTTTTTCTTGTCATTCTAAACGATTGGCCCGCCTCTGAATGATCTATAAATGAAAAAATGCCACTTGCCATAGTAGACAAGTGACATTTTGAGCTTCGAACTAAAGTGCTTTTACTTTCGCAACTACATTTTCTACTGTGAAGCCGTATTCTTTTAACACAATTTTCTCTGGAGCCGATGCACCAAATTTATCGATCGCCAATACATCGCCCTCAAAACCAACATATTTATGCCAGCCAAGTGATGCTCCCATTTCAATTGCTAAACGCTTCGTCACAGCTTTAGGTAATACAGATTCTTTGTATTCTTTCGACTGTTTTTCAAAGCGGTCCATTGATGGCATTGATACAACAGATGCGTCAATTCCTTCTGCTAGCAATGCTTTTTTCGCTTCTACTGCCAAGCCAACTTCAGAACCTGTTGCAATTAACAGGACATCCGGAGTTTCTTTAGATGAAGCTGAAACAACATAAGCGCCTTTTTCAACACCATCGTATACTGTCTCTGTTGCAACATCTAATACCGGCAAGTTTTGACGGGATAATACTAATACAGTTGGCGTTGATTTGCTCTCTACAGCTAATTTCCATGCTGCTACAGATTCATTTGCATCAGCAGGACGGATCACTGATAGATTCGGGATTGCACGTAATGATGCTAAATGCTCGATTGGCTCATGTGTAGGACCATCTTCCCCTACTGCAATTGAGTCATGTGTAAACACATATGTTACAGGCAAACCCATTAATGCAGATAAACGAATTGCTGGGCGTACATAGTCAGAGAACACAAAGAAAGTACCGCCAAATACGTTTAAACCGCCATGTAATGCCATACCATTCAGCGCAGCACCCATTGCAAATTCACGAACACCAAACCAAATATTACGGCCTTCCGGAGTTTCAGCAAAGAAATCGCCAGCGCCTTTAATTGTTGTTTTGTTTGATCCTGCTAAGTCAGCAGAACCACCGAAGAATGATGGTGTTGTTTTTGCAATTGCATTGATTGCATCACCAGATGATGAACGAGTAGCTACTGCAGTACCTGCTTCATATACAGGTAATTCAGAAGCAAAATTCTCCGGTAATTTGTTATCCATTGCGTTTACAAATTGTGCAGCCAGTTCCGGATATTCGTTTTTGTAGCTTTCGAATAATTCGTTCCATGCTGCTTCTGCTTGTACACCTTGCACTTCGCTTGCCGCTTTAAATGTATCGTATACTTCAGTTGGAACGAAGAATGGCTCATGTTCCCAAGCGTATGCAGCTTTTGTTAAAGTAACTTCATCAAACCCTAGTGGCGCACCATGTGAATCAGCTTTACCAGATTTGTTAGGAGAACCAAAACCGATGACAGTTTTCACTTCGATTACAGTTGGGCCGCCAGTATTTTGCTTCGCTTTTTCAATAGCTGAATTAATTTCCGCGATATCTGTACCGTCTGCAACTTTTAAATAGTTCCAGCCGTAAGATTCGAAACGTTTTTGGATGTTTTCAGAGAATGACTTTTCTAAATCACCATCAAGTGAAATGTCATTTGAATCATATAGTACAATTAATTTATCCAATTTTAAGTGACCTGCAAGAGAAATTGCTTCTGCAGCAACACCTTCCATTAAATCTCCGTCACCGCAAAGAGCAAATGTATAGTGGTCTACAATGTCTTTACCTGGCTTGTTGTATGTTGCTGCCAAGTGACGTTCAGCCATAGCCATACCTACTGACATTGCAATACCTTGTCCTAATGGACCAGTTGTCGCTTCTACACCAACTGTATGACCATATTCAGGATGTCCCGGTGTTTTTGAATTCCATTGACGGAAGTTTTTGATCTCTTCCATCTCTAAACCGTAGCCGCCTAGATGCAATAAACTATATAAAAGCATGGAACCATGTCCAGCTGATAGTACAAAACGGTCGCGATTATACCAATTAGGATTTTGTGGATTGTGACGTAATTGCTTCGTCCACAATGTATAGGCCATAGGTGCAGCACCCATTGGTAAACCTGGGTGACCCGAATTTGCTTTTTCGATTGCGTCAATTGATAGTGTACGGATTGCGTTAATTGCTAACTGATCCATCTGTTGTGTCATTATGTGACATCCTTTCCTCGTACGATATTTATACATTTTATAGTGTAGACAAATTTCCACAAGAAAACAATAATTTCTAAAAACGTCCCGTAAAATATGTCATACTTTATATTAATTGTGACATATTAATGAAATGTAATTAGTTTAAGAATTTCTTCTGTGATTTAATTTGTTTTAATTTTTCAGGTGTCACATCATTGCCTTCTTCATCAATTACTTTCACATGCTCGATTGTATCGCGCATTGTAGTACGGAAAGTATCTAAATATTCTTTGCGCAGTGCTGTACGTTCCTTCGCCTGCTCTTCAGTCAATTTACCTTCTCTCGCTAATTTAGAAAGCTCATTAATGCGAGCTAATTTTTCTTTTGATAACATTTGAATCTCACCTTTCTTCCTACCTACTACAAAGGTATAAAAAAAACGACTTGAAAACAAGTGTTTACTCTTCAAGTCGCTCCATATATTCAATATATCTTCTATGTACGGTCGCTTTACTGATAGAAATTCCCAAACCCGACAAAGTCGTAGCAATTTCCGCAAATGTTAAACCTTTCTGGCGAAGCTGAACAATTTCTTCGACAGGCACTTCTTTTCGTTCACGCCCTTCAATATTGCCACGATTTTTTAAATTATTTTGCGGCTGGTAGCCATTTTCTACAGCGCGGCGCATTCCCCGGCGGATTTTTGCATTATGCATACGGCGCTGATATTCTTCTACAATCGCCAAAATTTCAAGCAGCATTGTATCCATTTCGTTTAATATGACTGGACCTGCATCGTTTAATGTATATACTGTCGCTTCATATTTTTGCAGTAGGTGAAGCACTGCCATACGGGCATTTCCTCGACCTAAACGTGTCTCGTCCTGTACAAATAATGCTTTAATACCGTACTCTTTCATATAGTCAAGCATATCGAGCAATCCGTCTCGATCGACATCATATCCACTATGCTGATCCATGAAAATCTCCACATCTTTATAGCCGAATGTTTTTGCATATTTTGTCAGTTCTTCCTGCTGACGCACTAGTGATGTTTCCTGAGTATTTTTATCCGTACTGACACGGCAATAAATTACTGCTTTAGTTTTTATCATTGTTCCCTCTCGCTACTTTAATCGATTGCATATCGGAGGATTCATTCAGCTGAGCAATGTATTGTGAATCTTTTTCTACAGGTACAACCAATACTTGTCCTAAAACAACTTTTTCATCCAGCATTCCGTTTTCCTTTTTTACTTCATTGATCCAATCATGCTTAGCCATTTTACCACGATATTGTTCTGCCAACGACCATAAAGTATCACCGTGCTCTATGCTTACGTGTTCGTATAATTCAATTTTATCATCCTGCATCATGAATAAAGCAATCATAAGTATAGAGAATAGTAGAAACATTGATGTGAAGCCATTTAATTTAATTCTTTTCATTAGAAAAACCCTCTTTCGAATGTATGTTCGGAATATTTGTTCTCATAATAATACGAACATATGTTTTTGTCAACCGTTTTTTCGAACTTATGTTTGCATTCGTGTTCGCATACTGCTATACTTACTTTAAGAAAAATAGCATGATAAAGAGGTGAGTTAGTTGACACAAAAAATTTCAAAGCGGCAGCAAGCTATTCTAACTTTTATAAAAGAGGAAGTTCGTTCTAAAGGCTATCCGCCATCAGTTCGCGAAATTGGAGAAGCAGTAGGTTTAGCTTCCAGTTCAACTGTCCACGGGCATTTAGCTCGTTTAGAAAGTAAAGGGCTTATCCGTCGTGATCCTACAAAGCCGCGTGCCATTGAAATATTGGACCAGGAAGAGATGAACATTGCGAAACAAGGTGTCATTCATGTTCCGTTGATCGGTAAAGTTACAGCTGGTCTGCCTATTTCCGCAATCGAGGATATTCAGGAATATTTCCCGTTGCCGGATGCTTACGGCTCACCGGAAGAGGAATTGTTTATGCTTGAAATTATGGGAGAATCCATGATTGAAGCCGGTATTTTAAATGGGGATTATGTTATCGTTAAAAAAACGTCTACTGCGAACAATGGAGAGATTGTCGTAGCAATGACGGAAGACGATGAAGCGACTGTCAAGCGCTTTTACAAAGAAAAAACTCATTTCCGTCTACAGCCTGAGAATAGCTCAATGGAGCCAATCATTGTCAACCAAGTTTCTATTTTAGGTAAAGTAGTCGGCCTCTATCGAAATATCCATTAATTATTAAGCTTGCCATTCTAATATAATCGGCAAGCTTTTTATTTTTAAAACAAAAAGCCCAGCCGCGAATGACTGAGCCTATATTTATTTATTGCATGCTTCTACAAAACTGTTAAATAAGCGCTGTGCATATACATCCCCGTTTGGAGCCAATTCTTCCGGATGCCATTGCACCGCGACACAATATGGATGCGATTCATGTTCAATCCCTTCAATGATGCCGTCCTTAGCGACAGCCGAAACAACGAGCCCTTCCCCGAGATTTCCAACCGATTGATGGTGAAATGTATTTACACGAAATGAGTCTTCTTTAAATATTTCTTTAAATTTTGGTGTTTTTACTTCAACGGTATGTGCCAATTCCCCGCGCTTTGAAGTTTGTTTATGTAAAATTGTGTTTTCTACTTGTGATGGTATATCCTGAATGATCGTCCCCCCAAATGCGACATTCATAATCTGTTGTCCGCGGCAAATACCGAGAACAGGCATTTGTCTTTTAAAGGCTTCATTCATTAATAAAAGATCGCTGTCATCCCGCTTTCGTACAACACTTCCGATATGACGGTGCGGCTCTTCATTAAACAACAACGGATCTATATCCGCTCCACCAATTAATACGAGGCCATCAATTAGATTTAATAATGCATCTACGTTTTCTTCTGTAGCATTCGGTATACAAATCGGAATACCTCCAGCTTGTTCAATGGAAGTTAAATATGCGTTGTTAATATCCAATTTCTTGTCAAAATCATACATTGTTAATCCAATAATCGGTTTCATTCTTTTTATCCCCTTATAGTTTGTAGATAATTCCAATAATTTAAATTATACTATTTCGTTATACTAAATGACTACAAAAAATAAAAAAGGATTGCACAACCGCAACCCTTTATTTTTATACAATTTCCATTTGTTTTATAAAATACTGTTTTATTTCTTTCCAGTTCTGAACACGTATGAAACATTCTTCTGATCGATTGTACGGCATCGAATACAATATGCCCGTTCCTTTAAATGCTGCAAGCTGGCGTGGGCTGTCATCAATTAAATAATCGGTATGTATTACAGCTTTATTTCCGCAAAACACAATGTTCTGTGTTTTAATAAAGGGTAAATGCTCCATCAGCCAATCGTATTTCGCTGTAAATGAACCCGGTACATCCATTGCAGCTGTCGCAATAAAAATTTCATAATGCTCCTGCAGTTCCTGAATGACTTCAATTGCATCTCCATCCAGTACTTTTAAATCTCTGAAATAGTCAGGCTCATTTAATAAAGCAAATAATTTTTTTGCATCTTCTCGAGGCAAATCACGCTGTGTCGTCATAAGAAACTCTTCATCTGTAAAATTTGTTCCGAAATTCTCGTTATACGTAACACGTAATTTCGAATAAAAATCTGCTAGCACCTGATCCATATCGATAGCAATACTTTTTTTCATGTAATAAGCCTCCTTGAAATTTCCTGATTTTAGTTTATACAATTGTATTGTTAAAAAACAAGGTTTAACTCTTTACAATTAACAACGTACATATTTACGTTTAAAACCGATTCGCCCTTTTTCCACCTGTTTTTCAATTTCCGCAAATGCATGAAGCAGACCCGGTTTTTTCCCTTCACGTTTCGTTTCAATTGGTCCGATTTCATTGGCAATTTGCACAGCTTCAATATGTAAAGGTTTAAATGAAACACCGACAGTCATGACAAAATTATTCATTGCCACCTGAGTACGCTGAGGTGCTTGAAGGATATTGTGTTTTACATACTCAAGCATATCCATTAACTTTTCCTTTGAAAATTCCTCATCTTTACGATTTCCGAGAAGCCAGCAGTAACAATGCCAGCCTGCCGACATTTTCAGGTCCTCACCACTGGCAATCCATTTATCGCTTACTTCTTGCGCAATATCGGATTCCGCCAATGTCACTGCAACAACATAATCGGAAATCATATAGAAATAGGCCTGATCCATCCAGCGGTCATAATCTTCCTCAGTCATAGCTTTCGGATCCGCAATGATTCCTGCAAAATACATAGCATCATAGTTGCCTGTGGCATAGAGCTGTTCAGCCAGTTCCTGATCTATCTTTATTTGTTTTACATACGGTTTCATCGAGCCAATCGTTACACCGAAAACCGGCTCCTTTGCACCATTGGACATATAAATCTTTTTTGTACGCTCTTTGCCCAGTGCTTCTAACTCTTGCATCATTGTATCGAGTTTCATAATTTCCTCCTTATATTATTAAAGTATTTGTCTCTTACTATTATATGGTTTAACCGATCGACATACCTAGCCTTTTTCTCAGTAATTAGCTTTATAAGTATAAAATTCATTTTAAATTGCATTTACAGGATCAGGATATATACGTGACAAACACTCCAGTTTCATTGTCCTTTTATTGTTACCCTCCACTTTTAAATTTATTAAAAAAATTGGCAAATTATTTCACCGAATAATAAAACAACCTCTGAACAGAATAATCTCAGGAGGTGATATTGATGTCAAAAAATAAAAACAACATCAATAATAAAAACGTCGAATTTGGTATGGAAACGGACGTTAATCAAGTAATGCAGCAAAACCAAAAAGCTGAAGCTAAAAAGCAACAAGCTTCCGGTGCGTTTGCAAACAGTGGTTTACAGAAAAAACCGAATTCAATGAAAGCCGAGTTTGGTATGGAAACAAATGTTAACCAAGTGAAGCAGCAAAACCAGCAAGCTGAAGCCAAAAAGCAGCAATCTTCTGGATTGTTCGCAAACAGCGGTTTACAGAAAAAGCTTTCTTCAATGAGCGCAGAGTTTGGCATGGAAACAGATGTTAACCAAGTGAAACAGCAAAACCAGCAGGCCGAAGCTAAAAAACAACAGGCTTCTGGTCAATTTGGTAAGAACAAATTCCAAAACGGCAATAAATAAAAATATTGAACCGGCAATTTTTATTGCCGGTTTTTTCAGTTCCAGCAATTATTTTGGTTATAACTATTAACAATTATGTATACATAAAAAAGCGCCGGAATTTTAAGCTCCAGCGCTTTTTCTTAGTACATTTTCATATATTGGTCGCGTTCCCACTGATGGACAGTCGAACGGTACATGTCGAATTCGATTTCTTTTGCTTCTTTAAAGTTAGCATAGATATGGTTGCCTAATGCTCGTTGAACAACTTCATCTTTTGCAAGTAAGTTTAACGCGTCATCTAAAGCTGCAGGCAGGTTATCGATGCCGTTTGCTTTACGCTCTTCTTCGCTCATTACATAAATATTGCGGTTGATTGCTGGTGGTGGCGTTGATTTTTTTCGAATCCCTTCCAGACCAGCCTCTAAGATTACTGCCATCGCCAAATATGGATTTGCTGATGGATCGACCGAACGAACTTCTACACGTGTTGAAATTCCGCGAGAAGAAGGTATACGGATTAATGGTGAACGGTTTTGTGCAGACCATGCTACGTAACATGGTGCTTCATAACCTGGTACTAAACGTTTATAAGAGTTTACTGTCGGGTTCGTAATTGCCGTAAAACCTTGAACATGGTCAAGTACGCCTGCCATGAATTGCATCGCTGTTTCAGAAAGACCTAATTCAGTAGACTCATCATAAAAGGCATTTTCTTTTCCTTTAAATAATGAAACGTTGAAGTGCATTCCTGATCCGGCTTCACCGAATAAAGGTTTTGGCATGAATGTTGCGTGTAAACCGTGTTTACGAGCAATTGTTTTTACAACTAACTTAAATGTTTGGATATTGTCGCAAGCTGTAATAGCATCCGCATATTTAAAGTCAATTTCATGTTGTCCCGGTGCAACCTCATGGTGAGATGCTTCAATTTCAAAGCCCATTTCTTCTAGTTCCAATACGATATCGCGTCGGCAGTTTTCGCCTAAATCTGTCGGTGCCAAATCGAAATATCCGCCGTGATCATTTACTTCCAGGCTTGGTTCGCCTTTTGCATCAAGTTTAAATAAGAAAAACTCTGGTTCAGGCCCTAAGTTGAAATCTGTGAATCCCAGCTCTTTCATTTCTTTTAATACACGTTTCAGGTTATTACGTGGGTCGCCTGCAAATGGCGTACCGTTCGGATTGTAAATATCACAGATGAAACGAGCTACTTTTCCTTTTTCAGCTGTCCAAGGGAAAATCATGAATGAATCGTAATCCGGATATAAGTACATATCTGACTCTTCAATACGTACAAAACCTTCGATTGATGAACCATCAAACATCATTTTATTGTCCAATGCTTTATCTAGTTGGCTTACAGGAATTTCTACGTTTTTAATTGTTCCTAAAATATCTGTAAACTGTAAACGAATGAATTTTACTTGTTGTTCTTCTACTAGACGTTTAATATCGTCTTTTGTATATTTGCCCACTAAATTCCACACTCCTAAATTTGTTCAGTACCGATTTTACTCGATCTTTTATAATTTACGCGCTATTGGTAAAAACGCGATAAATCCCCTTGGCGAATAGATGTTTTTTGCATACGTTGTGCTTGACGCATTTCTTCACGTAAAATCTTACGTAAATCCGAATCGGAAATTTCTTTGCTTGCTTTCTGTGCTGCCGGGTCATTTTTCAATGCAAATACTTTTTTGATCCCTGCCATATTAATACCCTGCTCAAGCATATCTTTGATTTCCAGTAAAGTGTCAACATCATTTAAAGAAAACATGCGTCGATTTCCCTCAGTCCGGTGTGGATGAATTAAATCATGCTCTTCATAATAACGGATTTGTCTTGCTGTCAGATCCGTTAATTGCATGACGATACTTATCGATAATAGTGGCATTGAACGTCGAATTTCACTACTCATTTAATTCACCTCCCTTATGGCTATATTACGACTTGTTATTTACAATGTCAAATGTATGTCAGAAAAACTCACATAACTTTTTTAAATGAGCAAATGATTAACAGAATAAAGCAAATTTTATGCACAATAAAAATCGTCCAATAAATGGACGATTCCTAAAGATTATTTTAGTTTTTGGACAGCTGCACAAATGGCATATTTTACATGTTCATATGTTAAGCCGCCTTGTATAAATGCTGTAAAGGGAGGACGAATTGGACCATCTGCTGTTAATTCAATACTTGATCCTTGGACAAACGTACCTGCCGCCATAATGACATCATCCTCATAGCCAGGCATATAGGCAGGCTCTGGCGCAAAGTGAGCGTTAACAGGTGAAGCAGCTTGAATTTCACGACAGAATGCCACCATTTGTTCAGCCGTTTGGAATGAGACTGATTGAATGAGATCCGTGCGGACATCAGTGTAATGCGGAGATGTCGTCATACCGATTTCTTCAAGCATTGCCGACGTAAAAATTGCACCTTTTAGACTTTGTGCAACGATATGTGGTGCCATGAAGAAGCCCTGGTAAAAATCTGCTAACGTGTTTAAAGAAGCCCCTGCCTCTGCACCAATTCCCGGTGATGTCATACGATATGCACATTTTTCCACTAAATCTGCGCGACCTGCAATATATCCCCCAATTTTTGCAAAACCTCCACCAGGATTTTTGATTAATGAACCGGCCATCAAATCAACACCAACTTCTGTCGGCTCAAGCAACTCTACAAATTCCCCGTAGCAGTTATCTACAAAAATAACGGCATCTTGTGCGATTGTCCTGATTTTCACAACCATTTCAGCAATTTGTTCCATCGTAAATGACGGGCGTGTCGCATAGCCTTTTGACCGCTGAATCGCAATCATTTTCGTATTTTCGTTTACTGCCTGTTTTACACCTTCCCAATCAATTTCCTTGTTGTCGATTAAATCTACATGGGAATAGCCGATTTTATAGTCTTTCAAGGAACCTGTATCCTTTTCACCCCCGTCAACGATCGACTGAAGTGTGTCATATGGCTTACCTGTTATATAGACCAATTCATCACCTGGACGTAAGACACCGAATAAACTCAATGTAATTGCATGTGTACCTGAAATGATTTGAGGACGTACGATAGCTGCCTCTGCACCGAAAGTTTGTGCATATACACGCTCTAAATTATCACGGCCTTCATCGTCATAGCCATACCCTGTTGAAGGATGTAGATGAAAATCACTTACTTGATTTTCACGAAAAGCTGCCAGCACCTTTTGCTGATTATAAAACGCACGTTCATCCACTTCCTGATGATAAGTGCGGACTTTTTCTTCCACTTGTGATGCAAGCGTTAATATTTCAGTTGTTAATATTGATTGAAATGCCATTTTTACTACTCCATTCTGTTCAAACTGTATCTATTATACATGAAAAAAAATAGTTTTGACGAATGTTTGAAAAACTGCTATTGTCATGGTCGAAAGGACATTAAGGGAGAGATGTTTATGGCTTGGGAAGTATTTAGTTTGATTGGAACAATTGCCTTTGCCGTTTCCGGGGCCATTGTGGCAATGGAAGAAGAGTATGATTTATTTGGGGTGTACATATTAGGTATTGTCACAGCTTTTGGCGGTGGTGCTATTCGGAACATTTTGATTGGCCTGCCTGTCTCGACATTATGGAACCAGGAGCTTATGTTTCAAATCGCTCTTCTTGCGATTACGGTTTTCTTTTTGATTCCGCATCATTTATTTAAACAATGGAGTCGATGGGGATATGTGACCGATGCAATCGGATTATCCGCCTTTGCCATTCAAGGGGCAATGCATGCTGTCCACCTTGAGTTACCGATTGTAGCAGTAATTGTAGCTGCCGTGCTAACAGGTGCCGGAGGAGGGGTTGTTCGCGACCTGCTTGCTGGAAGAAGACCCATTATTTTACGGCACGAAATTTATGCCGTCTGGGCTGCGAGTGCAGGTTTCTTAATCGGTCTTGAAATTTTTGCAGGAGATCTTTTCTTATATTTTTTATTCGTCCTCATTACTTTCCTGCGCATATGTTCCTACATAAAAGGCTGGAGTCTGCCATCGAAAAAAATCCATTATACAAAATAGCATAAATTTAGGGAGTGTCGATTGATTCGACACTCCCTTTCTCTAGGAAATTATTTAAATTCTAATTCTCCATCATAGGCCATCATTCCGCCATCTAAATTCGTTACATCAAAACCTTGCTCTGCCAGATATTCGCATGCATTCGCACTGCGTACGCCGCCTTTACATACGACGATATATGATTTTGAATTATCCAGTTCACTAGTACGTTCAGGGATTGAGCCAAGTGGAATATGTACAGCACCTGGAATCATTCCGTGTTCCACTTCAAAATCTTCACGAACATCGATTACATTTAAATCTTCATTTGCATCGAGTAAGTTGATCAGTTCATCTGTTGTCATCGTTTTCATCAAAAATCCTCCAATACTTATAGCATCTTAGTCATTATAATCAATCAGGCCAAAATTCGCTACAAGTTTGGCTGTGTGGTTACTCTTCTTCCGATAAAGCTACGTTTTTGGACGGTACAAAAGTAGAAATTGCATGCTTGTAAATAAGCTGCTGTTTTCCTTCTGACTCCAATAGTACGGTAAAATTATCATATGATTTTATAAGTCCTTTTAATTGAAAGCCATTTAACAGAAATACCGTTACAAAAACATTATTTTTACGTAAATTGTTTAAAAAAGTATCTTGCAAATTTATCGATTTCATCGTCGTTCAATCTCCCTTACCATAAAATACATGCAATAGTTACCTATTCGTTATGCGGACAAAATTTCCCTTTAATTTTAATGATTTTCAACTAAACTTTTTATTTTGCTCCAATCATTTCCGATCCACGCAATATCCATTTTGTTTCGGAAATAGGTAAGCTGGCGTTTCGCATAACGTCTTGAATTTTGTTTAATCTGTTCCACTGCTTCATCAAGTGAAACAAGTCCATCGAAATGAGCGTACAATTCTTTATATCCGATTGCTTTAATCGACTGGACATCACGTATCCCCGCATCATATAGTGCCCGAACTTCTTTAACAAGACCTGCTTCCATCATCAAATCCACACGTAAGTTAATTCTTTCATATAACTTTTCACGGTCCATATCCAACCCGATGATTAAATGGTTATATAACGGAATGTCTCCTCGATTGAATTGTTCTTCCGCTCTAGAAACCCCCGCAAGTTCTGCCATTTCCAATGCCCGAATAACACGTCGTGTATTATTCGGGTGTATGGACGCTGCAGCTGCCGGGTCCATTTGTAGAAGTTTTGCATGCATCGCTTCAGGTCCCAATACTTCAAGTTCTTTATAGTAGTTTTCGCGTGCTGATTCATCAACTTCCTGTTTCGTAAATTGAAAATCGTACAGGACAGATTGTACATATAGCCCCGTACCCCCAACAATAATCGGCATTTTACCTCGGGCTTGGATCTCTTCAATTTTTCCGCGAACAAGCTGCTGATATTCAGCAACCGAAAATCCTTCTGTCGGCTCTTTAATATCAAGCAAGTGATGCGGAACACCTTCCATTTCGGCTTCGGTAATTTTGGCAGTTCCGATATCCATATGACGATAGATCTGCATGGAATCTCCGTTTATTATTTCGCCGTCAATCTCTTTTGCCAAGCGGATACTTAGCGCTGTTTTTCCGGATGCAGTAGGACCGATTATGGCCACGACATCTATTTTATTATTCATCTTTTAACCACCGTACAATTATTTCTCTTACTTGTTCTTTCTTTTTTTCATTTAGAATTTCATGGCGCATCCCTTCGAATATATGCACCTTCACATGTTCTACACCGGCACGTGCAAACAGTTTGCCTACTCGAAGCGCTCCTGCTGCTTCAGGTCCAGCGATTGGATCATATGTCCCGTTTACAACTAGTATTTTCAAATCAGAGCGGATGCCCGCATTTGCATGTTCATCCTCCATCTTAAGCATGCCACCCGTTAGATCAACGAAAAATTGATTCGTAGGGATCACACCGCAAAGTGGATCATTGATATATTTTTGTACTTCTTCTTCATCGGTAGTAAGCCAGTCAAAATTAGTTTTCGCATCCTTAATTTTTCGATTAAAGCTGCTAAAACTAAGATCATTCATGAGATCACTTTGAATTTGTGCTCCCTGCAGGTTTACCAACTGCTTTGCAATAATATGCCCTGCCTTATGAAGCAATGTCGGTGATCCCGTTCCCGATAAAACCAGCCGTTCAATTATATCGCTATACTGTTGGATAAAGCGGCGTGCTATGAATGAGCCCATACTATGACCGAATAAAATTAGCCGTTCCGTTGTTTCTTTCTTTAAATAGGAAAGCACTTCTACAACATCATCAACAACAAGTTCAAAACCCTTATCAGGTCCGAAATAACCAAACATGCCGTTTTTTTGCGCTGTAAAACCATGCCCGCGATGATCATGTGCTGTTACAAAATACCCTTCATCACATAGCTTTTCTGCGAATTTTTCATAACGCCCGCTATGTTCCGACATCCCGTGTAAAATATGAATATGTCCGATACGCTTTTTACATGGTGCATAAGTACGGACGAAAATATCATGCCCGTCTGTCATTGTGACAAAAAATGACCGTTGCTCCATAAAACCATCCCCTTTTTATGAATTACATTACGCGTTTAAACATTTTTTCTACTTCATATGACGTAAAATGAATTAATACAGGTCTTCCATGGGGACATGTAAACGGATTGTCCGCATTTCGTAGATCATTGATCAGTCTTTCCATCTGTTCTTTGTTTAAATAATGATTCGCTTTAATCGACTTCTTGCAGCTCATCATAATGGCCGCATCCTCACGTAATTTTTTTATATCGGTTTTCCGTGCACTTAACACTTGCTCGATCAATTCCTCGATAATTTCCTGTTCCTCGCCTTTCGGGAACCATGTCGGGTATTCCCGAACAACAAATGAAGAAAGTCCGAATTCTTCCAAGAAAACCCCTACTTCTTCAAGTGCCTCCTTTGATTCTTTTAGACGCAATGCCTCATCTGCCGCATAATGGAACGTTAATGGCATGAGGAGTGTCTGACGTTCGTTTGCATTTACTTCTCCGACTTTATCACGGAAATATTCATACTTGATCCGCTCCTGTGCTGCATGTTGGTCGATTAAATAAAATCCGTCCTCCATTTGAGCTACAATATACGTCCCATGAATCTGGCCGACAATTTCAACTTGCGGAAAATGCCTTTTCGGTTCGGACTCTGCCTTTAAGGTTTCTTCCGGATAGGTTTCCTCTTCAACAGTTTGAAGTTCATTGAAATCAGATTGATTATGCTGTTCACTGCTTTCCGGCACAGGTGAAGTAGTATACACGACCGGTTGTTGTTTAGTCGGAACCGGCGCATACGGCTCTTTTACAACAGAAGTTTCACTTGATAATCGCTCAACAATTGTCGATAACTTTTCTTCATTGAACGTAGGCTGTGATGAAGGTGTCGGTGAAGGGTTCCAAATATTCATCTGTTCAGTCGGCGTTCGAACTGGCTTCTCCTTTTTTTCAGCGAGCGGAATGCGGATCACATCCCGAATCGCAGTACGGATTGTATCTTCAATAAGCTTCAACAGTTCCGGTTCTTTACTTAAGCGTACTTGATGCTTCGCCGGATGGACATTGACATCGGTTAATTGCGGATCTCCCTCAACATACAAAAGTACAATTGGAAAACGCTCAATCGGTAAATACGTATGGTATGCATCTGTAATTGCTTTCTGAATCACGAAATGTTTGACCCAGCGTCCATTGACGAAAAGCGACATATAGTTTTTTGAAGCACGAGTCACCTCAGGCAAACTTGCAAAACCATGAATTTTATAATCTTGATTTCGGCCTTCAAACGGCAGCATTTTCTTCGCATTATGTGCACCGTAAATGGCTGCCAATACTTGCTGAACTTGACCGCGCCCGTTTGTTTGCAATAATGTTTGCCCATTATGCACAAGTTTAACCGCAATCGTCGGATAGCCAAGTGCAATCCGGTTTACAAAATCGATTGTATGCCCAAGCTCGGTCTGAATCGTTTTTAAATATTTAAGGCGTGCCGGTGTATTAAAGAAAAGCTGCGCAACAGTAATATCTGTCCCCCTGCGCAGTGCGGTCGGCTGATGCTCCTTCAAATGACCGCCCTCCATATACAAATGCACACCTCCATTCCCGTCCGATGTACGTAAGGTTAACTTGGAAACCGAAGCAATCGATGCCAATGCTTCACCACGGAAACCAAGTGTGCGAATCCGGAACAGATCCTGTTCTTTTTCTATTTTTGATGTGGCATGGCGCGAAAAGGATTTAAGCGCGTCCTCCTCGTCCATACCACTTCCGTTATCAATGACTTGTATCGATTGAAGGCCAGCTTCTTCCAGGAAAATTTCGATTGACGTACTGCCCGCATCAATTGCATTTTCTACTAGTTCTTTTACAACAGATGAAGGGCGTTCGACTACTTCACCGGCTGCAATTTTATTCGATAGCCACTCATCCATTATTTGAATTTTTCCCAAAGCCGTTCCCTCCTTTATTGATTGCCTAGTAATTTTTGCTGCAGTTCATGCAATAATGTCATCGCCTGCAACGGTGTTGTACCCATTACATTCAGTTTTTTCAATGCATCGAGTACTTCTTTTTGTTCGGGTGCGAATGATGATTCTTCCTCCATTGTAAACAATGAGAGCTGCAAATCGTTCTCCGCCACCTGTTCCTCTAATTGGGGATTTTGTGGTTGTTCCTGTTCATAATTGACAGCTTGTGGCTTTTCAGCATTCGTTGCTTCAAACTGCTCCAGCAACACACGGGCACGCTGTAAAATCGTTTCCGGCATTTCCGCAAGCTCCGCCACATGAACACCGTAGCTTTTATCAGCGGCACCTTTTTTCACTTTATGCAAAAATACAACTCTGCCGTCTTGCTCGGTTGCACTGACATGAACATTTTGCAGTCGTGCCAGTTCGTTTTCCAAATCCGTCAGTTCATGATAGTGAGTTGAAAATAATGTATTTGCTCCGATTTCATCATGAATATATTCCATCATTGCCTGTGCCAGACTCATCCCGTCATATGTTGAGGTACCGCGGCCGATTTCATCAAATAACAGCAAACTATTTTTAGTTGCATGTGTAATGGCATGCTGTGATTCAAGCATTTCCACCATAAATGTCGATTGACCTGCCGCTAAATCATCAGCTGCTCCGATTCTCGTGAAAATCTGGTCGGTAATCGGTAATATCGCTTCATCCGCAGGTACATAGCATCCCATTTGCGCCAAAACGACAATTAGTGCAACTTGGCGCATGTACGTACTTTTACCCGACATGTTCGGACCGGTAATCAGCATCATATTTTTATCATCTGTCAGCACACAATCATTCGGTACATAGCTTTGTTTATTGAGCATTTTTTCAACGACCGGGTGTCTTCCATCAATAATTTTCAAAGCACGTCCTTCATGAAATACCGGCTTTGTAAAACGGTATTTGTCCGTTACCGTCGCAAAGCTCATCAGAACATCAAGCTCACTGATTTGGGCAGCCAAAGCCTGAACACGAGGTATATACCCTTTTAACTGTTCACGCAATGCTACAAATAAATCATATTCCAATGCAAGGCTCTGCTCCTCGGCATTCAAAATCAGTGCTTCTTTTTCTTTTAATTCTTCTGTAATAAAACGCTCGGCATTCGCCAAAGTTTGTTTGCGTTCAAAGCGTGCCAGGTCGGTATTATTCAAATGGGATTTTGTAATTTCGATATAGTAGCCAAACACGCGGTTATAGCCGATTTTCAAATTTTTGATTCCTGTCAGTTCACGTTCTTTCTGCTCCAGCTGGGCAATCCAGTCTTTCCCGTTTCGGGATGCATCACGATATTCATCCAGCTGGGGATTGTAGCCATCGCGAATGACATCGCCTTCTTTGATCGAAATTGGCGGATGATCGGTAATGGCCTCTGCCAGCAATTGTTCAATATCGGCACAGACATCCAGCTTTTGACCAAGATCCATACATTTTACCAATCCGCTGTTTACGAGCTTCTGCTGTATCTCGGGTACTTGTCGTAATGATTCGCGCAGCTGGGCCAGATCGCGTCCCCCAACGGAACCAAATGCTACACGCCCTGCCAGACGCTCTAAATCATATACATTTTTCAGCAGTGTCGTTAATTCGTCGCGCAAGAAGAAGTCTTCCAGTAATTCCGTCACAATCGCCTGTCTTGCTTCAATAGCATTTTTCTTTGCGAGCGGCTGATGCATCCACTGTTTCAGTTTTCGGCCTCCCATAGCTGTTACTGTTTCATCCAATAGCCACAGCAATGTACCTTTAGAATCCCCGCCGCGTATCGATTGAATCAATTCCAAATTACGTTTGGAATTCGTATCGATACGAAGGAAATTATCAGCTTCAGTATAGGCAAACGGCTGAATATGCGATAAAGAACGCATTTGTGTACGTTCCACATATTGTAATAGTCGCTTTGCCACACCTTGCAGCTGAACCGGCAAATGGGCAACATACTGATCTGCTTTAACCGGATCCATTTCTTCAGTCTCAAGCGACAGGACGATACCTCCAGCTTCCGCATAATCGGCAAGCAGTAACTGCAGCTGTTCCGTCACAATAAGTTCTTTTATTGCATATGCTTGTACTTGCTGAACTAATTGTTTTGCACTTCCTTCAATTAGCGAACAGTTTGCTTCGCCTGTTGATACGTCCAAATAGGCAAATACGATTTCATCATTCTCATTACTTTCAGCCGCTGCAATAAAGTGATTCGATTTCCCGTCAAGCGCTTTCCCCTCTGTAATCGTTCCCGGTGTGATTACCTGTACGACCTCACGTTTCACAACACCTTTTGCATGCTTTGGATCTTCCGTCTGTTCGCATACTGCCACTTTAAAACCTTTTGCGACAAGTGTTTCGATATAGCCCTGCGCGGAGTGATGCGGTACCCCACACATTGGAATCGGATTGTCGGTATTGCCGGCACGTGCTGTTAATGTAATTTCCAGCAGCTGTGACGCTTTTATGGCATCATCAAAAAACAGTTCATAAAAATCGCCTAAACGGTAAAATAAAAAAGCATCTTTGTAATCTTGTTTTACGAGCAAATATTGTTGCATCATCGGTGTATATGTAGTCATGTTTATTTCCCTCACTTGCTAGAACTTGTACAAGTATTATACCATTTGACTCGCATTTTGCCTTCGAAACGCAAAGAAAAGGAATTGTCTGAAAGTTACCTTCAAACAATTCCCATCTGTTTACGATAGAGTTTTACAATTTTATACGACTAAACAATTGCTGTTAAAAAATAGTCGCTTTTAAGAAAATGATGAGGAATCATAATCTTTGCCAAAATCTTTGCCCCCAGAGTCGGACGACGACGATGAGGATGATGAACTGCTGGATGATGAACTGCTAGATGGCTGCTGTGAACTTTCTTCAAATGACCATTCATCTTCGTAATCCAGCGGATGTACATTAATGACAACTGTCGTTTCCCCAATGATCTCCACTAAAAATTCACGCTCGACCGTTACCTGAATTTTGTCGCCTTGCTTTGTAATAACTGCCTCAATACAATTTGGCGCTTGTAAAACACGAACTTTCACATCATTTGAATCGACTTCATCTCCATCGCGGAATGACAGTTTGACACGATCCTTATAGGAAATTGTCTCTGTATGCACTGCCGTTTTTGAATGATTGTTATATGCGTACCACACATTCACATCGAACTTCCCTGTCACCTCAACAAATTTACCGTTACGTTTCGCTTGGTATTGATGATTAATTACCCAACAACCTAATATGCTCGTTGGCGCATTCGGTGGACAGAGCGTTTCAACACATTCGGTACGCTTCTTCCCTTTTGCAATAACTGCTTTCGTCACAATTTGACGTAAACGCTTCACCGAACATCTCTCCTTTCTTCAACTGCTCGACTTATTGTATGCGGCAGGTGCCTAAAGGGTGAAATGAGTTTTTAGAAAAGAAAAAACTACTACAAACCTTTATTGTAGTAGCGCTTTTGCTATTGCTTTGTTCAATTGTTTCTCACAGCTGTTGTATCAGTATACGGGATATGGCCTACATAGTGCTTTGTTGTTTAGCCTATATTTTTATTTCAATGAGATTTTCATTTCCTGAAAGAAATTTTTATTTCGTTATCCAGTAGTTCATTAATTTGCTTAATTGGCATTGGTTTATAATAATAATAGCCTTGGCCGATCTGACAGCCTAATCGCTTCAGCTCAAGATGCTGTTCTTCCGTTTCGATTCCTTCCGCTACCGACACCATGTTCAAGTTATCCGAAAGCTGAATAATGGTTTTAATGACGGCATTCATCCGTGGATTCGCTATATCATCGACGAAACTTTTATCGATTTTAATTTCTTTAAACGGCAATTCCTGCAAATAACTTAGTGATGAATAACCAACACCAAAATCATCAATCGATGTTTCAATACCACGCTGCTGCAACTCATCGATTATTTTTTTTGCCCTTAAGACATTTTCAAGTTCGACACTTTCGGTTATTTCAAATTTTATAAATTTCGGATCTATTTTATAGCTTTCTATAAGGGCTATGGAACTTTCCACAAATGCCGGATTATAAAAATGGCTCGGTGAAATATTAATCGATACTTGATACAATTTCAATCCTGCATCATTACGTTGTTTTTGCCATTGGAGCACCTTTTTGAAAATTTCGAGATCTACTTTATAGATATTACCGGTATTTTCTGCAACCGGAATAAATAACGTTGGTGAGACAAAACCTAAATCTGCCGAATTCCAGCGTGCCAATGCTTCAAAACTTTCGATTTCTCCTGTCACCAAGTTCACTTTCGGCTGGAGCATCGGAAAAAATTCACTGTTTTTTAGACCGCGCGTAAAATGGGCCAGTACATTCATCTCTTGTTCGACTGACTCAATTAAACTCATATTAAAATTTTTAATAACAGTGCCCGTAACTTTAAGCGCACTCGATAACGCATTATCCGCCTGGCGGACTGCTTCTATGTAATTAATACGGGAACTAAAAGACGATGTTCCTATTTTTAATGTTAAGTATACTTCTTTTTCATCAATATAATACGGCTCTGATAAAATCTGATCAGCTTCATTGGGTGGAATATTCATTTTCCGTAATGATAACCGCGTCGCTACAATAATTGATGAATGTGTGTATCTCGCAATGATCGAATCACCGAATGTAGAGATATTCTGAATTCGATTTGCAAGCTGACGCAGTACTTCATCCCCGCCTTGGCGGCCATACAAATCAATAATATTTTGATATTCTCCAGGTTCAATAATATATAAATGCCCTCTCGACCCATCTGCAGCAAAATCATTTAAAATGATTTTAAAGCGCTCATAATTATTTAATCCGGATGCAACATCCTGAAAAGCAAGACGGCGAATTGCACTTTTCTGATCATAATATTTTAATGCGAGTGTAACGATTGGTGCAATTCGATTCATAAATTTGATTTCAATCATTTTTGGGTCTGCCCGTTGCTCAAAGTACATTGTAAATAAGCCGATTTTTTTTTCTTCTGAATTTAAAATCGGCTGACTCCACATTGAAACTAAGCGATATTTTTCAATAATCTGCCGATAGGCTTCATGATAGACCGACTGCTCTAAATCTTTGATGATGAGCGGTTTATTTATTTTTCTTTTATCTTCAATATCCATTAATAAAACTTTTTCATCGAGCTTTTTCAGATCTTTCCACATTTCACCGTAAATATTAATCATCCGGTCATTGTCATCAACAAGGACGATTGAACAGTGGCATTTCTTCCCGAATGTTATTTCAACCGATTTGCAAATATTGCGTAATACATTTTCAAGCGGATGCCCTGTTTCAAGACTAAAGTAGACGTCTCGTTCCAGCTCAATTAACGACTCGATGTTCATGGAGTCAGTTACATCTTTCATTATGATGACACAATATTGAAGTATTCCTTGCTGATTGAACATTGGTAAATGACGCACTTCGTTCCAAAATGCATAACCATCTTTTCGGTAATGAAATGACGATGTTTTAAAAGTAAGTCCGTTCTCAATACTTTCCTGAATCGAATTCTCATTGTGCATGTCAGTATGAGGCCCTTGTAGTAATGACAGTGTGGAACCGATTACATCACCTTCATCATATCCTGTTGTTTGCATAAAAATCTGGTTCACAAATTCAATTGTATATCCTTTATTCGGGTTAATAATTGCTACCGCTGCATCGATCTGCCGAGCCACCTGACATAACCAAACATACATTACTTGATCACTTACATTTAGATTGTCAAATTCGTTCATAGGTAAAGTCCTTCCTATATAGTTCTAACTAACTTAAATTATAGCAAAACATAGTAGGAATATCGACATCATTATTTACACATATTGTTAGACTTTTAGAATATAAAGTCCATACAAAAAAAGATATCCACAAGGGATATCTTCCTTAATTTTCTATGAACATGAGCCTGGTGTACTATTACGCACTTTCGATCCTGTTTCGCCTTTTAGTATATCCCCGCCTGTAGAAGCAATAACTTCATCTGTGACATTATTCGCAATGGCATTCGATACTAATTGTAATAGTTCATTTACTTCTGTCTGTGATTGTTTGAATTGTTGAACGACTGGTAATTCGTCGATTTCTGTTTCAATTCCTGTAATTTTACCTTCAATCATTTTAAGCGCTTTTTCTTTTCCTAAGTGCTGGAAATTAACCGCCTGCTTTTGCAGTGCTTTCAGTGAGGCAATCTTTTCGCGTACAAATTGGTTTTCATTAATTTGTTCTTCCGCTTTTTTGAAAAATTCTACTTCTTCGGTATTCGCAATCATATGGGCAATTTCTTTTGCTTTTTCTACAATCTCATCTTTTGTATACAATTTTGTTGTCATCTTACGAACTCCCCCTCTTTTGTCACTTCTTCTACAAACTCACCCATTAAAGAGTAAGATTTTGCTTCTAGAATTCTTACATTTACAAGCTTTCCAATATATTTTGGATCTGCCTTAAAGTTAACAAGACGGTTTTTGCGCGTATAGCCAGCTAACACATCATCGCGTCTTTTACTGCTGCCTTCAACTAAAACTTCTACTGTTTGACCTTCCAAGTCTTTGAGCGCTTTTGCAGAATACTCAGAGACAACCGCATTTAAACGGTGCAGACGGTCTTTCTTTTCTTCCTCTGTTACATTATCGACCATTTTTGCAGCAGGTGTTCCTTCACGAGGCGAATAAATATACGTGAACGCCATATCAAAGCCGACTTGACGATACAAATCAAGCGTTTCCTGGAATTGCTCTTCTGTTTCATTCGGATAGCCTACAATAATATCAGTTGTCAATGTTACTCCCGGGATTGCTGCTTTAATCTTATCGACTAATTGCAGGAAATGCTCACGTGTATATTTACGCGCCATAATTTTCAGAATTTCGTTTGAACCCGACTGTACCGGTAAATGGATATGGTCAACGAGATTGCCGCCTTTTGCCAGTACTTCGATTAAATGGTCATCAAAGTCGCGCGGATGACTTGTCGTAAAGCGGATTCGCGGAATATCGATTTTACGGAGTTCGTCCATTAAATCACCGAGTCGGTATTCGATATCATCAAAGTCTTTCCCGTATGCATTGACATTTTGGCCTAAAAGCATAATTTCTTTATAGCCTTGTGCGGCCAATTCACGCACTTCCTGAATAATTTCTTCAGGGCGGCGTGAACGTTCCTTGCCTCGTGTGTACGGAACGATGCAATATGTACAGAACTTGTCGCAGCCGTACATAATATTCACCCAGGCTTTAATCGAACCAAGACGTTTTTTCGGAAGGTTTTCGATGACATCGCCTTCTTTTGACCATACTTCGACAACCATTTCCTTAGACATATAGGCATCGTGTAAAATATTCGGTAATCGGTGGATATTATGTGTCCCGAACACCATATCAACATGCTGATACTGTTTTAATATTTTGTTTACGACAGATTCTTCTTGCGACATACATCCGCAAACACCGATCAGCATTTCCGGATTTTTACGTTTATATTTTAACAGGAAGCCTAGCTCACCGAATACTTTATTTTCCGCATTTTCACGGATTGCGCACGTGTTTAGTAAAACAACATCCGCTTCTTCAATCATTTCAGTAGGTGTATAGCCAAGCTGCATGAAAATACCAGCCATTACTTCAGTATCATGCTCATTCATTTGACAGCCGTATGTTCGAATATAAAACTTACGATCCTGCCCCATTCCTAAATATTTTTCTTCGATATCAAAATCCTTATGATACTTTACTTCTTCTTTACCGCGTTTTTTCGCGTCTTTTAGTGAAGGAGCCGTAAATACTTTCTCGAAATATTTACTATAGTCTTTTTCTTCCTTAGGTTGTTTAATCTGCTGACTAGCTAGTCGTTGTTCTTCATTCATCGACTACTTGCCCCCCTATCATTTATTACCTTTACTCATTTCATCATTATAGCGAACTGTTGCCGGTTGTTACAAGCTAGTCGATAAACTGTTTGTAACTATTCAGGTCGTTATCGCGTAAAATTGTAAAAAATGTGACACTCAATTTGATTACCTGTGCCCAATTCATTTCATATTTTGCTTCGAATTGATGCTTTGGCAGGCGCAGAACATCTTGAAACAAACGTTTTGCTTCAATGTTTCGCTGTGCTAAATATGCTAAAAATGCCAAAAACAGCTTGTGATCCTCCAGTTGCAGTGCTTTGTTTTCCAGCAGAGCATCTACCCGGCTTACCGGCGAATTGGCACGTTCAAACAATTTATTCAATTCACTTTCCAGTTTTTCATTTTTATAATGCAAAAAATTTAAAATATCGGTCATATTTCCCACCTCATTTTCAAAAAACATTTCAGTAAACTTTCACATCTAAAAACAAAAGGCAGAAAGATCGCTCTATCTGCCTTTTAAAAAACTATTTACTATCATCCATTTTCAGTACAGCCATAAATGCTTCTTGAGGAACCTCTACCGAACCTACTTGCTTCATACGTTTTTTACCGGCTTTTTGCTTTTCAAGTAATTTACGTTTACGTGAAATGTCACCGCCGTAACATTTTGCAAGTACGTTTTTACCCATTGATTTAATTGTCGAGCGGGCAATAATTTTTTGACCGATTGCAGCTTGCACCGGTACTTCGAATTGTTGACGTGGAATCAGCTCTTTTAATTTTTCTACAATTACTTTTCCGCGTTCATATGCAAAGTCTTTGTGTACGATGAAGCTTAACGCATCAACTTGTTCACCGTTCAATAGAATATCCATTTTGCTTAACTTAGAAGGCTGGTATCCGATTAATTCATAATCGAATGAAGCATAGCCTTTCGTATTCGATTTCAGGAAATCAAAGAAGTCGTATACAATTTCCGCTAAAGGCATTTCATAAACGATTTTCACACGTGTGTCATCGATGTAATCCATCCCTGAGAAGTTGCCGCGTTTTTTCTGGCAAAGCTCCATAACAGCACCTACATAATCGTTCGGTACCATGATTGTCGCTTTTACGTACGGCTCTTCAATGCGGTCGATTTTTTGAGGATCCGGCATCATGGACGGGTTATCGACTTTTAATACCGAACCATCCGTTTTTGTCACTTCATAAATTACTGAAGGCGCAGTTGTGATTAAATCAATGTTGAATTCACGCTCAATACGTTCCTGAATAATTTCCATGTGCAATAGTCCTAAGAATCCGCATCGGAAGCCGAAGCCTAATGCCTGTGAAGTTTCTGCCTCATATTGTAGTGCAGAGTCGTTTAATTCCAGTTTCTCAAGTGCTTCACGTAAATCGTTGTATTTTGCTGTGTCAATTGGATAAAGACCGCAATATACCATCGGATTCAGTTTACGGTAACCCGGAAGCGGCTCTGTAGCAGCACGGCTGCCCGCATATGTTACAGTATCACCTACACGTGTGTCCTGAACATTTTTAATGGATGCTGTTAAATACCCAACATCACCTACTGTCAATTCAGCTTGTGGTATCGATTTCGGTGTATGAACACCTACTTCGATTACTTCAAACTCTGCACCCGTTGCCATCATTTTGATTTTATCTCCGGCTTTAACAGTACCATTTACGATACGAATTGAAATGATAACACCTTTATAAGCATCATAAACAGAGTCAAAAATTAATGCTTGTAGCGGGGCATCCGGATCGCCTTGTGGGGCAGGTACTTTTTCAACGATCTGTTCCAAAATATCCTGGATTCCAATTCCTGCTTTTGCAGATGCAAGTACTGCTTCAGAAGCGTCCAGCCCAATTACATCTTCCACTTCAGCGCGAACACGCTCAGGGTCTGCAGCAGGCAAGTCGATTTTGTTGATAACCGGTAGGATTTCCAGATCATTGTCCAATGCCAAATATACGTTAGCCAGCGTTTGCGCTTCAATTCCCTGTGCAGCATCGACTACTAAAATGGCACCTTCACATGCCGCTAATGAACGTGATACTTCATATGTGAAATCGACGTGACCCGGTGTATCGATCAGATGGAAAGTATAGATCTCGCCATTTTTAGCATTATATTTCAATTGTACGGCATTTAATTTAATTGTAATTCCGCGCTCACGCTCCAGATCCATCGAATCCAGCAGCTGAGACTTCATCTCGCGTTGTGTAACGGTTTGCGTCGATTCCAGTAAACGGTCTGCAAGTGTTGATTTCCCGTGGTCGATATGTGCAATAATCGAGAAATTTCGGATATTTTCTTGTCGTTTTAAACGTTGTTCTCGGTTCATGTATAATTCCTCTCCTAATTAGAAAAAACACCTGAGCCCTTTTAGGGTTGGTGTCACTACATATGTAGATTATTCATCCATTTACTTTTCTACTAAAATACAGCCTCTATCTCCACCAATTTTAAGTAATGGAACAATAGAGGCATAGCTTATTTTAAATTATACTATGAATTGTAGTGAAACGACAACAGCGAACCTCATCTACAATAGGAAAACCGCATTTCGCACCTAACTTTTGCGAAATGCGGTTTTTCATATTGGAGCGAATAGCCGTGCTGAAATTGCTCAACGTGTCTTACACTACCCGCCTACTATTTGTAAACCAATTAATACCTATGCAGCTGATTCAACGAAAGCTACCCGGATTGCCTGGGCTAAAATCGCCATTGTTCGCTGAAGTTCTTCTTCAGAATTGTCGATACCGCCAAATTCAATCAGCAATACATTTGTTGCAAGATCTTGATTATAAACACCGTCTACACCAGTACCAGACTTTTTAATAATTCCTCGTGAAATACCAGGCACAATGCTGTTCACTTGCTCACTCAACATCGTTGCATAAGCTAAATTCGCTTCATATGCAGGATGTTCCGCGCCGACAACAAATGCAATTTTTGCATATTGTTCATTATTTGCCGTAAGTGTCGTCACTTTTTTAGGGGCCGAATCCCGATGAAAATCAATTACAAGTTCATATTCATTTTCTTCCAAATACTGTGCCAATACAGGTCGAGCCACTTTGTATGCTTGGTGAAATGTTGCATCAAGCTGTTTCATTTCGGTCATAACATCAAAGTCTACAATATGTGGTGTTAAACCATTTAATTCAAGATAATGCTGCATCATTTCCTGAAGTGAAAAGATATTCATTTCTTCATCATAAACTGCCTGCATCCCTTTTGTTTTTTTGACGATTGGTTTATAGGACTCGTGTGAATGTGTGAACATCAACAGTACATTGAATGGATCAATTTTCGGTTCTTCAGGTACCGTTACAATTGGCTCTGCCGCCGCATAAACAACGTGGGGACGTTCACTTTTACTTTTTTGTGTAGTCATTTCATTATTTGGAAAAGGGAATTGCCCAATAATGATAGGCAGTGAAAATAAAAATAAGAACAATAATGAGAAGCGTTTTAGTTTCCGCAAACACATCACCCTTTCTCCAATACAATATGGGAAAAGAGTAAAACTTAGAACGGATAACTAGTTTTTATTGTTCAGAAAATAAATTGCCGGTTAATTACCGGCTTTTTGTTTTTCATCAAGCCATGTAAACAAGCTTTCACCTAGTAAAAACGCATATTGACTCAGCCAGAAGTCGACTTCTTTCGGTGTAACCATCAACCGCTCCGGATGGGTACTGAATACTTCTTCAAATAATTGTCTGCGATCTTCAGTCGGCCATGTTGCCCACTGGCCGAAAATCGGCTCAACTTTCGTTAAATCGACTTCCTCGTTTACAGGTGTCCAGCTTGTTACTGAGAGCTTACCGGACGGTTTGTCTCGTTCCTGTATTTTAGCCGCAATTGATCTGAATGCTACATCGATTGCATCAGCGATTAAAATTGGTGCTTCCACTACTGTCGGAACTCCGATTGCTGTTACCGGGACGCCGAGCACTTCCTTGGAAACTTCCTTGCGATGGTTGCCGACACCTCCTCCTGGATGGATTCCGGTATCTGTCAGTTGAATTGTCCGGCATAAACGTGCACTTCCGCTTGTTGCAAGCGCATCGATAATAATTACGAGTGCAGGCTTAATTTTTTCTGCCAATGCATGGATATAATCACTTGTCTCAAATCCTGTTTGTCCAGTAACACCTGGCGCATACAAAATAAACTTTGGTGAATCCAGTTCCGACTGTTTTTTATGCATCGCATCAATTGTATAAGGACCAATTGCGTCTGGGGTAATCGTCTTGTTCCCTAAGCCTATCACTAAAATTTTTGAATCCGCCGTAATTTTTACGTCTTTATGCAAATCGTGCAGGTAATGGATTAAAGATTCCTGCATTTGCTCAAAGCCATGGCGGTCTTCTGAAGTTAATGTAGGGATCGACAACGTTATATACGTCCCCTGCTTTTTACTTATTCTTTCTTCCCCTGTAGCATTCACTTCAACTTTTGTGATTTTTACACGGTTTTGATGAGATTCTTCCATGTGAATGCCGCGTTCATGTTCCAATGTTTCCTTTTGCTGTTTTGTCTGATGTTGGACAACTTCTGCTGTTTCATCAATTAAATCTGTTCGATTCCAATCAATTTTTTTCATAATGCACCTCCACAATTCAGTTTGTTCAAACTGTCAAGTAAATATTCTTTGCATTTATGTATTGCAATTCCTTCAATCCTTTGGTAGAATGATTTTTGTTGTATTGACACATGAAATAAGTGAGAAAATACTCATCTCGTACCTAAATCTAGGAGGTGAAAGAAATGCCAAACATTAAATCTGCTATCAAACGTGTAAAAGTTAACGAAAAAGCTAACGCTGCTAACGCACAAGCAAAATCTGCAATGCGTACTACAGTTAAAAAAGCTGAGCAAGCGATCGCAACAGGTGCTGAAAACGCACAAGAATTAGTAGTTGCTGCTTCTAAAGCATTAGATAAAGCTGCTTCTAAAGGTCTTATTCACAAAAACGCGGCTTCTCGTAAAAAGTCTCGTTTAGCGAAAAAAGCTTAATTTGTAAACTTATAAAGCCAACTGTGCATCTGCACAGTTGGCTTTTTTCATTGTTTCCTAGAATATAATCTTCTATAGTTTCTTCATTAAAAACAGCTCTAGATGGCGCTCACGGTTACCACCAGTTGTTTTCAGCTGTAGATCTACTTCCGCCAGACTATAGAGCGCTTGAAGTAAACGCTGGTCGGATGGACGGTTCCTTTGACCTGAAATGACCTGCACCCGGTACGGATGAATTTTAAGCTGTTTTGCAATCTGTTGCTGATGGTACCCCTTTTTTTGCAAATAGAAAATATTGGTCATTGTTCGGATATTGTTTGCCAAGAGGCCTACAAGTTTGATCGGTTCTTCTTTTTGACGTAAAAGATCATGATAGATTTTAAGTGCCTCTTCCTGATTGTGGTCCAAATAGGCATTCAGCATTTTAAATGCATCATGCTCAAGCGTTTTCGCTACTAAATCCTCAACAAGTTCACGTGTTATTTCATAATCTTCACCTAAATACAAGGCCATCTTTTCTATTTCCATCTGAAGCTGGAGCATATTCGGACCGACCATTTCAAGCAGTTTACCGACAGCTTCATCGGTGATCGCTTTTCCATGCTGCTCAGCTTCGTTCTTTACCCATATATTCAAATCATTGTTTTGGGGTGTTTCCGCGACGATTACTGTACATTTTTCTTTCATAAGCTTCGTGACTTTTTTACGCTCATCCAGCTTTTCGTAAGGCGCGATGAATATGGTGATGGCTGTATCTGTAGGGTGGTGCAGCCAGCTTTCAAGTCGCTTTAAATCATGGTCAATCTTTTCCTTGCCTTTTTCAGTCGCTTTTAAAAATGATGCATTTTTAGCTATTATTAGTTTACGTTCCGAGAAAAACGGAATGGTATCCGCTTCATCAATAACATAATCAATCGGCTGTTCATTTAAGTCAAAGGTCATGACTTCCGCTTCTTCATTTTTTTGAAGAGCCGCCTTCAACTGCTTAATTGTTTCATCTACAAAATAGGATTCTTCTCCTACAAGCAAGTAAACCGGTGCGAAATTCCCCTTTTTAAAATCTTGCCATACTTTTGTTATCATACTGGGAACCTCCTTTACTTTCGTAGTTCTAAGTATACCATTTTTTACGTTATTGAGGATGTCCAGTTTCACATCCAATAAGTATCGAAGAAGAATTTATGTTGCTTATCTCCTCTATATTTATTTATGGATTTTTCTTGAAATATACACCGAACCAATAAACCAATAAAAGGAATAATTAGCATTTCATATAGCATTTTCAGTTAGAATATTCTATAATTATTGAAGATTAGGAGGGATACTTATGGCAGGACATCAAGATCCAAACTATGTAGCTGAAAACCCATTTGAAGGTCGTGGCCGGGCGATGAAAAGCAATGACTTCCCAGATGCCGGTTACGGTTTCGCCATCGGTGGCGGATTCTTCATCGTATTGTTTATTATTGCAACAATCGTAGAAGCAGCTACACGTCTGTAATTCCTTTAAAGTGGGATGGTTTCTTGTTAAAACGAGAAACCATCCCATTTTTTATTTCATAAAAAGAGAATTGGATTTTTCAATGTACATTTGATTTTGTGAGAAAGAAACTTCTATCGTACCGTCTAATCCCGTTGTCGAGTATGGAATTTTTTTCGTCTCAAACCGATTCACAACATCAATATGCGGATGATTATAGCGGTTATTTTCACCTGCCATAAACACGACAAATCTAGGGTTTGTTATTGTTATGAATTCTTCGATGCTTGATGTTTTACTGCCATGATGCCCCGCCTTCAATAGATCGATATTACGTAATTTCTCGTTATAAAGCCGAATCAGCTCCCTCTCGCCTTCCTGCTCCAAATCCCCTGTAAACAATGCCCGAAATGACTTATGCTCTACGAATAAAACGAGCGAATCATTATTTCCTTCATATTCGATTTCCAATGGCCATAAATATTCAAAAGCTGTTTCCCCGATTTTCCACTTATGACCAGCCATTTTCTCGAACAGTTTTGTATTTGTTTTCTCTAGCTCATGCAAAAAATCGTTCATAACCGGCCTGGTGATCGAATCTGGTGTCACATGCACCTCTTTTACAATCACTTCCCGCAACACTTCTTCAGCCCCCTCTACATGATCGGCATCCGCATGTGACAGCATAAATGTATCGATTGTTTGGATTCCTCGCCCTTTCAAATAAGGAACAACAACCTGACGACCAACTTCATAAGGAGTTTTGCGCTCTTTCCATGTTTCCTGTTCAAATCGTAATACCCCCCCTGCATCAATGACAATGACCGATTTTCTGTGAGGCAGTTCAATGATGATGCAGTCCCCTTGACTTACGTTGACAAAGGCAATTTTCAGATCACTGTTCATAAATGGCTGTACATGAAATAAAAAGGCAGGCAGTACTAAAGCAAAGATGACTTTCTTTAACTGTGCTTGCTGGTCAAGCAAATAAAAAGTGAAAAAAACCGAAACGTATAAAATGACAAGCCACATAATCGAAGGTTTTCCGGGGTTCCACATTTGAACAATCGGCTGCTGAATAAAGAGAATTAAATTTGTCAGCGCTGTACGCACCGGCTCATAAATATAAAACAGAATGGAGTCAAAAGGGAATGGCAAAAAAGACAGTACAAGGACAAATAGATTGACTGGTAAAATAATAAATGAAAAAAGAGGGACGAAGAAAATATTGGCGATAAAAGAAGAAAGACTTATTTCGTAAAAGTGGAACAGTAATAAAGGATAAACGAGGATTTGGCAAACGAACGTAATGTAAAAGGATTGTATCCAAAAGTTTGAGTAGCGGGCTAAAATGCGACTGGAATAAACTAAGCTGTAAGTGGCCAAATAGGATAGCTGAAAGCCAACTTGAAAAACTGCACCAGGCTCTAATAATACAAACACAATAAAGCTGAGCGACAATGCATCATCCACCGGTATTTTCCAACGAATATACTGTGCAAGCAAGACGAATTCCACGACACTTACTGCACGCCAAATAGACGGTGCCCCTCCTGCTAAAATTGCATATAAAGGCAATAAAATAAGCAAAAAAACTGTAGCGACTTCTCTACGTATCCTCAAGCGAAGCAATAATTGAAAAAACAGGAATGAGACAAGTGCGACATGCAAACCCGAAATCGCGAATAAATGGGTAATCCCAAGCTTTTGATAAGCGCGATTTAATTGCTCATCGACATTTTCCTGAAAACCGATCAAAAGGGCCTGTGCTTCTGCTGCAAGTGATGACGGGAAAGTTTCTTCAATATGCCTTTTTAACCGAAAGCGCTGATCATAGATAGGTTGCACGAAGTTTTTATTTTGCCGGAAATATTGAAGTTGCTGACTTTCGATGATTCCTCTTGCATTTTTGCTTTGCAAATAGCGGGCCATAGAAAAGCCATAGCGGTGTGCGGGAATTGATGGGGATACTTGCTCCCCGGTTACAATAAAACTTGTACCAGCAAGCTGCTGTGCCTCGAAACGCTGTTTTTCCTTTTCAGTTTTCAATTCATAGGTCACATATACTTTATCGCCGGATTCATCAAGCATGAATCCCCTTAGCATCACACCATTTATATTGTACTCGTCAGTCCAGGTTAACAATGCCGGTAGTTTAACCGGAATTGAAAGCTTATTGACTTCAAAGGAAAAATAGATGTAACTTCCAATGCCAACTATTAAAATAAACAATAGATGAATGTTTGCCAGTCGTTTATAAAGAGTAAACACAAACAATAACGCAAACAGGAAAAGAAGCCTTACCGATTCAAATGCAGCAAGTGCACTGATACAAACCGACAAGGCGTAAAATATCCAGTTATGCTTGAACAAGTTTACCAAATAAAGCATGCATCTTCTCCTCTAATGGGAGCAACTGATCACGGCTTGCACCTAACTCACGAAGCTTTTCGAGCATTTCAGCAGTTAATGCGAACTTTTCATCTTGCAGAAAGTCGATTTTTGCTTCATCAAACGGAATATGCGCAACATGGACATCTGCTTTTTTGAACAGTTCCATTGCGTACATATTATTTTTATAATCTTTTGCATAGTACACATTTTTGATGCCGGCTTGAATGATCGTCTTCGTGCATGGCAGACACGGGAAATGCGTGACATACAGATCCGCTCCATTTGATGGCGTACCATATTTTGCACATTGCAGTAATGCATTCGTTTCGGCATGCACTGTGCGTACACAATGGTTGTCCACAACGTAGCAACCTTCTTCGATACAGTGTTCGTCGCCTGAAATCGATCCATTATATCCGCCGGCAATAATGCGCTTTTCCCGTACAATTGTCGCTCCTACTGCAAGACGGCTGCACGTGCTTCTTAATGCGAGTAAATGACTTTGCGCCATAAAAAATTGATCCCAAGTAATTCGCTCCATATGATAACCTCCAAATGTTTTGTCACCTATCAGTTTATACGTAGTTCCTGACATTCGCAATGTAAGACCGATCAGAAATTTCACTTTATTTTACGTCGATTAAGTCCTTTAACTGCTCAAATGTTTTCTCCCCGATTCCCGTAACTTTTTTTAAATCATCAATGACTTGAAAATTCCCATGTTCGGACCGATGCTGAATAATTGCCCCCGCTTTGGAGGGACCGATTCCCGGGAGCTGGGTTAACTCCGCTTCCATCGCTTTATTTATATTAATCTTCCCGTTCGTATCTCCACTGCCGGAGCCGGTTGCCGGGCCTGCCTGTATCATCTGTTCCATTACCTCTGCAGGCTCTTCACCCGTTTTAGGTATATAGATCACCATTTCATCCTGAAGCCTTTGGGCATGGTTAATGAGCACCGGATTGGCATCGTCTGTGTATCCTCCTGCTGCTTCAACGGCATCGACAATCCGTTGTTCTTCGGATAACGTATACACACCCGGATATTTTACCGCTCCTTTTACATCAACCATTATCGGCTTACGTTCAGTTTCGATTTCCGTGTCCGGATTTGCGGAAGGTTCTTCTCTAGCAGGAATTGTCATTTGATCAATTGTTTCAATCGTAGCACTGTGCGAGGAATCATCGAGGAATAATAAGTAGATTAATACCACAGCAACTATTCCGCCCATAATGGCGAGCTGCTTTTTATATTTCTCCAGAAATGGCTGCAAAATAAAAAACACCCTTTCATAAAGAAGGTTTTATATATGGAGCTTACATCCACTATACAAATTCCACTTCTTTATGAAAAGGTATTTCCATCAAAACTGCTGAAACTTACTTTTCCGGCTATTTTATTTAACTGCCCGGATAAAAATTCGTTCGCTTTCATCAGTCGGTTGTGTTGCCATCCAGTCTGCCGTCACTTCAACATGAGAAAAACCGATTTCTTTCAGCCATTTCACATATTGTTCAAACGCAAATGTCCGCTGATAATGTTCTTCATCAAAGCGTTCAAACAGGCCGCTTTCTGTTAGTACAAAAAATGTCATTTGATGGTACACAGAATGCGGTTCTTCACCCGGCTCAGTATACCAAACATATGAAATTTCGCCGTCATCATATGTAAATGGACCGTCAAGAAAAATATTGTCCATTTTATATAACGAATGTACATCAAAAAATAGTTGTCCGCCTTCACGAAGACTGCCAAATATCCTTTTCAATGTTTCCACGACATTTTGCTGCTCTTTTACATAATTGATCGAGTCAATTGGAATGATGGCCACATCCAACTCGCTGAAACCTTCCAGTTCGTCCATTGACATCGCATATAGAGGCATTGTAATTTTTTCATCCTCCATACGGGCACTCGCAATAGCAAGCATTTCTTCCGATAAGTCAATACCTGATACAGCGTAACCCGCTTTATGCAGTAAGAAAGCAAGCGTTGCTGTACCACAGCCGATATCGAGCAGATTTTTATAGTTCTGTGCAGGTGCATATGTCTGAATCCATTCCACATATTCCGTGTACGGGATATCTGTCATTAATTCATCATAAACTTCCGCAAATCGCTCATAACTATTCATTGTCCATTTGTGGCGCGTCTAATTGTGGTGCATCTCCCCATAGACGCTCTAGGTTGTAATAAGCACGCTCATCTTTATGGAAAATATGTGCAACAACATCACCCATATCGACTAAAATCCAGCGTGCAGTATCAAAGCCTTCAAGCTTGCGAACTGTGTAGCCCGCTTCTTCCGCTTTTTCTTTAATTTCACGTGCAATTGCCTGTACTTGGCGCTCTGAGCTACCTTCCGCAATGATGAAATAATCAGCTAAAAGTGAAATTCCCTGCATATTTAATGCAACGATATCTTCTCCTCGCTTGTCATCGATTGCTTTGTACGTAATATTTAATAACGTTTCATTCATGTATGTTTATTCCTCTCTTAATAAGCTGTTGTAGCATTCAATTGAAACAGGGTAAATTGCCTGCTGTGACGAAACTAAAAAACTGAGCGTATGTGTCACACATGCCCGGAATGCATCCTCTAAACTGATGTCTGCCAACGTTCTTAGTTCCTCAACACCCTGAAATTTACGATTCGGTTCAATCATATCTGCTATATAAATAATTTTCTCAAAAGTTGTCATATTCACACGTCCGGTAGTATGGTAACGAATTGCATTTAAAATGGCTTCATCATTTATTTGGAATTCTGTCTCGACAATCCAGGCACCGACCGGACCATGCAATATTTCAGCATTCCAGTCAAGCAGGCGCACATCCAACTGCTGTTCAATCACGACTTGCTTCATCCAGTCAACATCCGCATATTTAGCGATATCATGGAAAATAGCCGCGATTTCGGCTTTTTGGGGATTTTCACCGTATTGTTGAGCTAAACGAATCGCTGTTTCCATTACCCCAATCGTATGAATATACCGCTTTTCAGGCATCCGATCCTTAATCGCTGCCAGCATCGTTTGACGTTCCATACAAACCTTCCTTTCGAATATACTGTTCAACTGCAGCAGGCAATAAAAACTGTAAAGGTGCCTCTGTTTGCTGTAATCGGTTTCGAATATATGTTGAAGAAAGGTCAATTTGCGGAGCTTCCACCATACACACGTCATAGGAAGATTTTGCTTCACTGCCCGGGCGCTTCACTCCAACAAATGTGACAAGTTTCATTAATTCATCGATACGGTGCCATGTATGCAAAGAATCGATCATGTCCCCGCCAATAATAAAATAAAACTGTGTTTGTGGTTCACGTTCACACAATACTTTCATTGTGTCGAATGTATAGGATACCCCTCCGCGCTCAAGTTCATATGTTTCCACATGAAAATATTGAATTTCCTCGATTGCCAGCTCAACCATCCGCAGACGCTGCGCATTTGTTGCTGAGCGTGCCAAATCCTTATGCGGCGGTTTTGCGTTCGGCATAAAGCGTACTTCCGTCAAATCAAGCGCTGCATACACTTCATTGGCCATCATTAAATGTCCAATATGCGGTGGATTAAAAGTTCCGCCAAAAAGACCGACTTTCTTCATTAAATTCACCTTATTTCGTAGCTACTTTTGGTAATACGATTTTTTTGTTGTTGCGTGATTCTTTATATAAAACAACTGTCAACCCGATCAGTTGAACAAGCTCGGCACGTGTACCGGCAGCCAGTTCTTCCGCCACGACATTTTTGTCTTCTTCACAGTTGTCTAAAATGCGTACTTTAATAAGTTCGCGTGCTTCCAATACATCGCGTAATTGTGCAATCATTGCATCATTTACGCCACCTTTCCCAACTTGGAAAATTGGATCTAAGTGATGTGCCTCAGCACGTAAAAAACGTTTTTGTTTACCTGTTAACATAATTTCCTCCTAATTGCGCCGTTAAACGGGCAATCATTGCATTTGTATTTGGATAATGACCTAACCAGTGTTGGTAAGCAATCGCACCTTGATGCACGAACATGCCTAACCCATTGACAATCGTCGCCCCTTTTTGCTCAGCCGCTTGCAAAAAGGGCGTCATTAATGGATTATACACAATATCTGCAGCAATTGCGCCTGCCGGGAACTTTTCAAGCGAAAATGGTAATGCAAAGTCGCCCGTAGTCATTCCTGCTGGTGTTGTTTGAATAAAAATTTCATAATTAGCCAGGCTTTGTTCTGCTTCTTGCATTGAAACAGCTTGGCCGGCATGTAATTCATCAATAATTTGCTGTGCTTTTTCAACTGTCCTGTTGGCAATTGTTATATTCGTATAACCTGTCAGTTGAAGGGCAAATGCAATACCGCGGGCTGCGCCGCCTGCTCCAATCAGTAAAACAGGTGCCTCACGCTTCGTAGTGCCGATTACATGTTCAAGTGATTTTACAAAACCCGGACCATCAGTATTATAGCCTTTTAATTTACCTTCTGCAGTGCGCACGACCGTATTGACCGCACCCATCTTTTCGGCAAGCTCGTCAAGCTCGTCAAGGAACGGAATGATCGCTTGTTTATGCGGAATCGTTACATTCCAGCCGCTTGTCCCTAACAGTTTGAATGATGCAACAGCTTGTTGTAGATGTTCTGGCTTCACGTGTATCGGGATATACGTTGCATCCACATTCGCTTCTTCATACCATGCATTATGCATTTCTGGAGATTTTGACTGTGCAATCGGATCCCCAATAACCGCAAACCACTTTTTCATCGACATTTCCCTCTTTCCTACTACCATTCATTCACTGTAAAATAATTTACTTGATGAAAAGAAGGCGAAAATGCCCGCCTCCTCTTCATTCCAATCAACTAACTTCAGAGGATAAAAATTTTATCCTAAATTAGGTGAAGAGACCGCACTATTAAATCAGTGATGGACGAATGAATACTTCTACTCCTTTTGGTGCGTGTGCTGCTACGACAACATTGGCATGCTGTACTGTAATCCAGCCCAATCCTGAAATAACTACATCAGTTTTTGGTTCTTTGATCGAGAACTCGTGACGCACTAATGGCGGTAATTGATCAATATGTTTAGACGTTGGAGGTGCCAGTAACTCACCTTTATGTTCATCATATAATTGATCCGCTCGTTCCAGCTTCGTACGGTGGATCGGCAAATCATTTGCAACATGTACAGTAAATGCCGAACGCTCGCCTTGAATAAAATCAAAACGGGCAAGAGCACCGATAAATAGTGTTTGTCCAGGGTTTTGCTGATACACTTTTGGTTTAATTTCTTTTTTCGGCATAATATATTTTAATTCACTCGAATCGATATGGTGTGCCATTTGGTGGTGATTGATAATACCAGGTGTATCATACAAAGATGATCCGTCATCTAACGGAATGCCAATCATATCAAGCGTAGTTCCCGGGAAATGAGAAGTAGTAATAATTTCTCCTTCACCTGTAGCTTGCTTAATAATACGGTTAATAAACGTCGATTTACCGACATTTGTACAACCTACAACATATACATCTTTGCCATTTCGGTATTCTTCAATCGCTTCAACGACTTCCTGCATGCCCATTCCTTTATGTGCCGAAACAAGCTTCACATCAACCGGCTTTAATCCAAGCGCTTTCGCTTCACGTTTTAACCAGTTGATCACTTTCTTTTCTTTTACCGATTTTGGTAAAAGGTCTGCTTTATTTGCTACTAAAAGAATCGGATTATTTCCAACGAATCGGTGTAAACCTGGTAGCCAGCTGCCATTGAAATCGAAAATATCCACGATTTTCACAATCAGACCTTGCTGTTGTCCAAGACCGTTTAAAATACGTAAAAAATCATCATCCGTTAAGCTAACAGGTTGGATTTCATTATAGTTTTTTAAACGGAAACAACGTTGACAAATAATCATTTCCTTTTCCAGCGAGGATGCAGGTGCATACCCTAATCCATTTTTATCTTCAGTTTGAATCACTGTTCCACAGCCAATACATTGTGGCATTTCATTCATTCACTATTTCCTCCTAACTACTATTGCACACTCATGCAAAAAAACTTGGGTAGTTTTTAGTCTTCCCAAGGATACTTTCCTTTTCGCTTTAAATCGTTATATACACGACGTTCGACGAAGCGGTTAAATTTTGTGACGAGTCCATCAGAGTCAGCAACAGGACGAACTAAAAACGTATAAAGTTTTTGACGTTTTGCACCCATCACATCTGTTAATAGCTGATCTCCCAGCATCGCAACTTCATGGCGACGTAGACGCAGCTGGACAAGGGCCGCATAATATGCTGCACCTAATGGTTTTTTGGCACGGAAAATAAACGGAATGCCATGCGGTTCTGCAAACTGGCGCACCCGTGCTTCATGATTGTTTGAGGCAATGATAATTTTTATGCCTGCTTCACGCATCATTTCAAACCATTGTACAAGCTCTTCCGTTGCATCAGCACGGTCCCATTCAACAAGCGTATTATCTAAATCTGTTATGATCCCTTTAATGCCTAAATCCTTTAATTTTTCCGGTGTAATTTCATATACACTGCGAATAAATTCATCTGGTAATAAAAAGTTGTACAAAGCCGTAACCCCTAACTCAAAATTTATTTTTTCATTATACCATAGTAGCAAAGGCTTCTCCCATTTTTATCTTCGCTCCATTTGTTACATTCTCGGTAAATTCAATTGCATTTTGTTCAAATAACATCACAACGGTTGAGCCGAACGCAAAATAGCCAACTTCTTCCCCTTTTTTCCACTGTGCAGACGTGTTTGTAAGTTCAATTGAATTCACAAATGTCGCTCCTACTTTAATGAACGCTGTATAATGTTGTTTTTCATAGTTAATTTCGCTAATCATACGATAATTATGACTGATCGGTTTTTTTCCATATTGCAAGCCCATCTGGTTTACTGGATAAGACTTCTGTCCAAGTATATATTGACGCTTAACAACACCATCAATCGGACTATGGATACGGTGATAATCTGCAGGACTCAAGTAAAAAACAATATATTTGCCATTATTATACCTCTTTGCCTGTGTTTCATTTCCCATCAGATCAATTAAAGAATACGGTTTATTTTTCACAGTAAATATTTCCTGATCTTCAATATTGCCGAATGCTTCTATTTTTGCATCGACAGGACTTGCAAATATATTTTTGCGAACATCTACCGGACGGACTTCTTCTTTCAACTGGCGAACAAAAAAATCATGCAGGCTAGTAAATTCTTTTGGAGATTTTGAAACTTCTTTTATGTTAATTCCGTATATTTGACTATAACTACGAATAAAGTTTTTACTTAAACGTGATTGTGCGATCTGTTGTAAAATTTTCGAAGAGATCTTACCATTTGATAGTTCTATCATATTCCGGTATAATTTTTCCTTCATTCTAGGTCCTCCGGTTTTAATTAAGTATTGAATAAAAGTGAAACTTCAATCAGTGGGTTTTCTTCATTCCCCACTGAACCAATGGTGCTTTTGCCTTTTGGGATAGTTGATCCCCTGCCTATCCTTTTCTCTACTAAAGTCTATAGCGGGAGATTTGCTTCTGCCGATACGCTTTAGAAGCAGATTAAATACTACCCGTTAATGCGGGATAAAAGTAAATTATATAATGACTGGCCATACAAAGATAGGTCTTAATATGAATTAACTATTACCTTTTTTTAATAGAACAAGTATAATAGAATATAGCCGATGTGCAAGGGAGTGTTTTCCAATGTTTCTACTTCAAAAAGTTGATTCGACGTTTAAAAAAATAAAAGCAAATGCTGCTAATATTATTACAATTACAAATATGTCGTTTGGTGGGGCTGCAATTATGGCCACATTAAATGAATATCATAGCTACAGTGTATTATTAATTTTTATCGCTGCTTTTTTAGATCGTTATGATGGTAAAGTTGCCCGTAAATTTAATCAGGAATCCGAATTGGGAAAACAGCTTGATTCCATGGCGGATATTATTTCCTTTGGTGTAGCACCTGCCCTGTTAATGTATGAAATGGCATTAATGAATGCAGGATTTACAGGTATGATGATGCCAGTATTATTTATTGCTGCTGGTGCGTTGCGTTTGGCTCGATTCAATGTGATGGATTCAACAGGTTATTTCGTAGGACTGCCGATTACTGCGGCGGGTACATTACTAACTATTTCTTATTTCTTTACAAATATGTTATCCGAAACATTTTACTTAATTCTTTTCCCGGTGTTGGCACTATTGATGGTAAGTACGTTTACATTAAAAAAAGTGTAAGAGCAGAAATATCGCTCTTACACTTTTTTCATTTCTGCGCAAAATTCATCATATACTGTCGAAAAGATGAAAGGATGTTAATTGCTTGAGCGGTTTTGTGACAGCATTGGTTCAACTTTGGCTTGAGCTTCCCGCATTATTAGGCTATTTAAAAGGGCAGACTTTTTATAAACCGTTATCACGCGAGGAAGAAGAAGAAGTCATCAATCGTTTTATAAAGGGGGATGAAAGCGCTCGTGTCGAATTAATTGAGCGAAATATGCGGCTAGTTGCGCACGTCGTAAAAAAATTCCATCCTTCACACGATTTGCTTGATGATTATATTTCAATTGGCACGATTGGTCTTATGAAAGCCGTAAGCAGCTTCACACCAGAAAAAAAGACCCGTCTTGCCACATATGCCGCCCGATGTATCGAAAATGAAATTCTGATGCATCTTCGTGCACAAAAAAAAGTGCAAAAAGATGTCTCGTTATTTGAGCCGATTGGTGTCGATAAAGATGGGCAGTCTCTTCAAATCCGTGATTTACTGCAGCTTGATGAACCTTCAACAATCGAAAAAATTGAACGACAGGAGGATTTTGCCCAGCTGTATCGCTATTTGGATACACTGGATCCACGTGAGCTCGAAATTATTTCCTACCGCTATGGACTTCAAAACTTCGACCCGCATACCCAAAAAGAAATTGCCAAAAGACTCAATATTTCACGCAGCTATGTTTCACGCATTGAAAAACGGGCACTTATTAAGCTTTACCAGCAGTTTAAGCATGGAGAGAAAGAATAGGCTAGATGAAAGTAGATAAATTTCGAACAAACAATAACTCCACACGCGATTTAAAAAATGCCCAATCCTTTTAGAGATTGGGCATTACTCATTTTGATCCGAATTATAATTTTGTAATCGCGTTTAATACGATTTCTGTTGAGTGTTTCGCTGCAACAGGTAAAAACTCATCAAATGACATGCTTGATTCTTGTCCTGCTATATCCGATAGTGCACGAATGACAACAAACGGTGTATTGAATTGATGGCATACTTGCGCTACAGCTGCCGCTTCCATTTCCACGGCTTTCATTGCAGGAAAATCTTTTCGTACTGCCTCAACACGCTCAGGGTTGCTCATAAATACATCGCCTGAACAAATAAGACCTACACTGTAATTATGCTCTCCCACTTCTTTAACTGCCTGTTTCGCAACTTCCATTAATTGTTTATCCGATTTATATGCTGCTGGCATCCCGGCCATTTGACCGATCTCATAACCAAAAGCAGTAACATCCACATCATGATGACGTACTTCATCCGAAATGACGATATCGCCAACTTTTAATGCTGCATCAAAACCGCCTGCAGATCCTGTATTGATGACAACTTTCGGATTAAACTTTTCCAATAAGATTGTCGTAGACATTGCAGCATTCACTTTACCGATACCGCTCTTTAACAGTACGACTTCTTTGCCTTCATATGTACCTGTTGTGTATTCACTGTTTGCAATTGTTTCTGTTTGCGTATTTTGTAGAGCACCGCGTAATAATTCTACTTCCTGCTCCATTGCGCCGATTACTGCTATTGTCATTTATTCATTCCTCCAATTAACTTGCTGACTATTCTTCGTTATCGTGAACCTTCTAATGTTGATAAAACTTCTACTTGAACCGGTTTCCAGCCTTCATTGTCAACCCATTCTATACTTACACGGTATTTTTGTTCTTTGTCCATAGATGTGACTACGGCAATTGCACTTTCCGTACTACCGTTATTGTTCACACGCAGTACAATACTGTTTTCCTGCTGTAAATCAATGACACTAAAAATTGCTTTTAGTTTTTCTTCGTAATCAATATGCCCTTTTTCATATGTCGACACATGTTCACCTGTTTGTGCCGTCGGATAGGCCGGCCAATTCGGATTTGTAATAACTTCTTTTACTGACGGATCGTCGGAAGGACTTACTATGTCACCTGATTCAGATGTTGGCTGTTCGGTTTCATCAGTAGCGTTATCTTCCTCTTCAACATCTTCCGGTACAGTTGTTTCTGTTTCATTATCTTCCGTACCTTGTCCAGCGTCATCTTCCGTGACATCAGTTGCTACTTCTGCCGGTGAATCTTGCTCAGCTTCGTTTTTAGGTTCTGGCTCTTGTGTAATAATAAAAATTAATGTTGCCACAATTAACACAGCGACAATAGCGATTAAATAATTTAATCTTTTATCCGCTTTTTGAAATTTCGTCTGTTTTGTTTTTTGTTCAGCATACTGTTGTCGTGTTTGAAATCGTCTTTTTCGTTCCATTTCAATTCCTCCTATGCACACCTATTTTAGCATTAGAAGAGCAAAGGTTGCACGGAAATCGAACATTGGAAACTCTTCCAAATTTATCAACAAAAGAAAAGCAGCTAGCAATTTGATGCTAACTGCTTCATGAATTATTTTACTTCTAAAATAATAACTTCCATATCTCCACCTGGTGTTGTCAGTTTTACAACATCATCCACATGCTTGCCCATTAAAGCTTTAGCAATTGGAGAATCATTCGAAATTTTACCTTCCATCGGATCAGCTTCAGCTGAACCAACAATTGTGTAAGATTCTTCAAAGTTTGCACGTTTACCGTTGATCAGCTCATCAAATGTAACTGTTTTCCCTAAAGAAATTGTATTTGATGAATCGTCCTCTGTAATTATGACAGCATTACGCAGCATTTGCTCGATCAATGAAATACGGCCTTCCACAAATCCTTGCTCTTCTTTTGCTGAATCATACTCAGAGTTCTCAGAAAGGTCACCGAAGCTGCGAGCTACTTTAATACGCTCTACAACTTCCGGACGCTTTACTGTTTTAAGCGTGTTTAATTCATCTTCTAATTTTTGTTTTCCTTCTAGTGTCATTGGATATTGTTTTTCGTTTGACATTATTCCCACTCCTTAGTAATAACTTGAAAACGTTTTCTTTTTGCGTTTTCTATTCTATTTCTAAAAATACGTATAATTTTAAAAGTTATTTTCACGTATTTTGTTCATAAATAACAGAAAACCCGACTACTAGTTTACGGTATGTGTAAATCCCTTCTTTTAGAAGAAGTTTACACCGTAATACGGGCAGCCGAATTTTATGATTAATTATTTATGTTGTTCTACCAATTTAACATGTAATTATTGTAAATACTACATCATCATATTACAAGTTGGATTCAGTTTCAAGAATTGTTTTTATTTTCGTTACCATTAAGTCAATTGCCACGTTATTTTCCCCGCCTTCAGGGATGATTACATCTGCATATCGCTTAGTCGGTTCGATAAACATATTGTGCATTGGACGCACTGCAGTTAAATACTGATCGATTACCGAATCAGCTGTACGACCGCGTTCTTTAATATCGCGTTGAATGCGTCGGATAATACGTAAATCAGAATCCGTATCCACAAATAATTTAATATCCATTAAATCACGCAGACGCTCGTCCTCCAGCACTAAAATCCCTTCGACGATAATTACATCTTTAGGTTCTACATGGATGACTTCATTTGAACGTGTATGCTGCACATAATCATAGACCGGTTTTTCCACTGCTTCATAGGCAAGTAAACGATGAATATGCTCGATCAGCAAATCATTGTCAAATGCAAGCGGATGATCATAATTTGTTTCCAGACGTTGTTCAAACGTCATATGGCTTTGGTCTTTATAATAATAATCCTGTTCGATTACAACTACTGAATGTTCACGGAAAACATCGTATATAGAACGTGTCACGCTCGTTTTACCTGAGCATGAACCACCGGCAATTCCGATTACAACTGGACGGTTTGACATTAATTATTCTCCTTTCGCATCATATCAAAATGTGATAATGAGCGATCAACTTTAAATTTAACGATTTGTAGTGGGTGGCGGGCAACATCGAGTTCATTACCCTTTTCATCCCAAAGCTGGCCAACCGTCATTTTGAATGTATCCATATTAGGGCCGAAAAATTCAACCGTATCGCCTGTTTTGAAATAGTTGCGTTGTTCTAATGTTACCATTTGTGTTTCGGCATCATAGTCCATTACAAACCCTGCGAAATCCCACTTCATTTTATGAGAATGGAAACCAAACATTTGTTGTTTATAGCTTGGCTCACCTTCAAAGAATGACGAAGCAGTTGCACGGTTTGCACAGCGCGCCAATTCTTCCAGCCATTCTTTTTCAAAAGTAAAGTTTTCCGGATCTGCACAGTAAGCATCAATTACTTTACGATAAACGGAAATAACTGTTGCAATATAGTGAATCGACTTCATTCGGCCTTCCACTTTTAATGAATCAATCCCCAACTCAATCATGTGAGGAATGGATTCGATCAATTTCAAGTCTTTCGGGCTCATTGCAAACGGTGCTTCACCTTCGTTAAACAATGCTGTTTCTTCACCATCGTTATTTTCATATAAATCATAATCCCAACGGCAAGACTGACAGCAGCCGCCACGGTTTGAGTCACGTGCCGTCATATGGTTTGAAAGTGTACAGCGTCCGGAATAAGCGATACACATTGCACCGTGCACAAATGCTTCGATTTCAATGTCTACCTCTTCTTTCATTTTACGCATTTCTTCCCCGCCAACTTCACGTGCTAAAACAACACGTTCCAAACCTTCTTCTTTCCAGTACTTTACCGCCTTCCAGTTGGATAAAGACTGCTGTGTAGAAAGATGGATTTCTAAAGAGGGGGCGCACTTTTTACAAGTTTCAATAATTAACGGGTCTGCAACGATAATCCCTTTTACGCCAGCTCCCTCGATTGCCTGCAGGTATTCTTCCAAACCGTCCATATTTTCGTTATGCGCGAAAATATTTGTCGTTACATATACAACGGCTCCGTATTTGTTGGCAAATTCAACGCCTTCCTTCATTTCTTCAATTGTGAAGTTCCCTGCGTTTGAACGTAAACCAAATTCCTGACCACCTATAAATACAGCGTCAGCACCGTAGTGAACGGCTACTTTTAATTTTTCCAAGCTTCCTGCCGGTGCTAAAAGCTCTGGTTTTTTCGTAATTACTGTTTTTCCGTTAATAGTTTCACGGATCTTTTCATTTTGAATTAATTGTAGCATACTGCGTCCGTTCTCCTTCCTAGTAGACTGTTTCCTTGTAGATGAAGCCAGTATCCAGTGGACGTAACGCTGGCTGAATTGCTTCGATTTGCTCAAATAACCCGGTTTTAATTTCATCGTACGCATCTTCGCCTTGATCAAAATACGTATCAATTGCTTGACGGTAAAGTTTTGTAACTGTCACCGTATAATCAAACGTTTGAAGGACCCCATCAATTTTAAATGAATCGATACCCGCCTCAAACAATTCATTTAACTCTTCGATAATGCACATGTCATTCGGGGAGAAGATATGTGTGCCATTCATATCCTCATAGATCGGATATTTATTTTTACGTTCTTTGTCGTGAAGGAACATATTTTTGTTTTCTTTACGATTTTCAATTTCCATCGCTTCGTCACGGTACAGGAAATAGTTTCCTAAAAGCGAGCGCTTAGATTGGAACATACAAGTCATGCCATGTACTTGTACTTCGATTTCATGCTTTGTATTTTCTTTAATTTCAATAACTTCATCGACTGAAAGTTCACGTGCCAATACTGCACGCTTACTACCGCGTTCACCCCAATAGTTCACTTGGAAGAAGTTCGTTGCAATCGTTTCCGGATTCCAATGCAACGGAACGGTTACGTTGTTTTCACGCACTGCGATAATTACTGCAGGGTCCCCAAATAATAGTGCGTCTACCCCGATACGCTGCATCTGTACTAAATATTCATCCAATGCGTCTAAACGATCGTTGTGGAATAATGCATTGACCGCTACATAAACCTTTTTACCTGCAGCGTGAATCAGCTTTGTTGCTTCTTCCACCTGTGCTACTGTAAAGTCTCCAGCTAAACGTAAGCCAAATTTTTGTTCACCGATCACAAAAGCATCTGCACCTGCCTCAAGTAGTGCTGTAATATGCTCAATGGATTGTGGTGTTACTAATAATTCTGGTTTTTTCACACTAATCACCTCTTCAAACAAATTAACAAACCATCACCGACAGGGAAAAAGGCACTCGAATAATCCGGATGTGCCATGATCCAGTCTGAAAATGTTTTTAAATTGCGGATCATCGTTCTTTTTCTTCTAGGTACATCTTTTATATCTAAATCTGATAATCCGTGCATATACATATTATCGATGTATAAAACGCCACCCGATGGAACAAGTGATGCGTATTTTTCGAAAAACTTCATGTATTGCCCTTTTGCCGCATCAATAAAAACAGCATCAAAAGTAGTAGGAAGTGTTTCCATGTCTACCTCTAACGCATCGCCCTCTATTACTTGTATGCGGTTTGCCACCTCTGACCTTGCAATGAATTCCTTGGCATACTGAACTCGCGACACATCGCGTTCTATCGTCACAATATGACAATCTGGCAGCGCTTGTGCCATTCGTAAAGCAGAATAGCCAATTGCCGTTCCAATTTCCAAAATCGATTTCGGATTTTGAATACGCAAAATTTGATTCAGTGACTCTATTCCTGCAAGCTGCATAATCGGGACATGATTCTGTTCTGCGAAGCGTTCCATTTCCATTAGTAATTCATCACGTTCAGGAATGAAGGAAGCAATATAAGCGTCTGATAATTCCATTCGTCATTCTCCCTTTACCTGGTTGTTTGCGCACATCTTTCATTCACAAGAAAAAAGACGAAACGAAGATGTTTGCGCCTACAAAATTGTTATATAAGGACAAAAAATCACAATTTATAATAGCATGAAAAGAAAAGGAATGCGAACAATTTCCTGAATTCCATCGTAAAACGGAAATTTCAAGCCATTCGATTCCTTTTCTACAACTTAACTTTCTTAACGTAAATATTTTTCGATGTTCGCTAAATGTTGTTCATACGTTTTAGCAAAATGATTTATGCCTTCTTTATCTGCCAGGAAATATAAATAATCAGTTTGTGAAGGGTTCAATGCCGCTTCAATTGATGTTTTTCCGGCTCCCGCAATTGGTCCTGGAGGCAATCCAACATTTTGATACGTATTATACGGGTTGTCCACTTCCAAATCTTCATACAGCACGCGGTCTTTATGCGAACCTAATGCATACAGTACGGTCGGGTCTGTCTGTAAAGGCATCTCAATTTCCATACGGTTATAGAATACACTCGCAATTGTTTCACGATCTGTTTGCGCAGTTGCCTCTTCTTCAAGTAATGATGCAAATGTCAGCAATTCATGTACCGATGTTTCGCGTTCTTCCAATATCGGAGTGTATTCGGAAACAATGGTATTCATTGCAGAAAGCATTGTATCGATAATTTCCTCAATCGTTGGGTTTTCCTCAAAGAATGGGTATGTTGCCGGATATAAATAACCTTCTAACGGATGACGGATATTCTCCTTTAAAATAGCTTCTGACAATAAATCAGGATATTCAGTGATTAATTGCTGAACATAAGCGGCATCCGTCACTTTTTTCATGAAGTCTTCTGCTTTATGAGGAGTATTTTTCTGTACAACATCTGCTACTTGCTCGAGCGTTAACCCTTCTGGCACTGTCATTGTAAATACAGGCTCGCGATACACACGACCCGTCTTTAAACTTTCAATAATTTCGTCGAGTGTCATGGATTTCGTTAAAGAATAACTGCCGGCTTGGAATTCCGATTCATTTTTAAATTTAGTATAATATTTAAAAATCTGCGCATTCTTTACAATGCCCTTATCTTCTAGAATAGTTGATATTAATGTAATACCTGAGCCCATAGGAATTTCGACTTCAACTTTTTCGTTCGATTCCGGGTCCATCGGTTCCAATGCCGATGTCACATAGTTGTATCCTACGAAACCGACAATGGCAATAATAAGAAGAGCGACAAGCGCGATGATTCCCACTATTTTACGCACCGTTTTAACTTCTCCTTTACGCTCTTTCATCTTATTGAACATTTCTTGCTTCTTATTTTCGTCTAGCACGGGAGTCCCCCCTTTTTCTCTTTCATAATGATACATAAAAATTCCTTTCGACACAATATAGAGCCACGAAAGGTATGTAAATTCTCACTATTTGCGACGTTTTATAATAGAAAATGTTCGTTTTTGTCTAATTTTGTACAATAAAAAAACCTTACTGTCGTATACATCGTCAGTAAGGTTCTTGAAATTAGTTTTGTGCTAATGAGTTTAATACTTGTTCTACCATTTCCCACTCTTGATCTGTTTCGATAGGAAGCAAGTCCGCTACTTCACCATTGTCGCCAGCGATGTAAGCTGAAGCGTATACTTCCTCGAGTACAGGCTCATCGTCTTCCATTATTGCATAGAACAAGTAATTTTTGCCGTTGCTATCGAAGCGATGCAATATTTGGCACATAACTTCTTCATCATCTTCATTCGTGATGGTGAAGTAATTTGTCTGATCCGAGCCAAATTCTGCAAGCACCGTATTCATAACTTCTTCAACCATTGCCCATTCTTCATCTGTTTCAATGTCCGAAAAACCACTCATTTCGCCATTCTCATCGAGAACATAGCGAAGTGCAGAAATACCTGCTTCTTCATCACCAATTAATGAAAATAATACATAAGAATGCTCTTCCGAATCAAATGTAAATACAACGCGGCATTGCTGCTCTCCGCCATCTTCTTTTTGCAAAATAAAAATATTTTCTTCCATACTAATTCCTCCCAATGAATGAATAAAACAGAGCAGGCTCATCACCCACTCTGTTTTTATCGTGTCAAATGAATTATTCTTCTTCGCCTAATTCGTCTTCAATCTGATTTAATACTTCTTCGATTAAATCCCATTCTGCTTCTGTTTCGATAGGCGTTAATTCGCCATCTTCACCGTTTTCAGCAGGAACGAATGCAGAGGCAAAGATTTCAACTGCGCCATCTTCATCTTCTTCTGCGCCTACTAAAGAATATAATACGTATGATTTACCGAACTCTTCTGAATCGAAAGTGTGTAAAATTTCGCAAAGTTGTTCGTTGCCGTTTTCATCGACTACTGTAATGTGATTTTGTTGTTCTGACATGATCGTCACCTCTTCATAATATTTAGGCATTGGTGCCTGTTGCTGCTCAACTCATTATACATAAAGCCTTTTCGGATAAGTACAAAAAAGCATCATGTGGAGCAACTTTAGTTTTTACTATCTAAATAGCCTTGTAAAATCATGACAGCAGCCATTTTATCAATAACTTGCTTTCTTTTTTTACGGCTTACGTCTGCTTCGATCAACATACGCTCAGCAGCCATCGTTGTCATACGCTCGTCCCAAAGCTTAACAGGAAAACCGAATGTATCTTCCAGCAGCTTTTTATAGCTTTCGGAAGCTTCCCCTCGGGGACCGATTGTATTATTCATGTTTTTCGGGTAGCCTACAACGAATTCTGTTACATTGTGTTCCTTTACAAGCTCATTAATACGTTCAATACCAAATTCGCCTGCCGCTTCATCGATTTTTATCGTCTCGATTCCTTGCGCTGTCCACCCTAGCGCATCGCTAATTGCAACGCCGACTGTTTTCGAGCCGACGTCTAAACCCATAATTCTCATTTATCCGCCTCAGTATTCTTTCTAATATAAAATCTAACGAGTTCCTCTAAAATCTCGTCACGTTCAAGCTTGCGGATTAAATTACGTGCGTCCTGGTGGCGAGGGATGTATGCCGGGTCACCAGATAATAAATACCCTACAATTTGATTTGTTGGATTGTACCCTTTTTCCTCTAAAGCCGCATACACCTTCAGCATCACTTGCTTTACTTCTTGTTCCATGGATTCTTCTGGAAAACTGAATTTCATTGTTTTATCGAAAGAACTCAAGACCAGCACCTCGCTTTCAGCAATGAGGAGATGGAGCACACTCTCCCATCTCCATTTATATCATTATAACTTATTCCTGCAAGCACTTCAAATATGCCAGTAGTAAAATTTAGTTGTTTAGAAAGATTTTACATGTTCGTATACAGCATTTAACGCTTCTTCCAGTTTAGCAGCATCTTTTGCACCTGCCATCGCCATATCCGGACGACCGCCGCCTTTACCGCCGCAAGCTTCAGCAACTTGCTTCACAATGTTCCCAGCGTGATAGTTCCCACCTACGATGTCCTTCGTTACACCCGCGCATAACATTACTTTCTCGCCATCGACAGCACCTAGAACAATAACAGCTGATTCCATTTTTTCTTTTAAATCATCCATCATTTGGCGTAATTGATTATTGTCTTTTGCTTCTACACGAGTAGCAAGTACTGTCACATCACCAATTTTTTGTGCGGCATCCAATACTGCGCCAGCTTGTGCATTTGCAATTTTTTGAGACAATGAATCATTTTCGCGTTGAAGTTCTTTGTAATCTGCTTGAAGTGTTGCCACACGAGTTGCCACATCTTTAGCATTTGATTTTAATAGGCCAGCCGCTTCATTCAAGATCGCTTCTTCTTCTTTAATCGCTTCATATGCCGATTTTCCTGTAACAGCCTCGATACGGCGTGTACCTGCACCGATGCCACTTTCAGATACTATTTTGAAAATGCCGATTTCAGATGAACGGCTTACATGCAGTCCGCCGCAAAGTTCGATAGAGTAGTCCGAAACGGCTACAACACGGACAACGTCACCATATTTTTCACCGAATAGCGCCATTGCACCCATCGCTTTTGCAGAATCGATATCCATTTCCTGAATAATGACTTCGATATCTTCCCAAATTTTTTCGTTTACTGCGCGCTCAACTTGCGCAAGCTCTTCTTTCGTTGCAGCGCCAAAGTGAGAGAAGTCAAAACGTAAACGGTCCGGTCCAACATAAGAACCAGCTTGTGCTACATGGTCTCCTAATACGTCTTTTAACGCACGGTGCATTAAGTGTGTTGCTGTATGGTTTTTAAGGATTAATTTACGTTTAGCTTCATCTACTTTTGCAGTAGCCGTATCACCGACGTTCATCTCACCTGATTCTACTACAACTGTGTGCAATGGCTGGCCATTTGGTGCTTTCTGAACATCTTTTACGATGGCAGTGAATCCGTCTGCTTCAATGAGACCAGTATCGGCAATTTGTCCACCCATTTCAGCATAGAACGGTGTTTCGGATAGAATGACCAACGCTTCTTCACCTTCAGAAGCAGTTGAAGTTTCCTGTCCGTTGACAACAATTGCAGCAACTTTTGCAGAAGCTTCAAATGCATCATAAATAAATGTAGATTGCTGTGTTAAATTCGAAAGCACTTCGTTTTGCACTTGCATTGAATCCACATCAGCACGTGCATTACGAGCACGTTCACGCTGTTGTTCCATAGAAGCTTCAAAACCTTCATGGTCAACTGTCATGCCAACTTCTTCTGCATACTCTTCCGTTAACTCAATCGGGAAACCGAATGTATCATACAGTCGGAATGCATCAGCACCCGGAATAACTGTTTCGCCTTTTGCTTTTTGGCTTTCTGCAACTTCGTTGAAAATTGCTAATCCACCGTCAAGTGTTTCATGGAAGCGCACTTCTTCGTTTTTAATAACACGTTGAATAAATGCTTCCTTTTCTTTTACTTGCGGATAGAAATCATGCATAATCTCTCCGACAGTCGGCACTAACTCAAACATAAAAGGCTTTTCGATGCCGATTTTTTTCGCATATCGAACAGCACGACGTAATAGACGACGCAATACATAGCCGCGGCCTTCATTTGATGGTAATGCACCGTCCCCGATAGCAAATGCTACTGTACGGATGTGGTCGGCAATTACTTTAAATGGTGTATTTACATCTTCAGTTGATCCGAAAATTTCGCTTAAATCCACTTCATGCGGACGTTTGTACGTACGGTTGGCAAACGTTTCCGTTTTTTCAATGATTGGCATGAAAAGATCTGTATCAAAGTTTGTTGGTACGTTTTGTACTACAGAAACGATACGTTCAAGACCCATACCTGTATCGATGTTTTGCTTTGGAAGTGGTGTATATGTGCCATCCGGATTGTGGTTGAATTGAGAAAATACAAGGTTCCAAATTTCAAGGTAACGCTCGTTTTCCCCGCCTGTGTACATTTCTTCCGCCGGTGCACCAACACCGTACTCTTCACCGCGATCATAGAAGATTTCAGAGTTTGGACCAGATGGACCTTCACCGATATCCCAGAAGTTGCCTTCAAGTCGGATTAGGCGCTCTTTAGGAATCCCGATTTCATTGTGCCATACGTCATATGCTTCCTGATCTTCAGGGTGGATTGTTACCGATAACTTTTCAGGATCGAAGCCCATCCATTTTGGATCCGTTAAAAACTCCCAAGCGTAATGAATAGATTCTTTTTTAAAGTAATCCCCGATAGAGAAGTTCCCTAACATTTCAAAGAATGTATGGTGACGCGCTGTTTTCCCTACGTTTTCGATATCGTTAGTACGAATCGATTTTTGTGCGTTAGTAATACGCGGGTTATCTGGAATGATACGACCGTCAAAATACGGTTTTAATGTCGCCACCCCTGAGTTGATCCATAAAAGTGATGGGTCATTAATTGGAACTAATGGTGCTGATGGTTCAATATGATGCCCTTTTTCTTTAAAGAAATTCAAATAAAGCCGACGAATTTCGGAACCTGTCATAATTTTTGTTGTCATGATTTTTTCCTCCTAATTTTTATTGAAGTCGATGAATTTTGGTACGGATTAATTACACCTTCACCTAGATAAGTGCTTCGTTCACCGGAAATCTCAATAATCCGCTGAAGAAAACAAAAAAAGCCTTCATCCCGGTAAAGGGACGAAGACTATTATCTCGTGGTACCACCCTAATTTATAACGCGCATGCATTATATCTCAAGTGCTTGTAACGTAAGCAAACGGCAGTGGTTAGCTGCACTCTGGAGTAGCTTTCAGTATTTATTCGGGGAGATTTTTTCAGCCGGGAAATCTCTTTCTGCTCACGAAGTCCATACGTACTTTTTCCATCATCGTTTTCATTTTATTATGCTCTTCATTATAAAAAATAGACATCGTGCTGTCAATCGGCATTCCTTAATAATTAAAGCGTTTTTTCGTCAGTAAAATTAAAAGGATTGCAGGCACTGTACATATAGTCATTCCTAAGAACGCCAAACCTGGCTCGATTTCATAAAGTGCGCCACCTAATAATGTCAGAATCGCTGCACTTAAACTCATTGCAAGTGCAGAATAAATCCCCTGTGCATTTGGAATCTGTTCCTGTGGTAAAGCTTTTGAAAGATAGCGGATAAAGGCATAATGAGCCATCGCAAACGACAGGGCGTGAAGTGCCTGAGATATGATAAACATCGGCATATTCGGAAATGCGTAAACTAGTATCCAGCGAATACTCGAGCCAATTGCCGCTATAAGCAATAATGAAGAAGGCTTCCATTTTGTTAGAATTGTATCGGCCTTATAAAAATAAAGAACTTCAAATATTACTGCAACATTTAAAATCATGCCGATATAAAACGGATTTACATTCAGATCCTGCAAATAAATATATCCATAGTTATAGTACGATGCGTGTGCCCCCTGAAGTAAAATGACGACAAACAATACGATGATAAAGCTTTTTACTTCAAATAGTCCTTTCATTGAGAGCGTTTTTCCGTTCTCTCTTACAGGCACTAAGCTTAAAACTTGAGGTGCAGGCATGAATTGAATGATGAGCAATGCCGCTAAACCTAAAATCATCATCCACAAAATCATTTGCTCCCCGTACATCCCGCTGATCATACTGATGATTAATACAGCGACGACAAACCCAAAAGATCCCAACGAACGCGCTTTCCCATAATGTATGGATCCATGTTGCATTAACGTGGAAGCACTGCTCTCAACAGCCGGTAATAATGCCGGGTAAAAAGCACTGAACAGCAATGTCATTAAAAATAAGCCGCTGAATGAATTAATCGGTATGTATAGCAGCGTCACAATTAGTGAACTTGCAGTAAAAAAGATCAGCACATTTTTGTTGCTCATCACTTTAGAAACAAACGGGAAAATAAACATCGTTGAGATGGCCCGTGCAACCAGTCCAAAGCCCATTATAATGCTCGCTTCCGAAACCGTAAGCCCTTTATCATTAATAAGCCAACCTGTCCAATATGGCAGGAAAATCCCCCATGTAATAAAGAACATAAAGAAGTTTTTTGCGAGCCAACGCTGATTATTCATAGTCTTCATCCTTTTTCGTTTTTATTAAGTTGAATATTAACATGAGAAATACTACAATAATGTGAGAAATCTCATATTTTACTGGAAGGAGTTGCTCTATAATTGAGAAAGTTACCAATAGATGAAAGTCTCTCATATATCGAACAATACCCGATTTCCCAATATTTTTCGTTTGATATTGTACCATTTATCCATGTGTATGAATTCGATAAAGGCGAATTTATTTTCCACGAGCATTCCATCCCTGACTATTTGTATTACATGGTTGAAGGGAAAGCTAAATTATATATTACCCATAAAAATGGGAAAATCTCGCTCATCGATTTTATTACCGCGCCAACATTCATGGGCGAAATGGAATTGTTAAATGCTGAACGCTATTCAAAAGGCATTCAAACTTTATCAAAGTCAGTATGTTTTGCGATTTCGATTCAGGAAGTGAAGGAAAAATTATTAGCAGATCCTGTTTTTCTGAAAATGCTCTGTCTTTTTTTAAGTCACAAAGCAACTACAGCAACAGCAAAATATACACAAAACCAGGCCTATTCGTTGGAAAACCGATTAGCCTCATTTATTCTACTATCCTCAGATCAACAATTCTATAAAGAAAAACATACAGAAGTCTGTGATTACTTAGGTGTATCCTATCGCCACCTGCTATTTGTCCTTGCACAATTCAGCGAAGCCGGCTATATCACGAAGCAAAATCGCGGGTATGTTCTGACTAATCGGCCTGAACTGGAAAAACTCGCAGCAGAAATTACGTATTAAAAAAAGACTGCGCTAAAATATTTTTAGCACAGTCTCTTGAACACTGAAAGATATTAAATAAACATACCAGCAATTGCAGCTGATAATAATGAAGCTAATGTACCTGCAGCAACTGCTTTAATTGCAAGTTGTGCAATCATCGTACGTTTTTGTGGTGCCATACCACCTAAACCGCCGATTAAAATACCCATTGAGCTTAAGTTTGCAAAACCACAAAGTGCAAACGAAATGATGATGGCTGTTTTATCAGAAAACTCGCCGATAATCGGACCAAAGTTAGAGTAGGCAACAAATTCATTTAATATTAATTTTTGACCGATAAATGAACCCGCACGCACTGCTTCATCCCAAGGAACACCGATTAAAAATGCCAATGGCGCAAAGACATAGCCTAATAAACCTTCAAGCGTAACATTATCAAAACCAAACAATCCTGTGATGCCGCCTAAAATACCGTTTAATAAAGCAATTAACGCGATGAAACTTAATAGCATTGCACCAACGTTTACAGCTAATTTCAATCCGTCAGATGCACCTGCTGCAGCCGCATCAATAACATTTGTCGCTTCAGAATTACGCTCTAATTTAAAGTCATCTTCATTCACTTCTTCTGTTTCAGGAATCATTAATTTTGCCATTACCAATCCTGCAGGAGCAGCCATGAAACTTGCCGCCAATAAGTATTCTAGCGGAACACCTAACAATGAATAACCGATTAATACAGAACCTGAAACTGATGCAAGTCCACCTGTCATAACCGCGAACATTTGCGATCTTGTCATTTTATTTAAAAATGGACGAATTACAAGCGGTGCTTCTGTTTGTCCAACGAAAATATTGGCTGCGGCATTTACAGATTCTGCTTTTGTCGTACCTAATACTTTCGACAAGAAACCACCAATAATCTTAATGACAAATTGCATAATCCCTAAGTAATAAAGGACAGAGATTAAAGATGAGAAGAAAATAATAATTGTTAATACGCTCATCGCGAATACAAACCCGACATTATCCGGATTCGCTAACCCGCCGAATACAAAATTAACTCCTTCATTCGCATAGCTAATTAACTTTTGCACGCCTGCAGAAAGATCCATTAGTTTTTCTCGACCATACGACCACTTTAGTACGATAAAAGCAAAGATTAACTGTACAATCAATCCTGCAATTATAATTCTCCACTGAATTGCTTTACGGTTATTCGATAACCCGATGGCAATCGCTACGATTCCCAGAATACCTATGATTCCCCATACGTAATCCATGTATGTGCACCTTCTTTTTTAGTTTTGAAAACCTTTTCATTTGTAAATATTGACATCGAATTTCAGACGTCATATAAGTTTTTTTCATACTAACATATCCACACAAATAATATTAATTAATAGTTTCTTTTAAAATTTCTGATTTTTTCCGCAAAAAGTTATCATTTTTTTATTATGCCCCGATTTGTTTCAAACTTTTATTATATTTCAAACATTTTCCCTCAACACTTGATCATAAACACATCATTTAATAAATTTGTCCAAAACAGTAAATTTCCATGAGCAATAAAAAAACTAGCCATTCCCATTCAAACATGAACGAAAATGGCTAGTTCTATTCTTCATTGAAGTCGTACGGCGAAATATTCGCCATACCAATTAATGGATGAATATATGGCGCTGTTTCTGCCGTCAAGTGATTTGGCAACGCTTCACCAATTTTATGTGAAGCTGAAAAATTCAAAAGACCAAGCTGCTCTGTTGAAGGATTTTTTTTTACTTCCTTAACGGACGCTTTTTCCTCTTCTTTTTCCGGTAACTCTTCTGTCTTTTCTGCAGCTATAAATTCCGGATTCAATCGTGCCTTTAATGTTGTTAATCGAGTTAAATCATCTGTTTTCGCTAAACCATTCGCTAATACATCCGGCTCACCACATAAAATTAAAAAGTTTTTGGCACGTGTAATTCCCGTATACAGCAAATTTCTGCGAAGCATTTTCGAGTAGCCGCGGACAATCGGCATAATAACCGTTTGAAATTCCGAGCCTTGTGATTTATGAATTGAACAGCAATAGGCCAATGTTATCTGGTTTAAATCTGCACGCTGGTATGTTACTTCAATCCCATCATAGCTGACGATAAGCAAATCCTGCTTTTCCACTGTTTCCTTTGCACGGATTATGGAAATCACTTCACCCATATCCCCGTTGAAAACATTATTATCCGGTTGATTCACTAGCTGCAGCACTTTGTCCCCGATACGGTAAATCGTATCACCGAAAACAAGTTCTTTTCTTGTCCCATCATTTGGATTGACAAGCTGCTGAATTTCTTTATTTAAATTATCGATGCCTGCAGGACCTTTGTACATCGGCGCCAATACTTGAATATCTCGAATTGCCTGACCTTTTGCAAGCGCACCTTTTACAACTTGAGTGACAACGCTCGTTACTTGTCCGGCTCCTGCCTGAATAAACGAACGGTCCGTTGTTTTTGCAGTCAACGTATCCGGCACTCTGCCTTTTTTGATTTGATGGGCCATTTCGATAATTGTAGATCCTTCAGCCTGACGGTAAATATCCGTTAATTCAACGGTAGGAATTTGCTTGGATGCAAGCAGATCCTTTAATACTTGCCCTGGTCCAACAGGCGGTAACTGATCCTGGTCTCCTACAAAAACGACCTGTACATCTTCATGCAGTGCTTTTAAAAGCTGATGTGCCAGCCATGTATCCACCATTGACATCTCATCGATTATAATGAGTCGCCCTACAACTTCACGCTCTGTTTCTTCATCCTTTTCCTGCCCATTAAATCCTAGTAAACGGTGTATTGTCATTGCAGGCAAGCCAGTCGATTCCGCGAGTCTTTTTGCTGCACGTCCTGTAGGTGCTGCAAGGACAATCGGAAACGGTTCCTCTTTTTCCGCATACGTTTTTGGGTTTAATGATAACCCGTGAAGCTCAGCATATACTTCGACCAAACCTCGGACAACGGTCGTTTTTCCTGTCCCCGGTCCACCTGTTAAAATCATCACCGCGGAATTAATCGCCGTTTCAATAGCCTGTGCCTGTGTTGGCGCATATGTCACATCATACTGTTCTTCAATGTCACCAATCGCTTTTCGGATTTCATCTTTCGAAAAACTTTCGGCCATTTTATTTTTTTCTTTCAGTTCATTAATCTTACTTGCAATGCCCACCTCACTAAAATAAAGTGACGGCAAGTACATGCGTGTTTCTTCACCGCATATTTTCGAATCCTCTCGCATTTCAATTGCCGCTTTCGAAATCGCTTCATATGGAATTTCAATGCGCTGACTTTGTTCAAGTATATCTTTCACCATCGGAAGCACCATTTCCGCATCCAAATAAACATGACCTTCAGATAATGATGCATTTGTCAGTACATGAAAAATGGCTGCTTTAATTCGATCCGGATGATTCCCTGTTATCCCCAGCTTCGCACCAAGTTCATCTGCACGTATAAATCCGACCCCTTCTACTTCTTCAATCAAACGGTAAGGGTTTTCTGTCAGCAGCTGAATTGTTTCTTCACGATACGCCTGATAAATTTTCATCCCGAGCTGTGGTCCGAAGCCCCAATCGTTCAGCCTTACCATCACCCGTTCCAATCCAAGATTTTCCTCGATCGTTTGGCGAATATGTAATTTCTTTTCAGCAGATAAACGAGGAACAGCATCAAGTGCTGCCGGATCCTCCAGTATTTTCGTGAGGGCATCCATTCCGAGCTTTTCTACGATAGTCTCTGCCGTTTTTCTGCCGACCCCTGTAAATAGGTCACTTGATAAATAATGGACGATCCCCTGCTCTGTTGTCGGCACCTCTTTTTCAAATGTCTCAATTTGAAACTGCCTCCCGTATTTCGGATGACTTTTTAACTGTCCAGTAAAGCGGTATAGTTCATCATTAACCAATTGGGGAAAATAACCAACTACGATGATTTCTTTCTCGTCATGCTGAATATTTGTTTCTTGAATTTTGACACGAACAATGGAGTACATATTCGTTGAATTATGAAAAATTGTTACAATTGGTCGACCTAAAATAAAAAGCTTATTTACGTCAAACAAATTTAGATTTTCCGCCATTTTCATGCCACGCTTTCTTATAAATTGTAAGCCCATTTTATCATACCGATTAAAGCCTGTCCTACAATAATGCCAACAAGCTATTACGTCTGATTTTTCTATTAATTCAGCACGTTGAAATGTTATGATACATATAGAATGTAAGAGAAAGTAGTGAAGAACATGAACTTTAGACCTTGTATTGATTTACACGACGGAAAAGTGAAGCAAATTGTCGGGAGCACTCTTGGCTATGAAAATAAAGAAGTGGTTGAAAATTTCACTTCCGACCAGGATGCCTCATATTACGCTTCACTGTTTCTGCAGAACAAACTGACGGGCGGACATGTTATTATGCTAGGTCCCGGCAATGAAGAAGCAGCGATATCTGCATTGCAAGCTTATCCGAACGGTCTTCAAATAGGCGGCGGAATTACTGCCGACAATGCACAAAAATATATCGCTGCTGGTGCTTCGCATGTCATTGTTACATCATATATTTTTCATGACGGGCAGCTTGATATGGATCGTCTGCAGCAGTTAGTTAAAAAAATCGGTAAAGAAAAACTTGTCCTTGATCTGAGCTGTCGAAAACGTGATGGTAAATGGTATGTTGTAACAGATAAATGGACAAAATTCAGCGACTTCGAAGTAAATGCACAGTCGATTAAGGAAATTGAAGAATATTGTGATGAACTGCTCATTCATGCGGTTGATGTGGAAGGAAAACGCAGTGGGATGCAGGAAGATTTAGTACGTGATCTGGCGGAATGGACATCGATTCCGACAACGTATGCTGGAGGCGTACGTTCAATTGATGATTTGAAAAAGTTCGAATCAATTTCAAATGGTAAATTACACGTAACAATCGGCAGTGCCCTTTCCATTTTCGGCGGTGACCTGGACTTCCAAACAGTAGTGAATTATTGCGAAGGTATTGAATAACCAGAGTTCAATGAATGCCGTAAGAGACGGACACAACAAAAACCCATTTTTCTATCAAAGAAAAATGGGTTTATTTTTATACACTTCATTTTACATATTGAACATTAGACGTTTTGCAATCATCTGGAACTCTTCCGGACCGATTCCCGGTGCAAACTCTTCCGGCAGTTCATCTAAATCCGGCATCTTTGCACCTTTTGGTGTGCCCTCTTCTACAATGAGCGGGGCATTCGTTAATGGATGCGGCCCTTTCCAGATTTTATTGATATCCTGATAATCCCCTACGTAATTCCACGTAAATAATACATTTCCATAGCCACGCTCTTCATATTTTCTTGCGTGGTCAAATACATGATTATCAAGGCTAGGAATCGGAAGCATCCGTGTTACATCTACACCAGTTGCCATTTCCAGTGCTTTTGCATAGGCAATAACATGTGTTCCGCCTCGTACTAGTAAATAGCCAATCATTTCACGGGCTGTCGGATGATCCGTCATTTCATAAACACGCATTTTATGTGTCCGCGCGCCGCATTCCAAGAAGAAATTATGCAGTAAGTCGAGCACTAAATTCCCGCTGGAAAATACATACTCCCCATTCCAAGGTTTCCCCATCGAATCGACAGGTAAAGCTGTCTGCGCAGAAGCGATAAAGCTCTGCGTATTGCGCATATTTTTGGCGTTCATCATCGGTGCCAGATTTGGGTTACCGGAAAACGTCGTATCTTTACTCAGTAGATTGATTGTAGTCGCTACAAGTTCCACATGCCCAAACTCTTCCGCTGTAATACTCGCAACTAAATCATAAAAAGGTTTTAATTTCTTTTTTCCACGGAAATTGAATGACTGATACATATAGTTATTCAAAGTCGACATTTCGCCAAACTTTCCGCCTAATAATTCCTGTACCGCACTTGCAGCGTTTGCGTCTCCATATTCAACCTGTGGTAAATCAATAAGTAATCGATTGACGCGTTGAAACAATAAAGCACCCCCTAATTGTCATAGTAAGCTTATGACGATTAGAAGGTGCGTAGACCATATTCATTTCATTTTTTTAAAAATGGCATAATCCAAACTATTTTGTCAATACGAATATAGAACGGCGTTTGGCACACATCAAGTACAATATAGTCCGGACAGATTGCCGCCAATATCCCTTGCTGAACACGATTCCCCTCTTGCTGGACGGCAACCATTTGCCCTAAATAGTTTTGGATCGCTTCAAGCCAGTACGCGTTTGGATATGTGTTCATTTGAACCAAAAAATCACTCCTTTGTATGCATACTGTACAATATGCGTTAAAGGAGTGATCCGTTCATCGTTTATTTGGCTTTAGACTCAATCGTGATCGTTACAGGACCATCATTAATGAGTGCAACATCCATCATCTCACCGAAAACACCTGTTTCAACATGCAGTCCGTTCGCCTTTAATTGTTCATTGAATGCTTCCCATAATGGCTTTGCCTGTTCAGGTCTTGCCGCTTCCACAAAACTTGGCCGCTTCCCTTTGCGAGTATCCGCATAAAGTGTAAATTGGGAGATTGATAAAATATCACCGCCTGCTTCAGCAATGGAACGATTCATCCTGCCGTCCTCATCTTCCCAAATACGCAGATCGGTAATTTTTTTAGCCACATATTTGATATCTTCTTCTGTATCACTATGTGTAATGCCGACAAGCAGTACATAGCCTTTTTGAATGGCACCTGTTACTTGTCCATCGACTGTAACAGAGGCCTGTTTTGAACGTTGTAATATTACGCGCATCTTTTCCCCTACTATCTATTAATTAATTACACGCTGAACGGAGTAAATATCCGGAAGCTGTTTAATTTTTTCGACAACACGATGTAGTCCTGAAATATTGGTAATGGCAATCGTTAAATGAATCGTGGCAATTTTTTCACGGTCAGCACGACCTGTAACTGCCAAAATATTTGTTTTCGCTTCACTGACAGCATGCATGACATCATTTAAAATGCCTGGACGGTCGAATGCCGAAATCTCGATATCCACAGGGTAGTCTTTGCGGATCTGTGTGCCGTCATTTTCCCATTCCACTTCAATAAGACGTTCCAGGTTTCCATCTTCCTGGATATTCGGACAATCTGCACGGTGTACTGAAACACCGCGGCCTTTCGTAATAAAGCCGACAATATCATCACCCGGTACCGGAGTACAGCAACGTGATAAACGAATTAATAAATTATCGATTCCTTTTACAATAACACCTGATTCCGTGCGCTTTTTCGGCGTCGGATTGTTCATGCTTTTAACGATTTTTTCGAGCGCTTCTTCCTGTTCACGCTCTTTGCGCATTTTTTCAGCAAGACGATTGACAATTTGCTGAGCCGTAATTCCACCTACACCGACAGCCGCATATAAATCATCTTCATGTGTATAGTTAAATTTTTCAATCACACGTTTAATATTTTCGGTTGTTAAGACTTCCTTCATATCAAACTCCTGAGCCTTAATTTCCTTTTCAACGAGTTCTTTTCCTTTAACAACACTTTCTTCACGTACATGCTTTTTGAAAAATTGCTTGATTTTGTTTTTTGCCTGCGAACTTTGTGCAATTTTAATCCAGTCCCGGCTAGGACCGAATGATTGTTTTGATGTTAATACTTCAACAATATCCCCTGTTTTTAAAGGTGTATCAAGCGGTACCATTTTACCGTTTACTTTTGCTCCAATTGTTTTATTCCCGACTTCCGAGTGTACGCGATAAGCAAAGTCAATCGGTACAGAACCGGATGGAAGCTCAATTACGTCTCCTTTTGGAGAGAAAACATATACCATGTCCGAGAATAAGTCGAATTTCAACGATTCCATAAACTCGGCAGCATTAGAAGATTCATTTTGGAACTCGAGAATTTCTCGGAACCAAGTCAGCTTCTGGTCAATTGTTTCGGCATTTTGTTCTACGGTTTTGCCTTCCTTATAAGCCCAGTGTGCCGCGATACCGAACTCTGCTATTTTGTGCATATCCTTTGTACGGATCTGCACCTCAAGCGGATCCCCATATGGTCCGATGACAGTTGTATGTAGGGATTGGTAAAGATTTTGCTTTGGCATCGCAATATAATCTTTAAAGCGTCCGGGCATTGGCTTCCATAATGTGTGGATTATTCCGATTACCGCGTAGCAATCTTTAATACTATCGACTAAAATACGTACCGCCAGTAAATCATAAATTTCATTAAATTGCTTTTTTTGAAGTACCATTTTGCGGTAAATACTATATAAATGTTTCGGACGGCCAAAAATATCCGCTTCAATTTCCACTTCTTTCAGCTGGGAATTGATTTCGTCCATTACGTTATCCAAATAAGCTTCACGTTCATCACGCTTTTTCTTCATCAAGCTGACGATCCGGTAATACTGTTGCGGATTTAAATAGCGTAATGCCGTATCCTCCAGCTCCCATTTCACTTTCGAAATACCTAATCTATGCGCTAATGGTGCGAAAATTTCCAGTGTTTCCTGAGAAATACGGCGTTGTTTTTCAGCTGGTAAATGCTTTAATGTTCTCATATTGTGCAGACGGTCTGCCAGCTTAATTAAAATCACTCGGATATCCTGAGCCATCGCAACGAACATTTTCCGGTGGTTTTCGGCTTGCTGCTCTTCTTTTGACATATATTTAATTTTCCCAAGCTTCGTTACCCCGTCTACAAGCTTGGCTACTTCTTCACTAAATTCATTTACTAGATCTTCGCGTGTCACTTCCGTGTCTTCCACGACATCATGCAAAAATCCTGCCGCTACTGTTTCAGGATCCATCTGCAGCTCAGCCAAAATACCCGCCACTTGGACCGGATGAATAATATATGGTTCTCCAGAGCTCCGAAACTGCTCCTTATGTGCTTCTTTCGCTACCTCAAATGCTTTAACAACAAAGGTAACATGTTCTTCGTTCATATAAGATTTGACGAGCTCGAAAACATCTTCGGGCGCCAATATTTGTTCTTTCGCCATTATGAGTCCACCTGTTCTTTCTATTTTCGCTTTAAGTATAAGTTCAATTGTATAAAATATATCTACTAAATGTAAAGGCACGTGGGCATTTAGTTTTGCAGAAAGTCGAAATTTGTAGAATTATTGAACAGCTTCTAGTATATAATTCATTGAAAAAAAACTATCCCGCAAAGGTTTCGCGGGATAGTTCGGTGGATTAATACTGAATTAAAGTTTTAATTGGGATATTGTTGATTTTGTTGCGGCCATTCAATTCTGTAAGCTCGATAATGAATGCTGCACCCACTACTTCGCCGCCTAATTGCTCGATTAAGCGAACAGTCGCTTCTACTGTACCGCCTGTTGCAAGCAAATCATCACAGATTAAAACTTTTTGGCCTGGTTTTACTGCATCTTTGTGCATTGTTAACGTGTCTGTACCGTATTCTAAGCCATAATCTGCAGAAATCACTTCACGTGGAAGCTTTCCTGGTTTACGAACTGGTGCGAAACCGATTTCTAATGCATAGGCAACCGGACAACCAATAATAAATCCGCGTGCTTCAGGACCTACGATGATTTCAGCGCCAACTTCTTTTGCATATTTTACAATTTCATCAGTCGCATATTTATATGCCGGACCATTATCCATGATTGTTGTAATATCTTTAAAGCTGATGCCCTCTTTCGGCCAATTTTCAACTGTTGTTACGTACTGTTTTAAATCCATTCTTCCTATGTCCTCCTCAAGAACTCAATCGTTCACTAAACCATTGCTTAAGTTCACTGTATGTTGCATATAACAGCTTCTGCTCAAGTTCAATCTGCTGTGAACGCAATTTATATGACGGTGCTTCGGATAATGCTTTTTTCGGTGCATTTTCGTTTACGGTCGTCAAACCATTCTCTATTGTAACAAATCCTAGCTCAAAAAACACTTTTGTCATAAATTTAATTACTTCTATATTCAGTCCGATATGTTCGGATAATTGTCGAATATGTTCTTTCAAGTCAAAATCAGGACGTTTTTTCAGGAATCCGTAATACCATTTAAAGTGTTCCCTTGTCGGCATTCCATTAAAATATGCTGATTGATCGGTATATAAATGTGCATAGATTCGTTCAATTTGAACATCCTGCAGTAATTTTTCCAATGTGGATACATTTTCCGGTAAATCGAGTAAAACGATATTTTTATGCAAATTTTCGGCTTTTGTCCCAGCTGTGAAATATATTATTTCTTTTGGAATTTCCTGTTCAAAATGTAGCTTTGTCTGTTCGAAGAAAGCTATAAAATCCGTTTTTTTCACGTTAATTTTTGCAAGCCAGTTTGCAGTCTTGCTTTTCCCGCGGTAATCATATAGTTGCCATTCATTAACCCGAACATCCTGAATCATGAATTGCGGTTTTTTATTGCCCTGCCATTCATTGATTTGCAAATCCCCAACTAATGATAAGGCAACTCCATATGAAATTTCATCATGTAAGGACCCTTTGTTGAACCCAATTGCATCAAGAGAGCGATACGGATCTTCCAACTCCATCTTCAGATGATTTTCGCCAGAACCAATTTTTCGCATCGATTTTACTTTAACATCCTGAATTCCAAAAACCGGCTTCGGGAATTCTGTGCCAAACGGAGCCAATTGCCGCAGTTCTTCAATCGCATCAACGGTAATTTCACTCAGCTCAATCGGCACATCAATCTGCATCTTTTGTACAAGCTGTTCTTCGGTTAAACAAAGGCTGGCCTGTTCATTTAAACGTGTACGCAATGATTCCACATGTTCAATCGGTAATGTCATCCCTGCCGCCATTGGATGGCCACCGAAATGCGGTAAAATATCCCGGTTTTTCGCCAACTCATTATATAGATGGAATCCCTCAATACTTCTCGCGGAACCTTTCGCGATCGCTTTTTCAGGATTAAGTGAAAGTACAATTGTCGGACGGTAATACTTTTCAACTAATCGCGATGCAACAATACCGACAACACCCGGATTCCAACCTTCCCCTGCAACGACTAAAACAAGGGAATCTTTTAGGGTAACGTCACTTTCAATCATTGCCATAGCTTCATTTGTAATGTCTTCTACAATTTTTTTCCGTTCTGTATTTTTATCATTTAATAGGGTTGCCATTGCATTTGCCTGTAGCGGGTCTTCACTCATTAAAAAATGCACACCCGGCTCGGCACTGCCTAAACGCCCAATTGCATTAAGACGCGGGCCAAAATAAAAACCAACAGTTTCTTCATTAATATCTCTCTGGTTTGCCCCTGAAGCATCACAAATGGCCTTAACCCAAGGATTCGGAGACTGCTTTAATGCCTGCAAACCGCGCTGTACTAAATAGCGGTTTTCGCCGATGAGCGGCACTAAATCTGCAATTGTCCCGACCGCCACATATTCAAATAAATGGTCCGGCAACTCGCCATATAATGCATGCGCCAACTTAAAGGCAACACCTACTCCAGCAAGCTCTCCAAACGGGTAATGACCTTCTGGTACACGTGGGTGGATGATAACATTGGCATCCGGCAAAGTTTCACCCGCCTCATGGTGATCAGTAATAATCACATCCATACCAAGCTCTCTGGCCGCTTTTACTTGTTCAATCCCGCTTATTCCATTATCGACCGTAATGATTAAATTTACGCCATCTTCATAAGCTTTTTTGAAAAGTTCTTCATTCGGTCCATATCCATGAATAAACCGATCCGGAATGACAAAACTGACATCTGCACCCAGATCAAGTAAAGCATTGAGCAGCACAGTTGTACTTGTTATTCCATCGGCGTCGTAATCACCGTATACGAGAATCTTTTCACCGTTATCCAATGCTTGTTCGATACGCATAACCGCATCTTCCATCCCGGCCATTAGAAACGGATCATGATACTGGGTTTCATCAATTTTAAGTAATGGCTTTGCTTGTTCTATCGATGTGCAGCCACGGGCAATTAAAATTTTTGCTGCGATCGTTGAAATTTTCAGCTGTTCACTGAATTGTTTTACAAGTTGCTCATCTTGCTTTGTTATTATCCATAATTTTTGTGACTGTATCATATATATTCACTTCCTCACGCAGTTCATTATAACGGAAATCTATTACGTTTCCCAAAGTTTCTTAGAAAAATTGACATGTAATTTTAGGAAGACTGCTTGAAAAATTGATGAATTTGACGGTCACCAAACGGTTTCTTCACCAAATTTATAAATAAATAAAAAAAGCTATTTGTAACGTTATATACGTTTCAAATAGCTACCATTGAACAGCATCCATTTTGTCTACTTTTTAGGCATCGGCATTTCATTATTATCCGAAATTTCTTCTGTTACAACTCCTGAAGTACCCCGTTTCCGGAGTTCATTTTTCAATCGTACTATCTCAGCATCCTTTTCATTAATCAGTACATGTGCTGCTTCAAGTTCTTTTTGAAGTGCTTTCGTTTGCTTTTTACTTCCGTACATACGGAATACCGAAAAACAAAAACTGATGATAAAACCGATTAATACCGATCCTAAAATGATTAATATCAATGGCCAGCGCGCTTCTCCAAAAACATAATTGACCTGCACGCTATCCACATTTACTGTAGCAAAAATGGCAATTATTAGAGCAAAAATGAGTCCAACTACAAATGTCCATTGAATTTTCATATTAGTCTCCTTTCACGCTTTATTTAAGAAATTTATTCCTTTTTTTAAAAAAGGGTAAACAAAAAACCGCGTAATTTGCAGAAGTACAATTACGCGGTTTAATATTTTTATACTTGTGGCTCGTCTGAACCCCACTGTTTTTTCTCTTTTTTCACAACAGAAGTACCTTTTTTGTCCATTTCACGACATTTTAATGAATACCAAACTTGTGCCGCGATACAGATTGAAGAGTAAATCCCTGTAACTAACCCGATTAATAGAGCAATCGAGAAGTTTTGAATTGATGGAGCACCTAGGAAAATAAGTGCAATAACTACAACAATAACTGTCAATACTGTATTAACAGAGCGTCCCATCGTTTGGCGAAGTGATTTGTTGACAATCAATGCCAGCTCTTCTTTTGTCGTAATTTTTTCGTGACGGTCGATATTTTCACGGATACGGTCAAACGTTACAATTGTATCGTTAATCGAATAACCGACAATTGTTAATACCGCAGCGATAAACGTAATATCTACCTCTAAACGCAGCATACTGAAGATCACGATGATAAAGAATACGTCATGCAGTAACGAAATAATGGCCCCTAGACCCATTCGCCATTCGAAGCGGATTGCAACATAGATGATAATCCCTAGAGCTGCCAATACCAATGCATAGATCGCATTTTCTGCCAATTCTTTTCCGACTGTAGCCGAAACAGTACTTAAGCTTGGCTCATGGCCGTATTTTTCGTTTACCTGCGCTGTAAAATCAAGTACCTCTTGTTGAGAGAAGTCATCTTTATAACGCATAACGGCGATAGATTGATTGTCACCTGAAATCACGACATCCTCGTTTGCAAAACCGATTTCTTCCAGATAATCTATAACTTCTTCTTGGACCAGCGCCGTATCGGATTTAATCTCTACCCGTGTACCTTGAGAAAAATCAATTCCCAAATTCAGCTTGAATACACCAAGCACAACTATACCTGCAACTAAAATAATTGTTGATATCGCATAGAATTTTTTACGGTTTCCAACGAAGTCCAATTTATCGAATTTCGTTGATAAATCCAATGAAGTGATTCCTTCATCAATTGAATGCTGTTTCGATCTGCTAATTCCGAACCATGCCGGATTATTGAAGTAGCCGCTGTTTACAAGAAGACCCTGCAGTACGCGAGAACCCCATACAGCTGTTACAAATGATAGTAAAATCGAAATAATTAGCGTCGTAGCGAAACCTTTAACAGAACTTGTACCATAGTAGAATAATACGACAGCAGCAAGTAAAGTTGTCAATTGCGCATCAATGATTGCTGATAGTGATTGTTTTGAACCTAATTTGAAGGCGTCCTTTACAGAATGGCCAACACGCAGTTCTTCACGAATACGCTCGGCTGTTAAAATATTTGCATCAACGGCCATCCCGATTCCTAATACAATCGCAGCGATACCCGGTAATGTTAATACAGCATTAATGCCGTTAAAGACGACTAACACTAAATACGTGAATACCGATAATGTAATAATAGAGATAAACCCTGGTAAACGATAGTATAGCAGCATGAACAGGAAGATTAGCATTACGCCGATAACCCCTGCAAATACTGTATCATTTAATGCGTCTTTACCGAATTGTGCTCCAACCGATGTTGAATAAATCTCCGTTAACTTAACAGGTAATGATCCTGCATTCAGTATAGATGCAAAGTTTTTCGTTTCATCCACTGTGAAGCTACCTGAAATCATAACATCTGTTGTATTTAATACTTGTGTAACAGACGCTGCCGAAACAAACTTTTGCTGTTCAGGTGGCTTTTTGCTTTCTTCAGCGTAAGAATCTACACCCTCTTCAAAGTCCAGCCAAACAACTAATAAGTTATTAGGTGCGCCCATGCTCATGACTTTCTGCGTCACTTCCGCAAATTTTGCCGCGTCTTTTAATGTTAACGTTACGATTGGGCGGTTCTGCTGGTCAAATGACGGTGCTGCGCCACCTTCCTTTAAATCAGTACCATCCAATAAAATATTGTCATTTACATCACGGAAAGTTAAATTCGCTGTACTCGATAATAGCTCACGAGCAGAATCCTGATCCGCCAAACCAGCAAGCTGAACACGAATTCGGTCTTCCCCTTCAATTTGAATGCTTGGCTCACTTACACCAAATTCATTAATACGATTGTTTAATGCTGACGTTGTATCGGCCAGTACATCCTGGGTAATCTTTTGTCCATCAACAAGTGATTCCACTTCGTAAAGTACCTCAAATCCACCTTGAAGGTCCAACCCAAGTTTTACATCGTTTAAAACCTTCTCTACCGTTGTGCCCATCCCTGTAAATAGCAATGCTACGACAAGTATGAACGTAATGATACGGTTTGCTAATTTCATTAAAAAATCCTCCTCAATATCACACGAAACGCGGTGTGATGTAACACGTAAAAATTACCTTCCACAAACTATGTATTCATTTCAATAATTTCCTGAATCACTTTTCAAAAATAACAATCCGACAGTTTGAAAAGCACAACACTCTCATTATGAAACAGCTTATGGAAACTGTCAAATTATTACTAGATAATTTATTATATTATTCTTATTTTTCCCTACTCTTTAAGCGGATGGAATAAACTCTGAAGCTCCTCATTGGAAAGTTTTAAGTTCAATTCATTACGCTTAAAATCCCTTATTTGCATATAGCTAAGCACTTCCGAAGCCGTTGCACCGAAAATGCCGGATGTCAGCTCATGCAACCGCATATTTTGCACATCTTTTTTGCGCCACACCTTATCGATGCAATATTTCCATAAATCCTGTTCTGTTATCGAATCATATCCATAGTAATGGAATTCCTCGATTTTGTTCGTCAATATAAGCTGTACCTTTTCATAAAGGCCGAAAAATGGAATTTGCATGTCGATCACTCCTGAACTTAGGTTTTAACTGCGATTACTACTGCATACTTTATTGTATATGAATGAAATTAAATTGAGAAGGGAGAAAGCAGAAGTTATTTGGGCTCATTTCTAAAAGGAACATTATTTTTAATGTTTGTCATATTTATTTCAAAATGTCTTGGGTTTATGTACAGAATGCAGTTTATGCGTATTGCCGGGGAGGAAGCGGTCGGGCTCTATATGACGGCTTATCCGACATTTATATTTTTCATTTCACTAATTCAATTAGGTATTCCGATTGCAATTTCCAAGCTTATTGCAGAATACCATGCGAAAAAGAAAACGGAACATGTTACATCCGTAATGAAAACGGCAATCAAAATTTCGGCCATTTCAATTATTTTATTTAGCCCATTCATTTATTTTGCTATTCCGTATATCGCAAAAGTGCTTTTACATAATGAAAACCTTATTTTCACTCTTTATATTAGCCTATTCACAATTCCGATCGTAATCTTTTCTAGCTTAATAAAAGCATATTTGCAAGGTTTAGCGAAAATTGCACCAACTGCATGGGCACAGCTTCTTGAGCAGCTTGTACGGATCGGCCTCATTGTCGTATTGTTGCCTTATTTCATTTCGGAATCGCCTGCATTGACAGCGGCAGCCGCTATGGGGATAACAGCAATTGGTGAGATTTTTTCATTACTGTTTTTGGCGATTTTTTATAAACGCTCAAGTAGAATGTTCAAAAAGGGATCAACAGGCACTTCCTTTACAAAACCGATTTTTAATATTGCATTGCCATCAGCCGGCAGTAAATTGTTTGGTACATTTACATGGTTTTTGGAACCAATCATTTTCTTAAAAGCACTGACAGTTTCAGGATTGGCTGCAGGCGCGGCCACTACATTGTACGGTATCATCTCAGGTGTGCATATACCATTGCTGCTGTTCCCGGCTTTTATACCTGCCGCATTGGCAATAGTACTCATTCCTGCAGTAAGCAGCGCACTAGCCAGCAATAATTACCCGTTGCTTAATAAACGCATCACACATTCATTACGACTCTCTTCTTTGATTGGCTGTATGGCCGCTACCGTGTTTTTCATACACGGCGATGAGTTGACTATGGTACTGTTCCATCTTGAGGAAAATCGTGGCTATATGAAAATATTGGCTCCTATCTTTTATTTTTATTATATACAGAGTCCGCTTCATTCTATTTTACAAGCACTAGATGAAGCGCAGGCTGCCATGATGAATTCCATCTACGGAGGAATCGGAAAACTGTTTTTACTGTTTTTCCTTGCCTCACAACCTGCAATTCAGGAAAAAGGGGCGATTATCGCTATAGGCTTTGGCGTATTAATCACATCCTTCTTACACATCGCTTCCATTAGACAGCAGAAAAAGATTAATGTTGGTTTCCGCTTTTTCGTTCTGCCGTATGGTATTTTTATCCTTACTTGTTTTGTACAGCCGATCATTGCTGCCGGAATGCCGCTTATCATAAGCGTTGCAATTACAATTGGGTTTGTCTTGCTGTTACTGTTCATTACAAAACAAATCCGTTTTACTGATTTCCAGTATCTTCGTTCAATTTTTTCGCGCTCGTAATTGGACAAACCACTTTCCGTCTTCATAACTGCAGTAGAATATATCGCGTATATTGGGATAACCGTTTACCAATAATTCATGAACGAGCCATTTTTCATCTTTACCAAGAATTTTTAAATGTCTTTTGTCAACATAGCCGTCCAAAATGAGAGGCAAAATAAATCCGCCCTGATCTTTTTGGTAAATCGATAGCTTTCCGGATTGTTCCAAAAATGCGTAGGCAACGTCCTGTACAGAGCAGACTCCCTGTTCACGTAATTGCTGGAGCAAATCATCGAGATTGTAGCGCTGCTTTTTCATTTCACCTTCACAGATGAATCCGTCGCGGATAACAAGCGACGGATCTCCTTCAATAAAGTCGCGCAGTTTTTTATTTTTTAATATAAGCCAGGAGTTTAAGTATTGAATCAAAAATAACAAAATAATCGGTAAAATGGCTTTAAAGAACTGCCTGTCATAATCGTCCAAAGCGATTGCAGCTACTTCAGCCATCAATACGAATATTGCCAGATCCACAATGCTGAGTTCACCAACTTCACGCTTGCCCATAAGACGGAAAACAACTAGTAAAATAATATATAAAACAATTGTTCGGAATATAATTAATGTATAATCTTCCAATTGATTCACCTCTCATACAATAGCTTGTTCTAAATTGCATGAAAGATACAAAAAAGCTTGTGGAAAAATTATTTTCCACAAGCTTTTTTAGAAACGTTTAAACTGATTCTACACGGCCAATTGCTTGGCGTTCGAATTTTAAACGTGTATTTCCGTCAACGATTAAATAGACAGTCGTATCTTCAATTGCATCAACTTCTCCGTGTAAGCCACCTACAGTAACGACTTTATCACCACGTTTTAAGCTGTTTTGCATTGTAGCAGTTGCTTTTTGACGTTTTTGTGCCGGACGAATTAAAATGAACCACATCGCAACGAACATTACGATAATCGGTAAAAATTGTACTAAACCTTCCATTTTCAAATTGCCCCCTTTCTCTATCTCTTTCTCACTTACCTAGTATAGTATAGAATTGCTGATTTTTGCGCAAAAAACTCTTTTTTTTCTCAAAAAAATTATATTAAATTTCGGATTTCGAACATATTTTTAGAAGTTTTTAGCATTTGGTTTGTTGTAACCGTACTTTTCAAAGAACTCTTCTTTGAAATCGCCTAGACGGTCTTCACGTATCGCCTGGCGTACATCTTCCATCAATTTAATGAGGAAGCGTAAGTTATGATATGACGTTAAACGTAAGCCGAATGTTTCTTCCGTACGCAATAGATGACGAACATATGCACGTGTATAGTTTTTACATGTGTAACAATCGCAATTTTCATCGATTGGCGTAAAGTCTTTTGCATATTTCGCATTTTTGATGACCATACGTCCTTCAGATGTCATTAATGTACCATTACGTGCAATACGTGTTGGTAGTACACAGTCAAACATATCGATGCCGCGGATTGATCCATCGATTAAAGAGTCCGGTGAACCGACACCCATCAAATATCGCGGTTTGTCTGCCGGCATCATTGGTGCAGTAAAGTCCAATACTTTATTCATAATATCTTTAGGCTCACCAACTGATAAACCGCCGATTGCATAACCCGGGAAATCCAGCTCTACTAATGCTTCAGCTGATTTACGGCGAAGCTCTTCATATTCCCCGCCTTGAATAATGCCGAACAGTCCCTGCTCTTCCGGGCGTTGGTGTGCTTCTTTACAGCGTTTTGCCCAACGTGTTGTACGGTCAACTGAAGCCTCCATGTATTCGTATGTCGCCGGGAATGGCGGACATTCATCAAATGCCATCATAATATCAGAGCCTAGGTCATTTTGGATTTCCATCGCCTTTTCCGGAGATAAAAACAGCTTGTCTCCATTTAAATGGTTACGGAAATAAACGCCTTCTTCTTCAATTTTACGGAATTTTGACAATGAAAACACTTGGAAACCGCCTGAATCCGTTAAAATTGGACGATCCCAGTTCATGAATTTATGCAGTCCGCCTGCTTCCTTCACGATATCATTCCCTGGACGCAACCATAGGTGATAAGTGTTTGACAAGATAATTCCTGCATTCATTTCTTTTAGTTCTTCAGGGCTCATTGCCTTTACTGTCGCTTGTGTACCAACCGGCATAAATGTTGGTGTTTCAAATGATCCGTGTGGTGTATGCACAATACCTAAACGCGCACCAGTCTGTGCACAAGTTTTAATCAATTCATAACGAATTGGTGGTTGTTTTGTTGTTTCAGTCATAATAAAAAAATCCTCTCGTTTCTAAAGTAAACACAGTACTTCGAATGAAAACACCTACTAAGTTTAGTAGGTGTTGCACAAACTATTATTGTATATAGGTTTTTGTCTAATTGCAAATTACTTAGTCGGTCGGATAAACATAGCATCGCCAAAGCTGAAGAAACGGTATTTTTCCTTTACCGCTTGTTCATAAGCGTTCATAATTGTTTCCTTTGAAGCGAGTGCGCTGACAAGCATTACTAATGTTGACTTCGGCAAATGGAAGTTTGTAATTAGTCCATCGATTGCTTTATATTCATATCCCGGATAAATGAAAATATTTGTCCACCCTTGAGAAGCAACAATTTTACCGTCATTTTTGGATGCGACTGTTTCAAGCGTACGAGTTGAGGTTGTCCCTACCGATATAACCTTGCCACCTGCTTGTTTAACACGTTCAATTACAGCCGCTGCCTCTACTGTCACACTGTAAAATTCAGAATGCATATCATGGTCCTCAATCGAATCCACACTTACAGGGCGGAATGTACCAAGTCCCACATGCAGTGTAATGAATACGACTTCAATACCTTTTGCTTTAATCGCTTCAAGTAATGGCTGTGTAAAATGCAGACCAGCTGTTGGTGCAGCTGCAGAACCGCGCTCTTTCGCATAAACCGTTTGATAACGATCTTGGTCATCCAACTTTTCACGGATATATGGCGGTAATGGCATTTCACCAAGTTGATCTAAAATTTCATAAAAGATCCCGTCATATGTGAATTTAAAAGTACGGCCGCCGTGATCCAGCTCACCCGTACAAGTTGCCGTCAATAGTCCATCGCCAAAAGTAACGACAGTACCTGTTTTTACACGCTTTGCAGGCTTTACTAATGTTTCCCACTCATCGTCATTTGTCTGTTTTAACAGCAATAATTCGATGTTCGCACCCGTATCAGCTTTGACACCCATTAAGCGTGCCGGCAATACGCGTGTGTCATTCAGTACAAGGCAATCCCCTGCATTTAGCTCATCTAAAATATGGCCGAATGTGTGATGCTCCACTTCCAGTGAGTTCGGATTTACTACCATTAAACGACTCGCTGTACGGTCCAATAATGGTGTTTGGGCAATTAATTCCTCTGGTAAATAAAAATCAAAATCTTCTACTTTCACGTTCAAAACTTCCTTCTATTCATTTTGTGTCGGCGGATAACCGAAATGGTCGTAACATAGATTTGTCGCGATTCGGCCGCGTGGTGTTCGTTGGATAAATCCGATTTGCAGTAAATATGGTTCATATACATCTTCAATCGTAATGCGTTCTTCCCCGATCGAGGCCGCTAATGCATCCAATCCGACAGGCCCCCCGCCGAATCGTTCAATCATTGACTGCATAAGTTTATGATCGATATGGTCCAGTCCACGTGGATCGACTTGCAGCAGTTCTAATGCCTGCTCAGCAAGACTTGTGGAAACAATGCCATCTGCCAATACTTGTGCATAGTCACGGACACGTTTTAACAATCGATTTGCAATACGAGGTGTCCCTCGGGATCTGCGGGCAATTTCAAATGCCGCATGCTTATCGAGTGCAACACCGAATAATTCGCCGGAGCGGACGACAATTTCAGCGAGAGACTGCTCATCATAATATTCCAGGCGCGATAATACACCAAAACGATCACGAAGCGGAGCAGATAAAGCACCAGCTCTCGTTGTTGCACCGACGAGTGTAAAGGGCGGCAATTCCAATCGGATCGAACGGGCTTCAGGACCTTTTCCAACAACGATATCAAGACAGAAATCTTCCATTGCCGAATAAAGCACTTCTTCAATCGCTCTAGGCAGGCGATGAATTTCATCGATAAAAAGTACATCCCCTGCTTCAAGGGAGCTTAAAATCGCTGCTAAATCCCCAGGCCGCTCAATTGCAGGACCGCTCGTCATCTTTACATTTACATCCATCTCATTTGCAATGACAATTGCTAACGTCGTCTTCCCTAAACCTGGTGGACCATAAAGGAGAACATGGTCAAGACTTTCCTGACGTAGCTTAGCGGCTTCGATAAAGATTTTCAGATTTTCTTTCACTTTATCCTGGCCTATGTATTGCGCTAGACGTTGTGGTCTTAAAGATAGCTCAAACTGCTGCTCGGCATCTGTTGCTTCACCAGAAAGTACACGGTCTGACATGATTCTCACTCCTTTTTATTTCAATTTCAACAACAGTTTCAATGCCTGTTTAATATAGGCGTCTGTAGTAGTTAACTTTTCGTCTTCACTTAATTGCGGTCTGATTTTATCTAATTCTTTTTCTGAATAGCCTAATGCGACAAGTGCCAGCATCGCTTCCTGCAACTCATGCTCGTTCGGATTCACTCCAAATAATGGCAGTTCATTTTCGGCGCTCGGTAACTCGACGTGATCAAGCAGCATGTCCAGCTTCCCTTTTAAATCGAGAATCATTTGACGTGCAGTTTTTTTCCCGACACCTGGGAAACGGACTAAAAATGCTTCATCTTCCATTTCAATTGCCTGGATGACTGAAGTTGGATTTCCACTCGCTAAAATAGCAAGCGCACCTTTTGGGCCGATGCCTGATACTTGAATCAGTTTTTTAAATAATTCACGTTGTTCCAAACTATTGAATCCATATAAATTTTGGGCATCTTCACGCACTTGCAATGACACATAGATTTGCTGTTCACTTGCAGATGTACGGAATGCAAATGGATTTGGTGTATACAGCATCCAGCCAATGCCTTGTTGCTCTAATACAATATATTCTGGTGTAACCCTAGTAACCTGTCCTTTTAAATAATCATACATCGTTTTATCCCTCACATTTCTCGCTCTATTATAGCATAAGAACTGTGAATTACCGAACGTATGTTGCATCAAAAAAGAAAAGACCGTCCTTAAAGACAGCCTTTAATAGTTTATCATATTCTTCTCCATCTAACATCGATTATAAACTGCAAATTAGTTTTGCAATGTATCAATCTGTCTTGCAAAAGAATCATAATTTTTCATCCAGTCATAAACAATCGATTGAATAAACGGATAGCAGGAAAGCTTTTGCCGGTCGCTGAGTTTCAAATAGAATAAACATTCCCTTAATATTTCATTCGGGAAAAACAAATAATGAAGCTTTTCCTGCGCTTTATGCAAATAATGATGGTCATTTACAAGTGGCTGTATTTCATACTGAACATGTGGCAATACGCGATGAAGCCATAAAATAATTTCATCTGACGCCTCTCCTAAAGAGGCTAAATCAAAATCAATAAGTTTCACGTCTTCGCCACGTAACATCACATTATGATGAACAACATCCCCATGTAAAATCGTATGCTTTTCACTCGGAACTGTAATTTGAGCCATTAAACCTAAGGCATAAGAAGCATGATTGACTAAAATATCATAATTGCTTTTTAATAAACGTCTTAGTTCTCTTTCATGATTGATAAAACGTTCAAATCTCCTCGCCCACTTCTCCTGTAGTTGATACGTGGACAAGATGCCCGTTTCCGCCCAAGGAATGACTTCATTAGTTTCGTGCAGTTTTTCGATTGCATGGAGGGAAAGCTGCTGATGTTCAAAACGTTTATACTCCGCACTTTTCCCATCAAACCAAAACTGCTTTAATATATGCGGCTCTTCATTTTCAACAAGTGGAATATGATATGGAAATTGTATATTATCAAGCTCTCGATGAATCGCTTTAACTTTCTGCGCAACAAAACCATTCTCATAGTACTTCATAAAAAAGGACCCTTTATGTGTATCCCACTTCCAGCAATTTTCTTTAATTACTATTGACATGATTTCGGCGGATGTGGCATTGGGTGCATTTGAGGCATCGTATTGGCTGGATATGGCATCATTTGCTGCATTGTATTTTCTGTATACGGCATCATGTGTGGGTGACAACAAGGGTTTTGTTGACGCATCATGTGGTCAATTTCTTCATAATACTGGTGTACTAGATGATCCTTATCCTGGCAATGATCTCCCTTTAATGAAGACTCTTCATGGAAAATTGGCTGCATCTGCATTTGCATAGGCACCGACATCGGCTCCATATACATATTTGGTTGCATATGCATTGGAGATTCCATTGCCATTTGGTTGCATTTTGAACATCCAGGCATTTGCGGCATTGGCATTGGATGCATATGCATTGGAGATTCCATTGCCATTTGATGACATTTTGAACATCCAGGCATTTGCGGCATTGGCATTGGCATTGGCATATGGTGACATGTTGGACACACAGGCATTTGTGGCATTGGCATTGGCATCGGCATATGGTGACATGTTGGACACACAGGCATTTGTGGCATTGGCATCGGCATCGGCTGGATATATTGCGGTTGTTCGATGAAAATCGGTTGCTGTGGTGGCTGCGGAGGTTGTTGAACAACCGGTTGCGGTGGCATTGGTATAGGTTGCGGTACTGTCACCGTATTTTCAAATGTCGGCTGAACATGTACATGTGTCTGCCAGTTCGGCATTGGCATTGGCATCGGCTGTGGTTGCTGTAAATAAATATCCCCTTGCCAAAGCGGCTTTTGCGGCTGTGGCATCGGCATCGGAGCCGGTGTTGGAGCAGGCGCAGGGGCCGGCTTAACAATTTGCTCTTTTTTCGGTGCTGGGGCCGGTGTTGGTACCGGTTGCTCCTTAACAGACTTCGGCTGCTCCTTCATAGGTTGCGGCATTTCTTTTTTCGCTGTCGTGTCCGGTAAATAGATTTCCATTCCCGGAACAATATAGTCAGGGTTTGCTAAATGGGCATTTAATCGCTTTAATTCTTCAAAGCCAACCGCGTATTGCTTCGCGATTTTCCACAAAGTGTCTCCCTTTTGAACAATATGAACGCGCACTTCTTTCCTCCTTTTCTCGTAATAGCATATGCACAAATTGTGCTATTGCCACAATGTTCACGCTTAGCAAGCGGTAAATATGATAAGATGAAAAGGAACCGGTATGCTAATTGAGGTGAATATATTGAAAAAATTATTAGGTGAAGAACGTCGTCTGGAACTGCTAGCATTGTTAAAAACTGCTGAACAGCCAATGACAGGTACAGATTTGGCGAAGCATACAAATGTTTCAAGACAAGTCATCGTCAATGATATGAATTTATTGAAAGCACGAAATGAACCGATTGTAGCAACAAGCCAAGGTTATATTTATATGCACAATGTCCAGCAAACACGCCTTCAGCGAAAAATTGTCTGTATGCACAATCCAAATGAGGCAAAAGAAGAGCTTTTCATATTGGTTGATTGTGGGGTTACGGTCGAAAGCGTTATTGTCGAACATCCGGTATACGGAGAAATTACCGCTTCGATTATGGTTTCTAACCGCTTGGAAGTTGAGCATTTTGTGAAACGTGTCCAGGAAACTAATGCATTGTACCTTTCTGCATTAACGGATGGTACTCACTTACATGTCATTAGCTCGACTTCCGAAGAAAGCTTGAATCTGGCCGAAGAAAAATTGCGACAACGCGGCTTTTTAATTGAAAACTAAGTTAAAACAGCTTATTCAGAAGACACTTGTCAAATGAATAAGCTGTTTTTCTTATGAATAATTCCGTTGTACGCCACTTCTGATGAATGTTTTCCGGCGATATACACTTAGTGCAATCCCGATGACAAATGAGTTTAATAGGAGAGGTGTAAAACCATAACTTATAAAAGGAAGCGACAATCCGATGATCGGCAACCAGCCAAGTATCATGGCAACAGAATATCCAAACTGCATGCAATAAAAAGATACTGCTCCAATTACAAGCATTTTGCCATAGGAACGGGTCAATCGGTTCACTTTCCAAAGTATACGAAAGGCGATGGCAAATAATACCGATACGATGACAATCCCTGCAATATATCCGAATTCCTGAATAAGCAATACCAAAGCAAAGTCTGTATGCCCTTCCGGAATATAACGAACCTTCTCTGCCCCAAACCATCCTGCTTCATTTAGTGCATTTTTAACTACCAAATAAACATAGCCTTCCGTTGTCGCATAGCTAGACGGATCCAAAAATGCGTATAACCGTACAAGCTGATAATCGTGCAGCCGGGGAATGATCAGGAACATGCTACTCGCTATGAACCCGCTTCCCGCCATACTTGTCACAATTTTTGTCTTGGCGGAATAGTCGCTAACAAAAAACAATACCGTCACTGCACCTGCATAAATAAGCGCTGCTATCAGGCTTGGTGCACTTAGAATAAACCATAACGGCAAAACGAATAAGACGATTAACTGCCAGCTTTTTAGTTTTTTCTGCGTAAAAAAGCCTGCCCAAGCAATGAGCAGCAATGGTAAAACGGTCCAAGCCTGAATCTGTATCGGTCCTACCATTAAATAGCTTTGCCCTTGCACCATAGCTGTCGGAAAATAATTTAATATCATTAACAAAATAAGGGCACCAAAATATATAGCCAGACTGAAGCGTTCCAGCTTCCGATAATCGATATACGTCAGTCCTGCAACCAATATTACGGCACATAGAAAGTGCAGCCACTTATTTCGAATAAAATAATCAGTCATATCCGTCCCAAAAATGATGGTACTGTCAAATGATAAAATCGGGATAAAACTTGCACCTAAAAGAATGGCAACTAAACTAATCAGCAGCCAGTCAATTTTCGGACGGTGAATTTTGTCCATGGATTTCCCGATTTCGGACGGCGAACCCATTTCTTCGATCGCTTTTCGTTCTGCTTCTTCTGGTGTATATCCTTTTTTCATCCATGCATTTTTCGAATATTCAATATGATGCTTCAATTCTTCATACACATGAACCTGAGCTTCCTTCGAACGAATAAAGGCAGTTACTTTTCTTAAGAAGCTTTCACTCTGCATGAATGCGCACCCCCCATAGCCGTTCCTTTAATGTCAGTTTCACATGACCTTCTTGCTGTAATTGTTTTTTACCGGTCTTCGTTAACTCGTACCGCTTAATGCCTTCCTTCCAATTGGAGAGAACAAATCCATTGCTTTCCTGTTCATGAAGAATCGAATAAATCAATCCCTCATTGTTGACAACATCCCGTATCCCCCTTATATGCAGTAATTGCGTAATTTCAATACCGGACTTTGCTTCAAAAAGAAGTGATAAAATAATCTTTTTCAACTCATCGGCGCTTAACTGCCGCTGAACATTTTCTTTATGCTGCTCTGTGAACTTCGTGCTGGAAAATGCAGTGCGATCCATCGCTTTTTTCAAATTTTTTAAACGATCATCCATTTTCTTCACGCTCCAGATATTTTTTTAATAGCTGCTTCCCGTTTCGAAGTCTTGTTTTTACTGTGTTCTCATTAATTTGCAGTACATCTGCCATTTCCTTCATCGTCTGATCTTCGTAATAACATAAATAAATAACTTCACGGTATTTAATCGGCAGCGCCATGACCGCCTTTACTAAGTTATCATCTTCCTGTTGCTGGATGACTTCCTGTTCAACGGAAATATTGCTTTCCACTTGCATAAAAGCTTCATCATCTTTTGCTTCAACATTTTTGGCATACCAGCTTTTCAGATAATCTTTTGAATGGTTGATTGCAATGCGCCAAAGCCAAGTTTTTAACGACGAGCCATATTGAAAAGAAGGAAGTGCCCTGTAGCATTTCACGAAAATTTCCTGTGTCAGATCCTCGGCAACCGAGTTATTATGTACATATTGTATGACAAGCTTTAATACGTCTTCTCCGTAATGCTGCATTAGTTCATCTATAATCGCTTCATTTGATAAGTTAGCGGTATCATTTATTAAATAACCTTCCACCGTAATACCTCCTTTCAACAATTAGACGAGCCCCGTTATAGGAAAGTTTGATTTCTTAACTTAATTTCTAATATATTTGCAGATCTTCTAAAATAAATTTTTATGTACTAATAAATAGACGAATTTCTAATATACCGTCCCGATGTTCTAATATAAACGATACGTCCATTTTATTCAGGCCTATATGTAATAAAAAACACGGATGCGTCTCCAAAATTCATCCAAGTACTAATAACCTCGGTGCTTTTTCTAATAAACGGCTTAATTCTTCTAATAACCGGCACCATTGTTCCAATAAAATTCCTGACGCATCCTAACAAACAAAAAGAGCACTCCGCATGAAGCAGAGTGCACGTGTTGTTTTATAAAAATCGTTTTCGCTGTTCTGGTGAAGGTAATATGCATTCCTGCTTTTTTCCGAACCATTTGTAGCGGTTTTTGGCAATCCAGCGATACACAAGATCGCGAACCGGTTTTGGTACAACGATAAATACATAAAACAGCTTCCACAAACCCGATAAATTTCGTGTAATTTTAAGTGCGGCCGTCGATTCTGTATAATGCCGGTCATTTTCAATAAACACAATACTGTCCGTGGTTACCGGCACATCATACTTTTTCAACAAAGCTACCCCAACATCACTTTGAAGCGAAGCAAACTGAAACAATGCTTTCGGGTCACGTTTAATAATAAACTTGACGCTTGCATCACAGAAATTGCACACTCCATCAAATAATAAGATTCGCTTCATGCTTTTCACCTCATTCCGGTGTGACGTATGTATAATATGTTCCGAGTGACTTCACTTTACAGCCTAGTGCAATCAGTTCTTCAACTGCACCTTTCATCATTGGTTCCTCTTCATCTGCTAGTATATCAGTTATAAAGAAATAATTCCCGAGTCCTGTTTTAAGTGGACGCGACTCAATCTTGCTCAAGTTCAGTTTACGCCAAGCAAATACTGATAGTACTTGATGAAGCGCACCAGACACATCTGTCGGTAATGTAAGCATAAACGTTGTTTTCGGCTGTGCCTGCAGCGGTACTAAGCCATGCTTTATATTTTGCTTCGATAAAACGAAGAAGCGCGTATGATTAAAGTGGAAATCATGGATATTATGTTCCAGTATATGTAAATTATATTTTTCGGCGGCAGAAAGATTCGCAACAGCAGCGATACAGCGGTCTTCTGTACGGGAAACAAGCTCAGCTGCAGCAGCTGTTGAAGAATACGATGTCTGTCTTACATCACCATGATTGTAATATAAATATTTATGGCACTGTGCCAAAGCATGCGGATGGGAATAAATCTCTTCTATTGCCTCGATATCTTCCGCGAATTTTTTATTCACTAATAAATGCTGCTGGATTTTCGACATGACTTCAGCTGTAACGAAAAGCTCGGATTCATGAAACAAATAGTCAATTGTCAGCGGAACAGAGCCTTCCAGCGCATTTTCCACAGGGACAACCGCCAGCTCAACTTTCCCTTCCGATACAGCTTCAATACATTCCGGAATGGACTTGTACGGAATATGCCAATCATTCGGGAACAGACCCTTTGTAGCTAAATATGTAAATGATGCTTCCGGACCTAGGTAAGCAACTCTCTTTTCCCAATTTTTTTCTGACATTAATGAGCACCTCGATTATAAGTTCTAAATTTTCTGGAAATTTATCCTATAAAGAAAGCTGTCCAATATGCCCTAAAACTTATTGGACAGCAATTTTTATTTAATTATATCCTGATGTAATTGCTGAGGGTCATCTCACTTTTTCTATAAGCAACATCTGCTCTTTGAAGAAAAGTTAAAATGCGCCTGAACTGATTACTTCAGCAGATTCGATAAATTCAAGTTGATTTAAGCTGCGAATAAGTTCATCCAGCTCATAAGACATGCTTGTCACATCTAAAGAAAGCGTCACATTGGCACGCCCTTGAATCGGAATCGTCTGGTGAATCGTCAGGACATTGCAATGGGCATCAGATACAGTTTCGAGTAATTTGGCAAGTGTACCTTTTCGATCTTGCAATTGAATGAAAACCGTTAAAATACGCTCTTGCACAATCGAATGGAAAGGAAAAACTGCATCACGATATTTATAAAATGCGCTGCGAGATAAATCCACTTCTTTTACCGCATCCCAAATGGATGAAACAGATCCTTTTTGCAATAATTGTTTTGCTTCCAATGTTTTTTGCATCGCATCTGTCAGGACATCTTCACGCACTAAATAATATCGCTGATTTGCTACGTTTTTCATCGTCATCCCCCACTTAATTAGTCGACAAAGTCAAATTCGAATTCCATTAAACGTACAGTATCGCCATTTTGAGCACCGCGTTTACGTAACTCTTCATCGACACCCATTGCACGTAACTGGCGAGCAAAGCGTCGAATACCGTCTTCACGGCTGAAGTCAGTCATTTTGAATAGGCGTTCGATTGTGTATCCTGAAAGCACATATGCACCATCATCATCACGTGTAATTTCGAAGTCGCCACCTTGGCCTTCATGCTTGTACATTACTACCGCATCTGATTCTTCGTCGATTACATCATGTAATAAGAACTCAGGTGTTACTTCTAAAAGATCCGCAATTTCAAATAGTAACGGCTTTAAACCCTGACGGGAAACGGCTGAAATCGGGAAGATTTTTACGTCTTCGCCTACTTTCTTTTTAAACTCTTCCAAGTTTTCTTCCGCATTCGGCATATCCATTTTATTTGCTACGATAATTTGAGGACGCTCAAGTAACCGTAAATTATATTGCTCAAGCTCGTTGTTAATTGTTACATAATCATCATATGGTTCGCGGCCTTCCATACCTGACATATCGATAACGTGTACGATGACGCGTGTACGTTCAATGTGACGCAAGAACTGCATCCCTAATCCGACACCTTGGTGTGCGCCTTCGATTAGACCAGGTAAATCTGCCATTGCGAATGAACGGCCATCATCAGTCTCCACCATACCTAAGTTCGGTACTATAGTTGTAAAGTGATAAGCGCCGATTTTAGGTTTTGCAGAAGAAACAACAGATAGTAATGTTGATTTACCTACTGAAGGGAATCCAACTAATCCAACATCCGCCAATACTTTCAATTCTAAAATTACTTCCAGTTCCTGACCAGGCTCGCCTTTTTCGGCTAATTCCGGTGCAGGGTTAGATGGTGTCGCAAAACGGCAGTTACCGCGTCCGCCACGGCCTGCTTTAGCAATAATGGCTTGTTGACCATGTTCAACTAAATCGGCAATGACTGTTTTTGTTTCAGCATTCATCACAACTGTTCCCGGTGGTACTTTAACGATTAGATCTTCTGCACGACGACCGTGCATCCCTTTGCTCATTCCGTGCTCTCCACGTTCAGCTTTGAAGTGACGTTTGTAACGAAAATCCATTAACGTACGTAAACCTTCTTCTACTTCAAAAATAACGTTACCGCCACGAGCTCCGTCTCCACCTGCTGGACCACCATTTGGTACATACTTTTCACGGCGGAAGGCAACCATTCCATCCCCGCCGTCTCCACCTTTAACATAAATCTTTACGTGATCGACAAACATTTCTTTCACTCCTCATATGTGAAGAACATATTTCCAACTTGTATTCGTTTGTTCATATGTTTCCACATTAAAAATATTCTGTTCTATTGAAAATGGCGACTGTTCCCATTTTCCCTTTAAATGAAACGAAATATTCCATTTATCTTCATATGTTTCGATGTTTAACAGTAATTGATGCTCTTCATATGGATCAAGCTTGTCGTAAACATGAATAATTGTGTTTTCCAAGTATTGAACAATCGCTTCATCGTACTTGCTTTGTATTGGTGTACTTACATCACTTGTCATGTTTAGCTGTAAAGCCGGATAACGCCAACATAGAGTATGAAGCCATTCAACTGTTTCCGTTAATTGAAGTCGATTGATGTTCGAAAGTATTTTACAATGTTCAGACTGATCAAAAATTACTTTTTTTGCCTCGTCCACTCGTCCTAAATCTAAGTTCATCTGGATTAAATGAAGCTGATTCAAATAATCATGATTTGCAAAGCGCAATGCTTCACTTACAGTTAATTTTGAAACGGTCATTTCACACACTCCGTATTCCAATATTATTAGTATAACAAGTATTTCATCTGTTTTCCTTCCATACTTCATACTCATACATATTCAATACTTAAGAAAATTTCAATCATCCATCTCCATAAAGGCATCTCTGCATTCAACTATGAATTCGTGTAACAACTTAAAAAAAGGACTGCAATAAATGCAGTCCTTTCATTGCAAGAATTATGCTTCTTGAGCTGTAGGGTATACAGATACTTTTTTCTTGTCGCGACCATAGCGTTCAAATTTAACAACGCCGTCAACTTTTGCGAATAATGTATCGTCACCACCGCGGCCTACGTTTGTACCTGGGTAAATTTTTGTACCGCGTTGACGGTAAAGAATTGAACCACCAGTAACGAATTGACCATCAGCACGTTTAGCGCCAAGGCGTTTAGACTCAGAGTCACGTCCGTTTTTAGTAGAACCTACACCTTTTTTAGATGCGAAGAATTGAAGATCTAAAGTTAATAATAACATTCTGTTCCACCTCCTAGATCATTTTATATTTCAATTCGATATATTCTGAATAGCTCGCAGTCATTGTATAGAACTGTGTCACCATTGTGTTCAGAATAACTTGTAATTTAGCGTCTGTTTCATCATTCAGTTCAGCTTGTGGAACAGTTACTTTTAAGTAACCACCTTCAGCACCTTGTTCGATTTCAGGAGTAATTCCTGTAATTTGCGGGATTGCGTTCACTGCACCAAAGGCAACAGCAGAAGCACCTGCACAAACTAAATCACGACCATAGATATCCGATAAAGCATGTCCTGAAATTTCAAATCCATACGATTTACGATTTTCATCACTATAAATAGTTACTGTAATCATATCCATCACCTACTTATTAAGCGTTGATAGCTTCAACTACTAATTTTGTATATGGTTGACGGTGACCTTGCTTGCGACGGTAGTTCTTTTTCGCTTTAAGTTTGAAAACAGTAATTTTCTTTTGCTTACCTTCTTTAACAACTTTCGCTGTTACAGTAGCGCCAGCAACAGTTGGAGCTCCAACTTTAACTGTTTCTCCACCTACGAATAAAACTTTGTCAAAAGTAACGATTTCGTCAGCAGCCACACCTAGTTTTTCAACATAGATTTCTTGACCTGCTTCAACTTTGATTTGTTTACCACCAGTTTCGATAATTGCGTACATTAAAATGCACCTCCTCTTAGACTCAGACTCGCCCGGAATTGCAGGTGACCCATAAAGGTACTTAAACCTGTTCAGCGCGGTTGCAGTAGCACGGGTGCTACAAACAATAACATTAAAATACTACCACACCGAAATTATCAAGTCAACCGCTTCATTACTATTTTTTCAAAAGCAGAACGGTATTTTCGATATTTCCAATCTCCAATTACTTTGCTCCATAAAAACAGGCTTATAATTGCTAAAGATAAAGTTTGTGGCAATAAATATAATAGTACGATAATTGTTACCGTAAGTAAATAAAAAGAAGCCGTTAAATAAAATTCGAAAATTTTAGAAAACGGCCGCCGTTTCAAAATGCTGTAGCATACTATTCTACCACCATCAAGTGGCCAAATGGGAACAAGATTAATTGCAAGAATAAATAACTGCACTTCTATTAATCTCGCACTCAGCATATCAGGCAGAAATAAACTGATAAAGATTCCCACACATGTTGCAATCGGTCCTCCAATAGCGATAATGATCAGCTGCTGATAGGATAATTGCAATTCATCTTTAATTGTCATCTCTCCGCCGTACGGAACAATTTTACATTGTGTTATTTTGGCTCCGACTAGCTTTGCGGCGATAAAATGACCTAATTCATGAAATAATAGCGAAACAATAATAATACTGTATAAAGCAATATCTCCATATAAAACAATTGATAAGAGCAGTAACAAAAATAATGGGTGAATCGTTACTTTCATCTAAAACGGCTGTTCCTTTAGCCAGCGAATCGTTTCTTCCATATTTAAAACTTCCCCATTACGTTCAATCTGAATATAGAGTTCCCCGCTTTTTTTCGTTGCGACAACTGCTCCTTTTGTTACCGTTGTATAAGGTAATACATAGAAGTCGTCCACAAATCCAAATGTAACCGTATCGCCTGTATCATAAACAACTGAGACCGTTTTTCCGTTGTATTTTGTATGGCCCGTAAACACAATCATCCCATCATACAATGCATTTAATACGAACGGTTCATCATACACGAGTAAAAATCCGTCATTAAAACGATCAATCGTCTCAAAGAGCTGTAATTGACTAATCGATACATCTGCACTAACAGGGAGCTGCTGGTCTTCATTAGACAGCAAATTCACCACCGCTTTTCGCATCATAACTAAATCATCTGAACTATAGACAACGGAATGAATGACACGTTTTGTAGCGATATCCCCATAATAATTACAGCTATAAATAATAACAAAGACAATACTCGCGATGAGCCACTGCCATTTTTTCAAGCTCACCATCCAATCTTTTTGCACTAGTATATGTCAGGAACGACAATACAATTCAAGAAAGCCTGTACATAGAAAAAAAGCTGTAAAGAATAAAATAATTTTATTCTTTACAGCTTACTTCTTATTTAAACAATGCTTTTAATTTCGCGAAAACGCCTTTTGGCTGATCATCTTCCAAGGACATTAACGGCACAGAATCACCTAATATACGGCGTGCAATATTACGGTATCCCAATGATGCTTTGTTGTTCGGATTCATGACAATTGGTTCACCTTTATTGGATGAACTGATAACATCTTCACTATCAATGATGATTCCCAATAAATCAATCGATAAATGTGTAGTTACTTCTGTAATATCCATCGCATCTCCGTTGTTCATTAAGCTTTTACGGATTCGGTTAATAATAAGTTTCGGCGGTTCAATCGGCTCCTGCTCAAGCAATCCGATAATTCGATCCGCATCTCTTACTGCTGAAATTTCAGGTGTCGTCACAACAATGGCACGATCCGCACCAGCGACCGCATTGCGGTAGCCTTGCTCAATACCAGCCGGACAATCAATTAAAATATAGTCAAACTCACGCTTCAACTCATCGATCAAAGCTTTCATCTGTTCAGGGTTGATGGCGTTTTTGTCTGTGTTTTGGGCAGCAGGCATCAAGTATAGACGTTCATCTACACGTTTGTCCTTTACTAATGCCTGATGCGTTTTACAGCGGCCTTCAATTACGTCCACTAAATCATAAATGATCCGATTTTCCAATCCTAATATAACGTCTAAATTACGCAGTCCGATATCCGTATCGACTAGACAAACTTTCTTTCCTTGAAGTGCCAATGCCGTTCCTAGGTTTGCAGTCGTAGTAGTTTTCCCTACTCCACCTTTTCCTGAAGTTATAACGATTGCTTCTCCCACATTAGCGGCCCCTTCCTTATATAAGGTAGCTTTTTGAGCTCCAGTATCATCAGTATTCTTAGAGAATAATAATTCTTCATCACTCATTTAGCTTCCTCCTTTGAATGTTGATAAATTCGGTCGTACATTTCTTATTTCCTGGATTCTATCATATGCTATTACATTATTTTCTCCAAGATAGGCAAAAATTTGATCGGTATTGTCTAATATATATTGCGACTCGTTCGTCATTACTTCCACATAATTCCCGATTAATATATGTGTTGGTTCAAAATGTGACGCGGATACAATTGCTTGTTCATTGCCACCCATGCCTGCATGCACAATGCCCTTTAACTTACCCGCAATATGTACATTACCCCCTGCCTCAATACGTCCGTTTGGATTGACATCACCTAACACAAGTATATCACCCGTTACACGAATCGTTTGTCCGGAACGCACAATGCCTACATATGTTTCGAAGCGACTTGTCTCAAGCAGTTTATGGCTTTCTTCTAATGTAATAACATCACTTTGAATTTTTTTCACACATAGTTTTTGCTGTTGTTCCACAATTTCGGTTAGCTGGTCTTTTTGCTCTTGTGTACAGTAACGTTTTCCTAAGTGCAATTGTACATCTATTTTACCATCAAGATGGCCGTCTGTAACTTTTTTTCCAAGTTCTTCTACCAACTCGATAAAAGAACATTGGTCATCCAAACGAAGTACTAACCCATCTTTTGTTCCTTTAATATGGATAATTTGTTTTTTCATAGCTTTTTCAAGTCACCTCGCGCTACATAATAACGAAAAGAAAACAATCGGATTACAGGTCCGTTTTGTTTCTTTTCGCTTTTTTAAAATGCTATTGTGCCCGTTGAAATACACGAGCGCTAAGACAATATTTAAACGCCCATGCAAGCATTATCAAAAATAATAGATTACCAATTGTTGTCGGAACTAATCGATTCACTAGAAACGGCTGAAGCGCCATCGTTGTAAATTGGAGCATATAGAAAAATTCATATACAACAAATTCGAAAACAATCATTAGCAATAATGCCAAAATCGTAGAAAATACTAAATGTGGATGAACACGTTTTACACACCATGCCGCAATATAGCAGATGGCGGGATATAACACCGTATAAAGACCAATAATATTAATATAAAACACATCAAAACAAAGTCCAAAAATAAGACCATAAATCATGGCTTTTTTGCGGCTGTAATAAATGGCTAGAAAAATTAAATATAAAATTAAAAAACGCGGAATCAAATAATAGATTCCTTCGCCCAATTGCAATGGGGAGAATACGGCAAATTCAGATTCTAGCAAAAACAGCAAGACAGCAACGAAGCCAATTAAAAATCGAGCGAGCATTACTTATCCCCCTCATTTTCATCGGCTGGTCCATTTACTAAATCTTCATTTGTACTGCCACCGTCAGAACCATCTACCGAAATTGTTTTGCGCTTAGCAATAATAACATGTTCGATCATTGAAAAATCTGCTGCTGGTTTGACATAGGCCATCTTCGTTAAACCGAAATCATCAGTTGTTACTTCTGTAATCTCACCGATTAAGATACCTTTCGGGAAGATTCCACCAAGTCCTGAAGACAATACTTTTCCGCCTTCTTTCAGGTCAACTTTGGAATCGATACGCTTTAATAATAATTCGTTACGCTCAACGTCATAACCTTCTATTAAACCATGAATTTCCTTATTCTTTTCATCATGTACTACTGCTGATACACGATAGTTTTCATTATTCGTATAAAGCAATTCCACTTCGGAAGTATAAGGTGTCGCAATGACAATTTTACCAACTAGCCCTCGAGAAGTCATAACAGCCATGTTTTTTTCAACACCATGTGCTGTCCCTTTATTTAAAATAATTTTTTCTTCCCACTGATCAGGGTTTCTCGCGATGACCGTCGCCTGAATTGGGTCGAAATCACGCAAACTTTCCTCGATTGATGCGAGTTCACGCAATGAAGAATTTTCGGCCTTTAATGTACTTACTTCCGCCTTCAGGACGGCAAAGTCTTCTAGACGCATTTTTAAGCGCTGGTTCTCTTCATACGTATTCAACAGCGAATCAATATTGCTAAAAATACCTGTTATGTAATTAGCCGGCTTTGCGACAAGCGATTGTGCAAAGCCAACTGTATCTTTAATAATTTTCTCGGGTAATGTTGCGTTATGACGATCACGTAAAGAGAAACCAATCAATGCCACTAGAAAAATCACGCTTACTAATAGGACAATTAACTTTTTATTAGAAAAATGTGGCACTGCCAGTCCTCCTTACTTCAATTGTTGCGCACGAATTAGAGCGATGTTGTCTAATGCTTTACCCGTTCCGATTGCAACACAATCTAACGGATCTTCAGCAATAAATACAGGCATTTTTGTTTCATCACTGATTACTTTATCTAAATTGCGCAATAATGCACCACCGCCTGTTAAAACAATGCCGCGTTCCATTACGTCTGCAGATAATTCAGGTGGTGTTTGTTCCAATGTTTTCTTAACGCCATCTAAAATAACTACAATAGCTTCATGTAAAGATTTTGAAATTTCATCTGATGTAATTTCAATCGTTTTTGGTAAGCCTGTTAACAGGTCGCGTCCACGAATTTCCATCGTTTCAGCAGGTCCTTCAGCACGTGCCGTACCAATTTCTACTTTGATGCTTTCCGCTGTACGCTCACCAATTGTTAAATTATATGTTTTACGGATATAGGCAATGATGGATTGATCCATTGCATCACCACCAACACGTACTGATTCACTTGTTACAATACCGCCAAGAGAAATAACAGCAACTTCCGTTGTACCTCCACCGATATCTACTACCATCGAACCTGTTGGCTCCCATACCGGCAAGTTAGCACCGATGGCTGCCGCAAATGGTTCTTCAATTGTAAATGCTTCTTTTGCGCCTGCTTGACGGCTTGCATCAATAACAGCACGTTGCTCAACTGATGTAATACCATATGGCACACAAATCATGACATTCGGTTTCTTCCAGTTAGAACCCGATGCTTTCATAGCTTCTTTTAAATAATATTGGATCATTGCTGTTGTAATTTCAAAATCAGCAATAACGCCATCTTTCATTGGGCGGATAGCCACGATTGAACCTGGTGTACGACCGATCATATTTTTTGCGTCATTTCCGACTGCTACAATATCGCCTGTTTTTGTATTTTTCGCTACTACTGAAGGTTCACGTAATACAATTCCTTTACCTTTTACAAATACCAATGTATTAGCTGTGCCAAGATCGATCCCGACATCTTTATTCCCTAATCCAAACAAATTAAGTACTCCCTTTCTTATTAAAACAATTTCTAATTTATGATGCTAGCAAAATCATACGCTCTATTATAACGAATTACATCAAAAAATTATAGTGTTACAAGCACCGAATCGCGACTTTTGTCGAATGTTTTTTTCTACAACACTACTTTACTATTGTATTTCTATTTCCGTTACGAGACAAATAAAATTAATATGTAAGATTTAACAAAATCGCCACATGCTTATGACGAATATAACAAATAAAAGTTGCAATTGCGAAAATTGTCGACGAATTTTTAAATCCGTAATAATTGTTATCGCAATGTAATAATTCCTAATTATAAAATAACTACAAACATTAGATGTGAGACACAATTTAAAAACACCATTTTTTTCTTTGTGAGAAAAAATGGTGTTTGTTCGCTGTGCGTATAAATTGATTTCCATTTCGTGACGCTTCCCGCGGGCATGAGGCCAACTGGATATTGGTCACAAAGCGTTGCCACAGGACGTGGCGGTCTTAGCTTTTGTTCCTAGCTTTAGGCATCAGTGCTCCTGCCGCTTCGCTTTCGTAAAATAAATTTCGCTATTCCCATGTTTTACCTAGAATCCTCTAGAAATATCCCTTTTCCTTCATGCTTATAAACTGATGATCACCAATGATGACGTGGTCGAGCAAATCGACTCCGACTATTTTGCCGGCTTCATAAAGTCTTGTTGTGACATCGATATCTTCCGGGCTTGGTGTCGGGATGCCGCTTGGATGGTTGTGGGAACAAATGATAGAAGCAGCGGAACGTTTTACAGCTTCGCGGAAAATTTCCCGTGGATGGACAATGCTGGCATTCAAACTCCCAACAAAGATGGTTTGTTTATGGAGAACCTGATTTTTTACGTTGAGAAAAAGACAGACAAAATGCTCCTGCTGTAATGATGTCATATCCTGCATTAAAAAGGTGGCTGCATCTTCCGGCGAGCGGATCGTAAAGCGTTCTTCCAAATCTTTCGATGCGAGTCTTCTTCCCAGTTCGATTGCAGCAAGCAGCAAAACTGCTTTTGCTTCGCCTATTCCATTAATCCCGGTCATTTCTTCGAGTGTTGCATGCTTTAAATTATGCAATTTTTCGAAGTTGATCAATACCCGATTGGCTACTGTCAATACAGATTCTCTTTTTGTTCCGGTGCCGAGCAATATGGCTATGAGCTCCTGATTTGACAGGCTTCTTGCACCTTGGCGGATGAGGCGCTCACGCGGGCGGTCTGCTTCATGAACGTCATGGATTTTCATATTCAGTAACGGTTGAACCGTCATTTACATCACTCCTAAAATGGTAGTTTTAGTAGTTGTAATGTAAGCATTTTTTGAACTAATGTAGCAATCGGTAAACCGACGACATTATTGTAGTCTCCTTCAATACGGTCAACGAGCATGGCGCCACTCGTCTGTATTCCGTATCCGCCTGCTTTATCGAAAGGATCAGCTGTCTGAACATAGGCCTTAATCATTTGGGGAGAAACATCTTTAAATAGAACCGTTGTTACTTCAACAAATGTATGCTCTGTTCCGTCCGTCAAAATAAGAGCTACAGCAGTCATCACTTCATGACGATTTCCGGAAAGCTTCGTTAAATGCTCTACGGCTTCTTCCTCCGAAACAGGCTTGTGCAGTATTTGGTCATTAAACACAACAATTGTATCCGCTCCGATAATACAATGATTCGGACATTTCTGGGCCACATCCCGCGCTTTCAATAATGCCACTTCTGTCACATATTCATGGGCCGTATCGCCAGTAACGCTTGTTTCGACAACATCGCTTGTCACAATTTCAAACGGTACATTCAGCATTTGAAGCAATTCCTTTCTCCTTGGTGAAGCAGAAGCTAATATTAGTTGTTCATTTGTAGTAAAATTCATTTCCAATCCTCCTACACTCTATAGTAACTGAGAAAAGGAAATTTGAACAACAGCCAACTCTATTTGCAAATATGCGAAAAGCACAATTTGATTATGTTTTCATCAATTAAAATGTTACTTTCAAGCAATCAAGACTCTCAAAATAATTTATAAACATATGCAGACGAACAACATTCGGATTCGTCGAAAGCTTTGAAACTTCAGTCATAATCCCTGTCCAATCTTCTGGTACCTGTTTTTTGTCAATCGCTTCAGTTTCCTCAGCCGAGAACAATTTCGGATCTTTCAATGTGACCGGCAGCTGCAGTTCTGCAGGATTAGAACAGCTGCTCGCAATCTTAATTTTTTTATAAAAACCGGTAGGCACAATCGTTAATGCGGTTTCCACTTTTTCTGTATCCAGTCTTGACCAGACAAAATACTGATCGTCCACTTTAACAACTGCTGCTTTATTTAACGTAGGATAAGTCCCTAAAAATTGTGCGGCACTATCAAAATTTGAAAAAACACCGTGCTGCAATGCAAAATACTGTTGCTGTACTTGCTGCTCCTCAGGTGTTTGAACAGTCGGGATTGTTTCTGCAGCTTCTTCGGTTGTCGAAGGTAGTTGCAGAATAAAAACAAATAGTATGACGCCAGCAAGCCCTGTAATACTTCCAATGAACATTGCTTGAAAAATGGCATTATTCCTTAAAGCTTTCATCGTTGCCACAGCTCCATCTCTTTTTCATACAACAATAGCAAAATAGCGATAAAAAAAGAGGAGACTGCTGTCGCCTCCCACTAAAAAGTTTTCGCTATTATTCTTCTTTATTTGCAGTCTGCTTTTTCTATTACGGTTACGGCAATTCATATTTTTCAAATTCCCGTAAATCGCAATATGCGCACTTCCCCCAAAGTTTGTTGCCATGTCGGAATCAGTGCATATTTCGTCGAATTTCACTCAGTAAATAGAGTGAACCGGTAACGACTCGAACTGTTTCACCTATTACTGGGCGCTGTAGAAATTCGTTTACATCTTCAATTATTTGTTTTTCCTTCGCCTGACTAATTTCGTAAAGAGTCATTGCCTGCATGGCCCGTTCATTATGAATATCGGCGAAATAAAAAGCGTCACCGACTTCTTCCAATGACCGCAGAATTGTTTTGACATCCTTGTCTGCCAGTAAACCGATGACAAATTCGATTCGCTTGTTCGGAAAGTGCTCTTTTACCGTATCCACCAATGACTGAATACTTGCAGGATTATGTGCTCCGTCAAAATAAAGATTCGGCCGGATTTGTTCAAAGCGCCCGGCAAGTATTGCATTGTTCACACCCGTACGGATTTTTTGAACATCTAGCGGCAATTTGAAATTCTTTAAAACTTGCAGAAATGCAGTAATGGCCAATGCCATATTATGCCCCTGATGTTTTCCTAGTAGCTGACGCTTTAAATCGGAAATGTTGAGTTGCAGTAATGGATACTCATACACTTCTGTTCCTTCATTTTTGGAAACGAAAAAGTCGGTACCTAACTTGAATAATGGCACATTTTTCTGAACGGCTTCCTTTTCGAAAACTTCGGTAACCTCTTCTGTCATTTCCCCAATTACTGCCGGACGATTTTCTTTCAATATGCCGGCTTTATGATATGCAATACTCGTTAATGTATTGCCTAAAAAATTTGTATGTTCCAAAGCGATACTCGGGACAATCGAAACGATCGGTGTCACAACATTTGTACTGTCTTCCCTGCCGCCCATTCCTGCTTCGATTAACACTAAGTCCGGCTTTTGCTCAGCAAAATATAAAAACGCAACCGCTGTCAGTAGTTCAAAGTCCGTCAGTTTCCCGCTAAGCCCTGCTTTCGCAAACTGCTGAAACATCCGGTCCATCTGCTCATTTGTGATTGATCGGCCATCAATCTGTATTTGATCATGAACATCTACAATACAAGGTGACATAAACTTCCCGACTGATAATCCGTATTCACGTGCCACCCCTTCAATAAATGACAATGTTGAACCTTTTCCGTTCGTTCCCGCTAAATGGACTACATTCAGCTGTTTTTCAGGCTGTCCAAGAAGACGCAGTGCGGATTTAATTGCGTCCAAACCCGGCTTGATCGCTCGTTCACTATTCACTTGCCAACGCTCTTTGTATACATCCAGTAATGGAATCATGAAATCCACCCTCTTTCTGCAAACAGACTGCGCACTTCAGCGATAAAATATAATGAGCCGGTAATAACGAGCAGCTCATCTTCAGCCAAATGGTTCATTTCGTTTTCAATTAGTTCCTGCCAGTCCGAATGCATAAACTTTTTTGAATGTATGCTTTGTTCATATAGCTGCTTCGCTGTTGCCGCGCGCGGCAAGCTAATTTGAGTGAAGTGCATTTCAGATGCGACATCATCCATTAATTTTATACTTACACCATGGTCCTTATCCTGTAAAGCAGCATAGACAAACTTTACTTTATGCTGTGGCGCAGTTTCCTTTAATGTATTTATTAGGGCAGTCGTCCCTTCCGAATTATGGGCACCGTCCAAAATAATATTGTGTTGCACTCTTTCAAAACGCCCTTCCCACTTCGCATGCTGCAAGGCCAATTTTACTTTTTGGGCATTAAAAGACGCAAGATATAAATGTGCTGCTGTAATAGCAAGCGCGGCATTCGCCATTTGATGTTCCCCTGCCATCGCAAGTTTAATTTTGTCGATGTTAATAGTGCCTCGGTAGTCAAAATAAGCACTTTTTTGATTCTCCACATAAAAGTGTTCACCCAATGTATAGACCGGAGCATGTAGCCGTGCTGCCGTTTGCTGAATTACCGCCAGCGCCTCCGTATTTTTCACTCCGACTACGACCGGTTTACCTTGCTTAATAATTCCTGCTTTTTCTGCGGCAATTTCCGCATACGTCTCACCAAGCATATCCGTATGCTCAAGCGAAATTGTTGTTATCACACTTACTTCCGGTGTCACAACGTTTGTCGAGTCCAAACGCCCTCCAATACCGGTTTCAAGCAATGCGATATCCAATGACTGCTCCGAAAAATATTTTAGGGCAAGCAATGTCATGAACTCAAAAAAGCTCGGGAATTTACCGCCCAATTTATCTTTAATGACTTCCGCAATCTCATTTGCAATACGCAAAAAGTCCTCATCGGAAATTTGCTGTTTGTTGATTGTCACCCGTTCATTTGCACGCTCAAGATGCGGAGATATGAATGCGCCGACGGTTAAGCCGTGCTCGATAAAAATTTCACGTGTCGCATTTAATGTTGAACCTTTTCCATTGGAACCGGCAAAATGGATAAATTCTGTTTTTTGTTCCGGGTTGCCAAGCGCATCCAGGATAATCTTCGCTGACTGTAATGGTTCACCTTTATATTGGCTTGCTTTTAGTTTAAAAATATAATCTGTGCATTGCTCCATCGTTTGAAACATTATGTTCTCTCCCTAATACGGCTAATATGTAATATGTTTTATTATAGCTGAATTAAAAGAAAGAGGCACCGTTATACGGTACCTCACTTTGGCATTACATGTTTTTCAGTTCTGCAATGCGTTTTTCAACTGTTGCGTATTTTGCCTCATAATCCGCAAGTTTTTCGCGCTCTGTTGCTACTAATGCTTCCGGTGCTTTTGAAACGAATCGTTCATTCGATAGCTTACCGGAAACTAGTTTTACTTCTTTCGCCCATTTGTCGAGCTCTTTTTCAAGACGTGCGATTTCTTCTTCAATATTAATCAAACCTGCAAGTGGCATGAAGATTTCTGCTCCTGAAACTACTGCTGACATCGCCTGTGCTGGCGCTTCAAGATCCGCCCCGATTGTTAAGCCATCAGGGTTACAGAATTTTTCAATATAGCCTTTGTTCACTTCAAGCACTGCCGATGTTTGTTCATCTTTTGCCGAAATTGTCATCGGTACTTTTTTGCTCATTGGTGTATTCACTTCTGCACGAATATTACGTACAGCACGGATAATATCCATTAACAGCTGCATATCGCCTGCTTCTGCCGTAAAGTTGAACTTCGTGTTTACAGTCGGCCATGCAGCAACTGTAATTGACTCCCCTTCATGCGGCAAGTGCTGCCAAATTTCTTCTGTTACGAAAGGCATGAATGGATGCAGTAAACGCATCGTGTTGTCTAAAACGTAAGCAAGTACTGAACGAGTCGTTAATTTAGCTGCTTCGTCTTCACCGTATAGTGGCAATTTCGCCATTTCGATATACCATGAACAGAAGTCATCCCAAATGAAGTTATAAAGTTCACGGCCTACTTCACCGAACTCATATTTATCAGATAATGTTGTAACACGGTCAATCGTTTCATTCAAGCGTGAAAGAATCCATTTATCCGCTGTTGATAAGTTACCTGTTAAATCAATTTGCTCATATGTCAGGCCTTCCATGTTCATCAATGCAAAACGAGAAGCATTCCAGATTTTATTTACAAAGTTCCATGTAGATTCTACTTTTTCTGTAGAGTAACGTAGATCTTGCCCTGGAGATGAACCTGTTGCAAGGAAATAACGCAATGAATCCGCACCGTATTGGTCGATTACATCCATCGGGTCAACCCCGTTACCAAGAGATTTAGACATTTTGCGTCCTTCAGCATCACGAACTAAACCATGAATTAAAACGTCTTTAAATGGACGCTCGCCTGTAAATTCTTTCCCTTGGAAAATCATACGGCTTACCCAGAAGAAGATGATGTCATAGCCCGTTACTAACGTATTTGTTGGGTAATAGCGCTTGAACATTTCAGATTCTTCATTCGGCCAATCCATTGTAGAAAACGGCCATAAAGCAGATGAGAACCATGTATCAAGAACATCTTCGTCCTGTGTCCAATTCTCTGCATCTTCAGGTGCTTCTTTTCCTACATAAAGCTCGCCTGTTTCTTTGTTGTACCAAGCTGGAATTTGATGACCCCACCATAATTGACGAGAAATACACCAGTCATGAATATTTTCCATCCAGCGGTTATATGTGTTTTCAAAACGATTTGGTACGAAGTTTACTTTTTCGTTTTCATCAGCCTGCATTTTTAATGCTTCTTCAGCAAGCGGAGCCATTTTTACGAACCACTGCTTAGAAAGATATGGCTCTACAACAGCATTCGTACGCTCTGAGTGACCTACTTGGTGTACATGTGGCTCGATTTCGATTAATACGCCTGCCTCTTGTAAATCCGCAACAATTTGCTTACGGCATTCAAAACGATCCATACCAGCATATTTACCCGCTAAGTCATTCATTGTACCATCTTCATTCATAACTAAAATACGTTCTAAGTTATGACGGTTCCCAACTTCAAAGTCGTTCGGGTCATGTGCTGGTGTCATTTTTACAACACCTGTACCGAATTCCATATCTACATAGTCATCTGCAACGATTGGAATTTCACGACCTACGATAGGTAAAATAACTGTTTTCCCTACTAAGTGTGCATAGCGCTCATCTTCCGGGTGTACAGCTACACCAGAGTCACCCAGCATTGTTTCCGGACGAGTTGTTGCAACGCGTAATTTACCTGAACCATCAGCAAGCGGATATTCCATATGATAGAATGCGCCTTCTACTTCTTTGTGAATTACTTCGATGTCTGAAAGGGCTGTTTTGGCAGCTGGATCCCAGTTAATAATACGTTCACCACGGTAAATGTAGCCTTTTTCGTATAATTTAACGAACACTTCTTTTACAGCATCCGATAAACCTTCGTCAAGTGTGAAACGCTCTTTTGAATAGTCTAAGCCTAAACCTAATTTCGACCATTGTGCACGGATGTGAGAAGCGTATTCCTCTTTCCATTCCCATGTTTTTTCCAGGAACTTTTCACGGCCAAGATCATAGCGGGTAATACCTTCACCACGTAATTTTTCTTCTACTTTCGCCTGTGTCGCAATACCCGCGTGGTCCATACCCGGCAACCATAGTGCGTCATATCCTTGCATGCGTTTCATACGAATTAAAATATCTTGCAATGTTGTATCCCAAGCGTGGCCAAGGTGCAGCTTACCTGTTACGTTTGGCGGTGGGATAACGATAGAGTATGGTTCCTTATCGCTTGTTGGATCTGCTTCGAAAAATTTGCCTTTTAACCACCATTCATAGCGGCCGGCTTCAGTTTGCTGCGGATCGTATTTTGTTGGCATTGTAATTTCCGTCATGATGAATCTCTCCTTTGTCACCTTATTATTGGACATAAAAAAACTCCCTTCGTCTAAAAAAAGGACGAGGGAGTTAATTCGCGGTACCACCTTTATTTCCGATCGGGTTTAGTCAAGCGTTCGCATTCCTTACCCACAAACGCTTTCTTTAAATTTAAAAAAGCGCAAGCAGTCAATATGCAGCCTTGGAATGCCCAATCGGCACTTCATTCGATAACGGTGTTTAACCGGATCCTAGCTACTATTAGTTCACTAAGTCAGCTCCTAGGCTACCTTCTGCATGGTTGATGGAGAAACTTTTCAGCTACCGTTTCCTCTCTTGCCATCGATCACATACGTACTCTTCCTAATCTTTGCTTCAATTATATAGTTGCACTTTATTTTAAGCTGTTTTTAATGAAATATCAAGCACGAATGGGGAATATACTTTAACACGTTATCTGTGCTCTTCACATATACTATGCAAAAGGAGTCTGGACATTGCGAAAAAACTACAACCCTTATTTATTGCCTCCATGGCTGCGAAAATTCCGTTTCTTTATGCGCCATTGTATTTTGCCGATTACGATTTTTCAGGCGATCCGTACGGTCTTACTTCCGACAACGGGTGATATATTATTGCTGGCTATTCTAATTTTATTTACCTACTTACTGCTCACAGATTTCATTTAAAATTCACAACAAAAAATGTTCCGTAAGCTTCGATTCTTACGGAACATTTATTTATTTTTTCAATTGTATTTGCACGCGACTATATGCATCGGCCAACTGTTCCAGAAAATCAAGCTCATGGGGAACGGTCTGGGCCATCTGCGTTGATTCTACTTCTTTTTCCGCTTGAAGTCGGGGTTGTACTTCTTCTGCAGGCTGTTCATAAACGATTTCTTCAACTGGTGCCGGCTCCTCTACTTCAGCAATTGCTTGTACTTTCTTTTCCACATCGCAATGGACTGCCCAGCTACACGAGCAATAGCCATTATTCGGCTCCACTTTAATATCATTTATGCGAAGTGAAACAGCTTCAATGTCATCGTTCGGAAAATCTACTGAAAAAGGCAGGGCGTATTCGAAATAACCATGATCTTTTTCAATATCCATATGCTCGATATAGATACCTTCCTCAATTTCATCCTCGCGTGCTACATGATCAAATTGAATATTCCCTTTTACTACATAAATTCCTCTTACTACGACGGAATCTTCGCTAATCTCTTCATGCCATTTCGGTTCTACTACTATTTTAGAATTCTCTTGAACATTTCCTAATTGCTTCGGAAATGTAAATGTCTCTTTCATTTCCCACTGTTGCATAAAAAATCCCCTCCCTACGCTTACATTATGCATAGAAAGGAGATTTATGATTTTATTTATGAGATTATCTCGCTAATTTTTCAAAGACATTATGGAATGCCTGGACTGTTTTTGCGATATGTTCTTCTGTATGCGCCGTAGAAATAAATAGTCCTTCAAATTGTGATGGCGGCAGGAAAATTCCTTCTTCGGCCATTAGCTTGAAGTATTCTGCAAATAACTCTAAATCCGAACTTTTCGCCGAATCAAAGTCGATTACATCTTCGTTTGTGAAGAAGAAACCAATCATCGACCCTGCACGATTCACTGTGTGTGGAATATTGTATTTCGTCGCCGCTGCACGGAAACCGTCTTCCAACTTGTCTCCTAGTTTGCGGAAGTATTCATATGAGTCTTTGTTCAGGCGGCTTAATGTTTCATAGCCGGCTGTCATTGCAAGCGGATTACCTGACAATGTACCTGCTTGGTAAATCGGTCCTGACGGAGCGATTTTCTCCATAATTTCGCGCTTTCCGCCAAAGGCACCAACAGGCAAACCTCCGCCGATTACTTTACCTAGACAAGTAAGGTCAGGTTTAATTCCGTAATATTCCTGGGCACAGCCATAGTCTACACGGAAGCCCGTCATAACTTCATCGAAAATTAAAACCGTTCCATTTTCTTCTGTCAGTTTACGCAGCCCTTCAAGGAAACCTGGCTGTGGCGGAACAACACCCATATTGCCGGCAACCGGTTCTAGAATAACTGCAGCTAAATCAGCGCCGAATTTTTCGAATACTAATTTTGCAGATTCCAGATCATTATACGCAACCGTTAATGTATTTTTGGCAATATCAGCTGGAACACCCGGTGAGTCAGGTAAACCAAGTGTCGCTACACCCGAACCTGCTTTAATCAGCAGTGAATCCCCATGGCCGTGATATGAACCTTCAAATTTTAAAATTTTATCGCGTCCAGTAAATCCACGGGCTAAGCGAAGTGCAGACATTGTTGCTTCTGTACCTGATGATACAAAACGAATCATTTCCATTGAAGGCAAACGGTCCATTACAAGCTTCGCCAGCTTGTTTTCTGAAACAGTAGGTGCACCGAATGATGCGCCTTTAGCTGCCTGATCCTGAATAGCCGAAACAACTTCCGGGTGTGCATGTCCTAAAATTAACGGACCCCATGATAAGACATAGTCAATATATTCATTGCCATCAATATCTTTAATTACTGCACCTTTGCCCGAATCCATAAATATCGGATCCAAGTTTACTGATTTAAATGCACGTACAGGAGAGTTTACTCCGCCTGGCATTAAATCAACCGCTTCTGTAAATGCTGCTTTTGACTTTTCATAACTACGCATATTATTTTTCCTCCAACCAACGACAGACGTCTTTTGCATGATAAGTAATGATTAAATCGGAACCTGCACGCTTCATACCTAATAATGTTTCTAGCACAACCGCTTTTTCATCGATCCAGCCATTTTGTGCAGCTGCTTTTACCATTGAATATTCGCCTGATACATTATACGCCACAACAGGCAGCGGGAAGCTGTTTTTCACATCACGGATAATATCCATATATGCTAATGCCGGTTTCACAATTAGGAAATCTGCACCTTCTTCAACGTCCGAAGTTGCTTCGCGGATCGCTTCCATTCGATTGGAAGGGTCCATTTGATACGTTTTGCGGTCACCGAACTGGGGTGCTCCTTCTGCCGCTTCACGGAATGGTCCATAATAGCTAGAAGCGTATTTCACCGCATAAGACATAATCGGAATATGCTGGAATCCTGCTGAATCCAATCCTGCACGAATTGCCGTTACAAACCCGTCCATCATGTTCGATGGTGCAATAATATCAGCACCGGCTTTTGCTTGAGAAACTGCTGTACGCGCCAACACATCAAGTGATGGATCATTTAACACTTGATCGCCTTCAATAACACCACAATGACCGTGGTCCGTAAATTCACATAAGCAAGTATCTGCTACGACTAAAAGCTCTGGATGACGCTCTTTAATTAAACGTGTTGCTTTCTGTACGATGCCGTGATCATGGAAAGCACCAGTACCGACTGCATCCTTTTCTTTAGGAATTCCGAAAAGTAATACCGCACGAATGCCTAAGTCTACAATTTCATCTACTTCAGCAGCCAAGTTATCTAAAGAAAATTGGAATACGCCCGGCATCGAGCTTACAGGGTTTTTAATATTTTCGCCTTCAATAATAAACAACGGATAAATAAGGTCTTCTTTTTGCAGGTATGTTTCTTTTACGAGTGCACGCATCGCTGCATTTTGACGTAAGCGACGGTGACGTTGGAAATATAGTTCTGTCATTTTGTCTGTTCCTCCAGGATGAGCTGTTCAATTACAGCTTGCATCGTATAGATTTTCGGTTGCACCATTGGCTGCACCCCGTATTTTTCAAGGGCTGCTGTTGTTACATGACCAATCGATGCAAATTTCACATTTTGCCAATCTACTTGCGGAACAATATGCTCAGCATAAATATCTACCGCAGAAGGACTGGCGAATATTACAATCGGATGTTTTTCTGTCAGCAGGCACTGTATTAACTGCGAAAAATATTTTGTGCACGGACGTGTTTCATAAACGGTCCATTCATCCGCTCCAGTACCTTCATGAATCGTCTTTTTCGCCATCGATCCTCGTACAAATAATGCACGTTCACCTGGCTCCATCGAAAATTCCTTCACAAATACATCCGCACTGTAAACAGTTGGCATAAAGTGAATTTCATAGCCGTGCTCCTGCAATATAGCAGCCGTCTTTTCACCGACAGCTGCAATTTTCATGGTGGCCGGAATCGTCTGTACATGCCGTATACATTTATCGATAAAGCTTTTCACCGCATTCTGGCTCGTAAAAATGAGCCACTGATATGCAGGTAATTCATGAAAATAAAATTCATCTTCCTTAGAAATCTTTTCTACTGTTTCGATTAATGGATAATTATAAAATTTCCCCTCATGTTGCTCAATCAATTGCTCTACAGACCTTACAACCGCCGAGCCTGTAATAATCAATGTTTTTCCTAAGAGTGCATTACTCGGCATCTAACTCAGCCTTTACTTTTTGAATTAAGTCAAAGGCACCTTGCTCAGTTAATTTTGCGGCAACTGCTTTACCAACTGCATCCGCGTCAGTCCCTGTTAAAGTTTCCTTATACGTTACAGAAGCATCCGGTGCTGCCACTAAACCTGTTAAAGTAATTGTGTCACCGTCTACTGTAGCATAGCCCGCAATCGGCACTTGGCAGCCCCCATCCATCGCAGCTAAAAACGAGCGCTCTGCATGTGCTGTAGCCCATGTTGTGGCATCCGTCAATTTTGCCAGTTGCTCAAGAAGTTCCGCATCATCCGAGCGGCATTCAATTCCTAATGAACCTTGTGCAACAGCTGGAAGGCAAATATCTGTATCAAAATATTCCGTTACGACTTCATTGCTCCAGCCAAGTCGTTTTAGCCCTGCTGCAGCTAAAATAATCGCATCGAAATCTTCTGTTTCCAGTTTTTTTAGACGTGTATCGACATTTCCGCGAATCCACTTAATTTCAAGGTCTGGACGTGCTTGTAATAATTGTGCGCTACGACGTAATGAACTCGTCCCAACGATTGCACCTTTTGGCAAATCCGCAAACTTCACATGACCATTTGAAATAAAGGCATCGCGCGCATCTTCGCGTGGAGGAATACAGCCAATAATCAGCCCTTCAGGCAATACGGCAGGCATATCTTTCATCGAATGCACAGCAAAGTCGATTTCTTTATCATATAGAGCTTGTTCGATTTCTTTAACGAATAGACCTTTACCGCCAACTTTAGAAAGCTGTACATCTAAGATGCGGTCGCCTTTTGTTACAATTTCCTTGATTTCAAAATCAAATGGTACGCCAGCTTCTTTCAACTCATTAATAAACCAGTTTGTTTGAGTTAATGCTAATTTACTTTTTCGAGATCCTACAATAATTTTTCTCACGTTACTCCGACCTTTCTATTCTGCTAAACCCACAGATGGAAATTTGATAATTTGCTGCCGAGGAAGAAATTGATGACAACGAGTAAAAATAAATAAATATGCACCTGTGCATATACCATGCCGATTAATTTCCCTTTCCGATGCAGCAAAAAGATAATTAAGTAAACAATCGATACGATAAACGAGCCTAAAATTTTTACATCGAAAATAGAAACATTCTCTAATGTTAAAAATGCCCATTCCAACCCTAAAATTAAACTTATTAATAGCAATGGAATGCCAACAATGGTCGATAAATTAATCCACTTAACCATTTGCTGTAAACTTGGCAATCGTGACCATAAATTCGTAAACTTTTTTTGCTTTAATATGCGATATAAAATTAAATACAGCAGCGAGAAGACAAACGCAACCGAAAAAGCGGCGTATGACACAATCGCAAAACTAATATGGATTAACAGCATTTCCGAAACTAATGAATCACCAACGATCTGATCATTGGTTTGCGGTGCAAATAAGTGAATTGTCATAAATACAAAGCTCAATACATTAATAAAAAACACCGGTAAATCAACTCGTACTATACAATGCAGGACGATTGAAAGTGTTGTTAAGAGCCATGCATAAAAGAATACCCCTTCATACAACGACAAAATCGGAAATCTTTTTGTTTCAATGATAAACAAGAAGATAAATAAAGTTTGCAACACCCAGACGATTGAAACAAACCAGAAGGCTACACGTCTGAATTTTATATTTTTATAAAGGTAGTCTGTAAAATAAAGTACGATACAGAGCCCATAGAGAATGATCATAAGCTCGTACAATCTTGTCATTACCATTTCTGTCATATGCACCTTCTCCTGATGGAAACTTACTAAAAAAGCGCTTTCGCTATCTATAATTTTACCATATAGATACGAAAACGCTTATGATTTATTTGAATAAAGTGCTTCAATAAGGCTCAATGTCTATTGGCTATTGTTCAATTAATAAGAGAAACCTGGTTTTAAGGATACCTCTTTTGCTGTTTCACTGCTCTTTACTTCCGGGCGAAGTTGCTGGACCTCTTGCTGCACTTCGTCTTCAATACCGAAGATTTGCTGGAATAATGCAAGCTGAGCTTCCGCATTTTTCTCGTTCGCAAGTTCTTTTGCTTGTAGAATCGGTGTTTTCAATAGCTGATTAATAATCGATTTTGTATGCTTGTTTAAAATTTTACGCTCGCGCTCTGTTAAATTCGGCATTTTGTTTTCGATACTCATCATTGTTTCTTCTTGAATAGATGCCGCTTTTTTGCGTAAGGCAGAAATAACAGGCACGACACCAAGTGTATTAAACCAATCTTTAAATTGAATAATTTCCTCTTGAATCATCGCCGTAATTTCATTTGCAGCACGTTCACGTTCAGCCAAGTTTGCTTGTACAATTCCTTGAAGGTCATCAATATCGTACAGAAAGACATTTGGCACATCGCCAATACGCGGATCTAGATCACGCGGTACCGCAATATCGACCATAAATAACGGATCGCCTTTACGGAATTTCGCAACATCTTTCATCAAGTCCTGATCGATGACATAATCTGTTGCCCCAGTTGAACTGATTAAAATATCTGCTTCCAAAAGAGTACATTGCAGCTCATTCATTGCTTTAGCATCTCCATCAAACTTCGATGCCAAGTTTTGAGCTTTTTCAAATGTACGGTTAATCACCGTTACTTTTCCTACACCATTTCCGTATAGGTTTTGAATTGCAAGCTCACCCATTTTACCCGCACCTAAAATGGCTACATGCTTATCTTTTAGGGAACCAAAGATTTTTTTGGCAAGCTCCACGGCAGCATAAGAAACAGAAACAGCATTTTCTCCAATTGCTGTTTCACTATGGGCGCGTTTTGCGAATGTTACGGCCTGTTTAAATAATTGGTTGTAGACTGTACCAGTTGTACCTATTTCCTGACCTTGTAAAAAACTTTTCTTTACTTGTCCTAAAATTTGCGTTTCCCCAAGCACCATTGAATCAATACCAGCCGTTACACGGAATAAATGGTTTAATGACTCATCTTCTTCACGGATGAATAAGTGATCCTCAAACTGTTCCATCGGTATGTTAAACCAGTTCGCCAAAAATTGTTTAATATAATAGCGACCAGTGTGTAATTGATCAACAACCGCATAAATTTCAGTACGGTTACAAGTAGAGATTATTACATTTTCCAATATGCTTTTTTGTTTTTGTAGCGCTTCCATAGCATTCGGAAGATCCGATTCGATAAACGAGAGCTTTTCACGAATTTCTACTGGCGCTGTTTTATAATTCAGGCCTACTACTAATGTATGCATGAACCCCCACACCTCACACGTTCTAATTCATTGATTTTATTGTAACATAATGACAGCATGATTCCAGATTAGTTTGTGAACATGCTTTGAAAGTATTTACTAAACGTACTTATTTAAATCCAAAAACAACTTTTAAATTGTCAGTGGATGTTTAAACCTTAGTATCTATACCCTAACTTCAGAAAAATACATCTTGTCACATAGAGCGCAAGATGAAGTACTTTCGAGAAAGGAACTTTTATTTTTAAATTAGAATTATTCTAATGTAAGTTTAACAAAGTTCGACACAGATTTCAATCATTCAAACCAAAAAAGAAGCTCACTTTATGAGTGAGCCTCTATTTTGTCACATATTATGAATTTTAGTCCCAATAATGTTTCCTGTTGTATCGATTGCCTGGAATTCCACTTCTACATACAAATCAAATTCCGGGAACTCATAAAGGTTCGGTCGATGCATATAGCGCGAAGAACCTCTTGCCGGCAAGTCGTATTTAACATCTCCACTAGGTGAAATAAATACAACGCGTACACCTTTCACATTGTCGCATCCTGTATTCACATCCGCCAAAATTGTAACTTTTGATGTTTCGATACGCACATCGGTATTGTTAAAGATTGTATCCCCAACTAGACAACTATTGTTCATAACAGGTGTTTTACATAAAATCGTTGTAATGATCGCTTGTAAGGAGCTGTGCAAGTTTTCAATAGATGTAATATTTTGATATGTGCCCTTTGTTTCGGATGAAATATCTTGCAGTAGTTTTTCATTTACAGTTGTATATGATCCAACCGATACTGTGTGGATTGCTATGCCTTTCTTTTTGGCATCATTCAGCACTTTATCAAGCCCATTACTGTTTGAATAACCATCTGTCACAAGGACAATGGCTTTACTTGTATATTGGTTTGTCGTGAAATTACCGATTGCTGTTTCAAGAGCTTTCACAATATTTGTCGAGCGGTTTTCATTTTTATACGTCAATAAGCTATCGATACTTGAAACGACATCCGCTTTATCTGTCGCTTCATGATTTGGACGATTATTGAACCGATACACATGACTTGGGTTTGCTCCGATTTGTTTTATCGTTTGCTTCACTTTATTCGCTGTATAATTTTTTGCATCTCGTGCTTTCATCGAGCCTGAGTGGTCTACGACGAACATTACTTCCGATTCAATAGAACATAAATTGTTTTCATAGCGCGGATTGGCAAAAATTTGTTCAGAGACCGTTGTATTTTTCAGACTTTGAACGACTTTTTCATAACGTGGATCTAAATCGATCAAGCGTGCCTTAACTTGAGCTTTACCGTATAAAATATCGTCAAAGTATACTACAGCAGATCCGCGGCTGCCTGTGCCGTTATTATAGTCTTTCGTATTTGTATCAAATGATACGACACGTGTTTTGCCGTTAAATGTAACTTCCACCGTTCCTTTATAGTCGGTAATAATTACCCCGCCTGGCGCGACAAGGTTGACGATTACTTTCGTATAACGGTCCATGCCATCCGGGCGTTGCTGCAGTTCTTTTCCTGCAAGCAATACTTTAATTTTCGCAACGGCACCTTCCAGCTTCCCGATTACGTCCGCATAATCTTTTCGCAATAAGTTTTTGTCGATTTGACCTAATCGATCATACATCGCCTTAATGACCTCAACCGATTCTTCATGCGCTAATGTTACCTGATCAGCAATCGGTAAAAACTTGTCTGTTAAATAAATAATGACCGCATGGAGCATTGAATCGAATGCTTTAGTATCTTCTTCACTCATAACACCTTGCAAATCGTATGTGGCACGTCCCTCATTGTTGACCGTGTACATTACTTTAGCATTGCCGAGACCGCCCCAAGAAGACTCCTCTTTTGGTCCTTCAATCATATAGTCGAGAATTTGTTCGAACAGCCAAACCGAAATAATTTGACCTTCCAGCTTCAAATCTGCATTCCCGTACTGAATTTCTTTGGAAGTAACCTGGCCTTGTGTCAGTTTTCCATCAGCAGTTGTATAGCTTTCCCATTTAGATCCTGTCATTACTTTTAAATCGGGATCGTAGTCTGAAATTGTAATAACCCCGTTTTGTGTAAATGGTACTGTCGTTGTCCCTACAACACCTTGAGGTAATGCAGGTAATGGTCTTACCCCCGGATCAACCGTTCCGCCATTCCATTCCGTCTGTTCTGGATCAAACACTTCATAAGTAATACGAAGTTCCGCTTTTGGCACATAGCGGACAGATGCTTCAATAACCTGATTTTTGTACGTGTAATACTTTTCTGATGGATTAATCATCTCAAAACGAATTGTATCGACTACTGACTTCGTTAAAGCAGGCGCCGTTACATATACGCTAAGCTGTGGTCCATCGGTATAAACCGTTGTTGATTGACCGCTTGTACTTGTATTCGTTTCGGAAACTTTTGCCCCAGCTTTTGAAGTCACTTTGAATGCCAATGATTCATCATATGAAATGTCATTGCCGTAACTATCGCGTAAATCAATGGTAATTAAAGTAGAATCAACACCATTTGCTGTAAGCTCTTCGTTTTCTACATTAATTTTTTTAACCGCTTTATAAACATCCGGACGTGTCACTTTATCATCCGTGTTTTTACCTGGAGTTGTCGGAATCGTTACAGTACCGTTTTTACTCTCAACAAAGTTCACCGGTAATGTAATTTTATTATTGTCTTTTCCACCAGGTGTACTTGCCAGACCTTCGATCGCCAATTTCCCTTGCTGGTTGATGCGGTACATGAAGACCGCCATATCACCGCGATTAATGTTGCGTGTCGGCTTATAGTCTTCATATGTGCGTTTTCCGGTTGTACCTGTTGTAATTTCGTTCATATATAAATATCTGACCGCCTGGATTTCTGATAAATCAAGACCATTTACCGCCGCATAGAGCCTTGCAAAGTGGCCCCTTGAAATATTGGCATTGCGTTTTGATTTATTATTAACGCCATATAACGGAATATTCAAGTCACCATAATATTTATATAGCATATCTTTATCATTTGTATTGAAATGATAGTTTTTGTCCATCTTCGCTAAAAACTGCAGCATCTGCCATTCCATTACGAGGGTCCCGGACTGGAATTTATTTCCTTTATATAACTGTAAATAATCATTATCTATTGTCCATTTTGCTGCTTTATATTTCGAATTATTACTCGCTATATCCGTAATTTGCTTGCTTGCGGCTTCCGTTTCCGAAGCACCGAACGGAAATACCACGGAAAATACTAGAAGACAACAGAGCAGTATGGCCATTAGTTTCTTCATTTTACTCATGTTTGCAACCCCTTAGTTAAAGAACAGAATATTGTCTCGGTAATTCTCTTTTAGATCGGCTTCTAAATAACGTAAAAATCGTTCAATAATCGCAGAAGACTGTGCACGTGTCAGTGTTGCTTTCGGATTGAAATAACCGTCGCTGCCTGACATTAATCCTAACTGTGTTGCAACATAAATTGCATCGCGTGCATAATCCGTAATTTTGTAATCATCTCTATAGTCTGTAGAATAGCCAGGATCAGGTGCTTTTCCTTCCAGCCCAAGTGCGCGCACTAAAATTGTCGCTGCCTGCTGGCGTGTTAAAAAACCATCCGGATCAAATGTCGTAGGATTTTTCCCTTTAATAACTCCTTTATCGACCGTTGCCACTAAGTAATTGTAATCCTTTACTGTACGTTTCACGTCTTTAAAAATAGAAGGCTGTGTCTTCTTACGGTTCGTTTCTTCCAATACACGCAGATCAATTGCTTTACCAATTGCGATTGCAAAATCAAAGCGCTGTACAGGTGTATTTGGTGAGTAGAAGTTGGATTGGTCATCCAATATTCCCAGTGAATACAGTTTTTCAATTTGCTCGCGTGCCCAGTTGGAAGATAAATCACGGAATTTAGGAATTTTCAGCATTTCCAGTTTCGGCATATAATCGATATTGCTTGCGACAGTTCCTTTGCTACTAGGCAAATCGTATTCGTATTCCGAAAGCGAATCGGCAGAGCTAATCGTTTTATAGTTACCGTTAAAACTTGATAAAGATGCATCGTTTTCGTTATATTCCAGTGTTCGTGATTTGGATGTCGATACTTTATTTTTCACTGTACCGATCGTCCCGTCATCAAATTCAATTTCAAGATCCGTTATTTGTGTTTCAGTAGCTCCCCAGAAATTCTCATAACCTTCATTTCGGCTATCTGCATTCACCGTTATCGTTTTTGTAACAGCGTTCTTACCACGGCCTGTCGTTTCGGTATATGTTTTGCGGGCAATCGCATTTCCTGAATAATAGTCGGATGCCGGACGCTTGTCTGTAATTGTACTTTTTGAAAGCTGATAATCCGCCAATGTAAATGTTCTGTCGCCAACTGTAATTTTTTCGGTAAATTTTGTAACCTCACCCGTTGCCGAGCTTTGCCCTACTTGGTCATAGTTTGTAACATCGTATGTATACGTAAAATTCCGCGTCAGCTTCTCTCCATTTGGTCCCGCCAACGTAAACTTATACGTTTCAGTTAGCTTGCCCTTAGATTCTTTCGTTGAAATCGTTACATTTTTATTTGTGCCCGTAAATTTAATCGGTTTTCCCGTTAAGAAAAAGTATTCTTCATATTCATATTCGTTTTTTATACCGCCTGTTAAATCAATAGATTGTGCGGAACTTGATGAAGGGAGCAGCATCAGAAAAAATGAGCATGCCAATAGGAAGGTGAAGCAAAGTTTCTTTCTCACAAATTCGTCCCTCATTTCTTTAAAATTCACATTTGTTTAAATTGCATGCGGGTAACTGGTCCCGCATGCATTTTTTAACTAGTTTACTAATAATACATAAACTTCAGATGTTGAACGTGCAATTGCTGTTACATGATCTGCCTTATTAATATCAGAAATATCGATTACTTCACCATCTTTAATAACCATCGCTTTTGATAAGTCGAGTGAAAGTGAACCGGATCGGTAGCTCCAGTGACCATCTTTACTCCACTGGCTGCTGTTAACAACAGAAATCTTTTTCGTATTCACATTAATCGAACTTACACGACCAGTTAATGTTAACGTAGCCAGTTTCTCATTTGGCACAAAATGAATGCCCTCAATATGACCATCATTTACAAAGAAGTATCCGTAATATGGATTTGGTGAATTTGTATAATTATCGTATAAATCGAGATCCAGTTCCGGAATGACTTTAAATTGCTTTGTTCCATCCAGTTCTGAAGCGATTGTTGAATTACTGTAAGCAAATGATGCAACGGAATTATCCGTATTCCAGAAATGATTATCGAAACGTTGTAAGTCTGATAACTCCACTTCATATGCATCTAAATCCGCCACATCAATTCGACCAAAGTAAAGTTTATATTTTGATAGATTCGGCGCTAAATAAGCATCATTTGTTATATTTACGATATGAGCATAATCACTCTTAGTTGTACCATCCGTTAATACAAACGCCGTTGTCGAAATCGGTTTTTGCGCTAAATCAAGAGCAATAAGACCTTCAGGTTCTACTAAACGGCCATTGCGGATTAAAATCGAACCGTTATGGTAATTTAATTTTAAAGAATTTTTAAGTTGCAGCGTGTTCACACCAAGATTGACACTTGTAATAGGTTGATAGAAAGTACGCTCATTTTTAGCCAATACGATAATCTTATCGATTACTTCTTTGCTGAATTGAGTTTTTGTTACAAAATAAAGCTCACTATTTTTATATTTTTTTAATTGGCTTTTTGAGATTTTTTTATTTCCTACATAAATGCTTGTATTGTTTGTAAAATTAAATGTAGCCTGTGTTTTCGTACTTACTGTTCCAAAGCGCCAGTTTAGTAAAGGATGTGCATTTTTAACATTTAGCGAATTTTTGTTTGTATTAACCGTATTTAAATCTGCTTTATATAATTCTGACACCATATTGGCTGTGCTCATAATCGTAATTTCAGCGATTCGGGAAGTATTGGCTGTTGCAAATTTTAAGCGGACACGATCCCCTACATAAAGTGTGCTTAAATCTACAGATGAGTTTCCTTTGAACACTTCCGTATTATCTGTCACTGTATAATTTTTCGTTGAAGAACCATCGATTTTCACACGGAGCTGCAAACCGTTAGGATCAATCTGTGTCACAGCACCTGTTACTTGTTTGCTGTTTTCGACGATTGAACCGCCTTCTACATTTGTAGAACCACGCATTTCTGTAATTTTGCCTAAGTTTAATTTAATTGTGACATTCATTCCTGCTTTAAACCCTGCAATTGTTGTCAGCGTATTATTAATATAGTATTTCCCAGTATTGGCAAGGTTAAATGTTGCGTTTTTCCCTGCACTGTTTTTTAATGTGACACTTTTTAATGTTCGTGTGACATTCCCTTTCTTATCTTCAGTTTCATTATAATTTGCTTTCATAAATGTATATGTATTCGATGCTTCAGCTTGCTGCCCTGTTGGTAAGATCGCTAAAGCAAAAGTAATTGCCATTAATATGATAATGATTTTTTTTAGCAATTTTTCCGCCTCCTTCTCTCAGTAACTTTCTTTTAATTCATAGTAAACGTCTGAAATATTTGCATTCAATTCCAAATATTGACGCAGGACCTATTTTAGTGTAACAAATTTGCCGACTATTGGCATTGGTTGTCGAAATTATTTATACGGAAATATCGATTGTTTTACCTAATATGGGGTGTGACGCATCGATCACTTCGATTATTTGTTCCGCGTTTTGTTGCTGAAACTCCATCGTTTTTTTCGTCATGGCCAATGAAACCTCTTGCATCAATTCAGTATGTTTCATCGACATCGCTAATGCAGCAATATCCAAATGTACACCTCCTATTTACCTTTATCGGCAAAATACTATGAATATCAAGTAATTATTATTATTAATGAGAGTAAATTGACCAAAATAAAAAACAACCCCGAAAGTTAATTCGAGGTTGCATTGTTTACATGCGTGATTCAATTTCGGCCCAAGCTTCTTCAAAACCAAGACCTTTTTCAGAAGAAAACACAATTAATGGATCTTGCTTTTCCATTTGTAATGTTTCGCGAACAATCTTTTTATGCTTATCCCATTTTCCTTTCGGAATTTTGTCGGCCTTAGTTGCGACAACTATTACCGGGATATTGTAATGCTTTAAAAAATCATACATCATGCAATCATCTGAAGTTGGGTTATGTCGAATATCAACAATTAAGACAACCGCTCTTAACTGTTCGCGACTCATAAAGTACTGTTCGATCATTCTTCCCCATGCTGCACGTTCTGATTTTGAAACTTTTGCATAGCCGTATCCTGGTACGTCAACATAATAGAGCTGTTCTTCAATTTTATAGAAGTTCAGCTGTTGTGTTTTACCAGGTTTTGACGAAATACGTGCCATTGCTTTACGGCCAATCATACGATTGATAAACGAAGATTTGCCGACATTTGAACGACCCGCTAAAGCGAATTCAGGTAACCCGTCTTCCGGGAACTGTTCTGGTCGGACAAAGCTGCCGATCATTTCTACGTTATGGACTTTCATTACTTATTAAAACCTCCATCTAGTGCGAGCGCAAGAACTTCTTCCGCTTGTGAAACTAGTTTAAATGTGAGTTGCTCACGAATTGTTTCAGGAATATCATCAATATCACGTTCATTGTCTTGCGGAATGATAATCGTCGTTAATCCTGCACGGTGGGCACTTAATGATTTCTCTTTTAAGCCGCCGATCGGCAGTACACGACCCCGTAATGTTACTTCTCCAGTCATTCCAATTTCGCGTTTAATTGCTTTTCCAGTTATTGCAGATACAATAGCAGTCGTCATCGTAATACCTGCTGATGGACCATCTTTTGGTACTGCGCCTTCCGGAACGTGGACATGAATATCGTGCTGATCGAAATAATCAGCATCCACACCTAAATCGTTTGTTAAAGTGCGGACAAATGAAAGCGCAATTTGTGCGGATTCCTTCATTACATCGCCAAGCTTCCCTGTTAAAATTAATTTACCTTTACCAGGGGTTAATGAAACCTCGATCTGCAATGTATCACCACCGACTGTCGTATAGGCAAGTCCGGTAGCAACACCTACTTGGTTTTCCATTTCCGCCTGTCCATAGCGGAAGCGGTGTTTACCAAGCATATCCACTAATACTTTAGAGTTGACCGTTACTTTTTTCTTCTCGCCAGATACGATTTTTTTCGCTGCTTTACGGCAAACAGTCGCAACTTGACGTTCCAATCCACGAACACCAGCTTCACGTGTATAGTAACGAATTAAATCCGTAATTGCTTCGTCTTTCATTGACATTTGCGTTTTCTTCAAACCATGTTCCTTCATCTGTTTCGGAATCAAATGGTTCTTAGTAATTTCTACTTTTTCGAATTCTGTATAACCTGCGATATTAATGACTTCCATACGATCAAGTAATGGTGCTGGAATCGTACTTAAATCATTTGCTGTTGCGATAAATAATACATCTTGCAAATTGTATGGCTCTTCAATGAAGTGATCACTGAATGTATTATTTTGCTCCGGGTCCAATACTTCAAGCATTGCAGCAGATGGGTCTCCACGGAAGTCATTTGACATTTTATCAATTTCATCAAGTAAAAATACAGGATTTGTCGTGCCCGCTTTTTTCATTCCTTGAATGATACGTCCCGGCATTGCGCCCACATACGTACGACGGTGACCACGAATTTCAGATTCATCACGTACACCGCCAAGTGAAACACGGACAAATTTACGGTCAAGGCTTTCTGCGATAGAACGCGCTAAACTCGTTTTACCTACGCCTGGAGGTCCTGCTAAACATAAAATCGGACCGCGCAATGAATTCATTAATTGACGTACTGATAAATATTCCAAAACGCGTTCTTTTACTTTTTCTAACCCATCATGATCGCGATTTAAAATTTCTTCAGCATAGGCAATATCAATACGGTCTTCCGTTTTTTCTGTCCAAGGAATCGAAACAAGCCATTCCAAATAGTTACGGATGACCCCACTCTCTGCACTTGCAGCAGGTAACTTTTCGTAGCGGTCCAGTTCTTTAAATGCAACTTTTTGTGTAGACTCCGGCATTCCGGCACTATCGATTTTTTTACGAAGTTCGGCAATTTCACCCGTTTTTCCTTCGCGGTCACCAAGCTCTGTTTGAATTGCTTTCATTTGCTCACGCAGATAATACTCTTTCTGTGTGCGCTCCATCGCCTGCTTCACTTTTGTACTGATTTTTTTCTCGAGATTTAAAATCTCCTGCTCATCATGCAAACGAATCATCAAGTGGTCTAGACGCTTTTTAATGTTCGTAATATCGAGCACTTCCTGCTTTTCATTAATTTTGAAAGGCAGATGAGAAGCAATGACATCTGCTAATCGGCCCGGTTCCTCAATATCAAGTACCAATTCGATTGTTTCCGTCGTAATTTTATTTGAAGATTTTGCGTATTTTTCGAAATACGCTAACACAGTACGCATTAAAGCTTCTGTTTCCGCATCTTTGTGCAGTTCATCTTCAAATAGTTCCAAATCAGCAGTTGTAAATTTACCGGAATCTTCATAACGAACCATTTCCGCACGGTTTAAACCTTCAACCAGAATACGTAAAGTTCCATTTGGCAGCTTTAGCATTTGTTTTACTTTCGCTAATGTCCCCATTTTATAAAGATCTGCTTTTCCCGGTGAATCAACACGTAAATCCTTTTGAGTTACTAAAAAGATTGTGCTGTCCTCAAGCATCGCATGTTCTAGTGCAGCAATAGAACGTTCTCGACCCACATCAATATGTAAAACCATCGTTGGGTATACAAGAAGTCCTCTTAACGGTAAAACTGGCATATTAGTTAATTTTTTTGTCACGCGGGTATTCACCTCCATCCAAATCGTAAAAAACAACCCGCAATATAAGTATGTGTTAGTTCCTTGTCAATTACGCCTAAGCGTAACTGAGTCCAGATTTTTCCGAGTTTATGTGCTCCAAAAACTGAAGCAAACCATAAATAACGCTTCAAAACCTGTGACATTCGGCGAAAGTATCCGAAACTTTATGTATATACGTTTTGTAAGAAAAAGCTGACTTTGGACTTGCTTGAGAAGTCTAAGTCAGCTACATAGTTGGAATCCATTCAGCTGTAAATTAAGCTGAAGTTTTTTTGTTGTCGTCTTTTTTTAATTCAGAACCATCATCCAAAATTAATTTTGGATCTGCTTTATCACGAATTGTTTCAGCTGTGATGATACATTTTTTAATATCTTCACGTGAAGGCAATTCAAACATTACATCAAGCATTGTCGCTTCGATGATTGAACGAAGACCACGTGCACCTGTTTTGCGTTCGATTGCCAACTTAGCAATTTCAACAAGTGCTTCATCTTCAAACTCCAGCTCTACATCATCCAGCTCCAACATTTTTTGGTATTGTTTTGCTAAAGCATTTTTAGGCTCAGTTAAAATTTGTACTAATGCATCAACATTTAACTGCTCTAAAGTAGCCAATACCGGTAAACGTCCGATAAATTCCGGAATTAAACCGAATTTCAATAAATCTTCAGGAATTAACTGAGACATAATTGAAGCATCTTCCTCAATACCTTTATTCTGTGTTGAAGCAAAGCCAATTACTTTTTCGCCTTGGCGACGTTTAATAATTGTTTCGATTCCATCAAATGCTCCACCTACGATAAATAGGATGTTCGATGTATCGATTTGAAGGAACTCCTGATGTGGATGCTTACGTCCGCCTTGTGGAGGAACACTTGCAACTGTACCTTCTAAAATTTTCAGTAATGCTTGTTGTACACCTTCGCCTGATACATCACGTGTAATTGAAGGATTTTCAGATTTGCGAGCAACTTTGTCAATCTCATCAATATAAATGATACCCTTTTCTGCACGTTCTATATCATAATCTGCAGCCTGGATTAGTTTTAAAAGAATATTTTCAACATCCTCACCAACATAACCTGCTTCAGTTAAGCTTGTTGCGTCAGCAATTGCGAATGGTACATTTAAAATACGCGCCAGCGTTTGAGCAAGTAAAGTTTTACCGCTACCAGTTGGTCCGATTAATACGATATTCGATTTTGATAATTCAACATCGTCAATTTTCGAATTCGAATTAATACGTTTATAGTGATTATATACAGCAACTGCCAATGCTTTTTTTGCACGTTCTTGTCCGATTACATATTCACCTAAAATATTTAAAATCTCTTTAGGTTTTGGAATTTCATTGAACTCGATTTCCTCTTCGATCCCTAACTCTTCCACTACGATCTCTGAGCATAGTTCGATACATTCATCACAAATATATACGCCTGGTCCTGCAACCAGTTTACGAACTTGTTCTTGTGGTTTACCACAAAAAGAGCATTTTAAATTGCCTTTTTCATCATTAAATTTAAACAATTTGGTTCACCCCTATTCAAGCAACAATCTTACAAGATTCTAGTTGTTTTATCAAATAAATTGATTGCGCGTTGTTACTAGCTTATTTTATGTCCTATTAAACTTTGCTGGCTGTTCAATAGTTAATGAAATTATATTGTAACTTTTTATCATTAAATATTCAAATGAACCAACTATTATATGTATGTATTCAAAGGTAGAAAACAAGGCACGGGTATACCGTACCTTGTCAAAATCTCATTTTATTCAATCCGTACTAGTTTATCTTTATGTTAGACGGTAGCCCAGGAATAAAACCGGTACTTGTCGGTACTGATTCTTGCTTCACCATGGTCATGAATCAGTACAGGATTGAATTCGAACTCGATTATTCAAAACAAATAATTAGTTTGAAATTTTAGCGTTTTCAACTAGGAATTCAACTGTTTTTTGAGTGCGGATATCGTTCTCAAGAACTTGAGTTCCACCTAAAGCAGTTAAAATTTGGTCGTTAGACATACCGAATTGAGCAGCCATTTTTTCAACTTCTGTATTGATATCTTCTTCAGATACTTCAATATTTTCAGCTTGACCAATTGCTTCTAACACTAAAGATACACGTACACGGTTTACAGCTTCTTCAGCCATTTGAGTGCGTAATGCTTCTTCGTTTTGACCTGAGAATTGGTAGTATAAGTCTAAGTTCATGCCTTGCATTTGTAAACGTTGGCCGAATTCTTGAACCATACGGTCAACTTCTGTGTTGATCATTCCTTGTGGAATTTCAACTTCTGCATTAGCAGCCGCTTTTTCAACTAACTCGTCGCGTAAAGAAGCTTCAACGTCTGCTTCTTTGTTAGCTAAAGTTGTTTCTTTTAATTTAGTGCGTAATGCTTCTACAGTTTCAACTTCTGGATCGATTTCTTTAGCGAACTCATCAGTTAAGTCCGGTAATACTTTTGTTTTAACTTCTTTAACTGTTACAACGAATTTCGCTTCTTTGCCAGCTAATTCAGCAGCATGGTATTCTTCCGGGAAAGTAACTACTACATCTTTCGTTTCACCAGTTTTAGCACCTACTAATTGCTCTTCGAAACCTGGAATGAATGAACCAGAACCGATTTCTAATGCGTAGTCTTCACCTTTACCGCCTTCGAATGCTTCTTCACCAACAAAACCTTCGAAATCGATTACAGCTGTATCGCCTTCAACGATTGCTTCATCTTCTTTAATTTCTAATTCAGCTTTTTTAGCTAATTGAGCGTCGATTAAAGATTGAACTTCTTCGTCTGTTACTTCAGCAGATTGTTTTGTTACTTCTAAACCTTTATATTCACCTAATTTAGGTTCTGGTTTCACAGTTACTGTTGCAGTGTATGTGAAGTCAGTGCCTTTAGCGAAATTCTCAGTACCCGCGATCTCTGGGTAGTCAACTGGCTCAATACCAGCTTCGTCTAAAGCAACTGGGTATGAAGAATTGATAACGATTTCTAAAGCATCTTGGTAAAGAGCTTCTACACCGTACATTTTTTCAAATACGTTACGAGGCATTTTCCCTTTACGGAAACCTGGTACATTAATTTGTTTTACTACTTTTTTGAAAGCTTGGTCTAAAGCTTTATCAACTTCTGCAGCTTCTACAGTAACCGTTAATAAACCTTCGTTACCTTCTTGTTTTTCCCATTTTACTGACATATATATTACCTCCAAAGTTAACATTCGTTTGAATAAACAAACTCGTCATATATATTGTTTGACAACCATTTTAGTATAACATAGATGCTCAATGTTTCAACTTTTTTCACTACTCTTGCAAATCCGACATTTTTTCTATGTTTTGTAAAAAAGTTACTATTTCGTCATTCTTTTCTCTCTCTTCACCGAACATTGTTTTCACGTAATCGATATAGCCTGCAGCAACTTCTTCACTTGAATATCCGGACCATTCATACGGGTAAAGGACGATTGCATGCTTATCGATTAAGTGCTGCGCAAACTCTAATGTCGAAGGCTCCTGCGCCAATTGATCCGCTATAATTTCCGTAATTTCCTTATATTGAGGCAGCTTCGTCGGTAACGGAAAATTCACCGGGTTTAATTCTTTAGACTGATCAAGTTTTGTAACAGTAACCGTCATATTGATTTCCTGTTCAACAAGAAGGATAAGCAGTAAACTTTTTATAAACGGTTGGATTGCATCGTTTTCAATGATTGCTTTCAATTCAATTGAATATGGACGGATATTCTTTTCCGTAAGTTCCTGAATCAGCATCATTTGCTGCTGTGCGGACATATTTAAAAATTCTGTTGCCATAAATTCTTCAAGTTCGTCATCTTCAATAATAGGTGCTTGAAAATGGGATTCCTGATTTTCGGCAATATGGGCATTCAAGTTTTTTAAACGTTCGAATTTTTCCACTTCATGATCAGGAATTAACTGTTCATCAAACAATGATTCAATGATTTTTTCAACTTGTTTAAATTGGCGTAATTGCATGCAGATAGTTAAGTACAGTTCCATTACTTCAAAGTACATGTTAGGACCTATCGCAAGCAATTCCTCACATACTTGTTTAGCACGTTCGAAATTTTTTTCTTCATATAATGAGTACGCAAATATACTAAGCGACATTTCATCTCCCTCACCTAGCAACAATGCTTGCTCAAATAACTCATTCGCTTCTTTGTATTGATTATTTTCGGCCATATGTTTCGCTTCATTAAATAATCGGTCTGTCATCCCTGGGAATAAAATTACTTTTCCATGACCTTTATTTTTTTTATTTTCTTTCATCTAATCACTCCATCGGCGACAAAGTAATGCTGTTGCACTCTTCGTCCATTGCATTTATTTTAACGTTGTTTATTCATTCCAACAATAAGTACTCAAAAATTATAGTTATATACAATTTATTACTCGAATGCATGATTTAATCCGAAGTCGTTGCCCTTTTTACTCAATGTTCCCGTTCTTGCTTGGAAATAACCTGATTTATTGATAATAGCGGCAGAATGAAGGTTATTTTTGTGCATGATAAAAGTCGTTCTGGTTGCATTGACTGACCAGTGCGGTATACTAAGCGCTATGAATATTTACGTAATAGATATAATTAAAATTGAAAGAAGGATTTATAAATGAAATTTGGATTTATCGGCCTTGGAAACATGGCTGGCGCGATTATTCACGGCATGATCACAAGCGAGCAATTTAATGCTGCCGATGTATACGGGATGAACCGGAGCCGCGAAAAAACCGATGACCTTGTACATAAATACGGCATTCAGGCAGCCGATTCGATCGAACAGTTAATTAAACAAGTTGACGTTATTGTCATCGCTGTAAAACCTCAAATGTTTGAAGATGTTTTGCCTGAAATCAAACAACATCTCACAAATAAACATATCGTCATTTCAATCGCTGCCGGAAAATCAATCGATTATTTACACGAGGAACTTGGAAGCGAAACGTCTATTTTCCGCGTTATGCCGAATATCAACGCAACAATCGGGGCATCGACAAGTTGTTATTCAACTCAGAATGCTAGTGCCGGTCAAAAAGCAATCGTTGAGAAGCTTTTTGCCACAGTCGGAACAATTGTCGAGCTTCCTGAAAACCTATTCTCGATTTTTACCACAATCGGTTGTGCTTCTCCTGCCTTCACTTACCTTTATATCGACTCATTGGCACGTGCGGCAGTTCGTGAAGGAATGCCAAAAGATATGGCACTTCAAATTGCAGCAAGCTCTGTATTAGGGAGTGCGCAAATGGTATTACAGTCCGATTCCCACCCATGGGCATTAATCGATCAAGTATGTTCACCTGGAGGAACAACAATTCAAGGTGTCACTTCTCTTCAAGTCAATCACTTTGAAAGTACCATCTACGAAGCCGTAGATGCTGTTACGAATCGTGATACATTTTTACAAAAACAGACAGTTAAATAGAAATGAGTGCCCAGTGGATTTAACTTCTCACTGGGCATTTTCTATTCATATACAAAAATGATAATAATTTATGTTTTTAATTTCTATTAATTCTTCGAAAAAAATATGAGAACATAATTGCTAACTACCGTAGTATTATATATAATCAATCTTGTTTCAAAAATGAAACCAAAAAATTATAGATTTGGAGCGTGACAAGAAATTGGGTAAAGCATTGATTATTGGAGCTGGCGGAGTTGCTAGCGTTGTCGTACATAAATGTGTACAAAACTCAGAAGTATTCGAAGAGATTATGATCGCAAGTCGAACAAAATCAAAATGTGATGCTTTAAAAGAAAAATTAGATGGTGGAAAAACGATTATTCACACAGCACAAGTGGATGCGGATAACACTGAGGAACTAATTGACCTAATCAATGGATTTAATCCAGATGTGGTGATCAATGTAGCTTTACCATATCAAGACTTAACTATTATGGATGCATGTTTAGCAACGAAGACTCACTATGTAGATACAGCGAACTACGAGCCTTTGGATACTGCTAAATTCGAATATAAATGGCAATGGGCGTATAAAGAGCGTTTTGAAGAAGCAGGTATTACTGCGCTTCTAGGTTCAGGTTTTGACCCAGGTGTAACAGGCGTATTCACAGCGCATGCACAAAAGCATCATTTCGATGAAATTCATTACATCGATATCGTTGATGCAAACGGTGGAGACCACGGACTTCCATTCGCAACAAACTTCAACCCTGAAATCAACATTCGCGAAATTACTGCGAACGGACGTTTCTGGAAAGAAGGCGAGTGGGTTGAAACGGAGCCTTTAGAATATAAAACAGTTTATAACTTACCGGAAATCGGTGAAAAAGATTGCTACCTTCTATACCATGAAGAATTAGAATCTTTAGCGAAAAACATTAAAGGTTTAAAACAAATCCGCTTCTGGATGACGTTTGGCGAAAAATACTTAACACATTTAAACGTTCTTGAAAATGTAGGTATGACTTCAATTGAGCCAATCGAATTCCAAGGACAAATGATTCAGCCAATCCAGTTTTTAAAAGCTGTTCTACCAGACCCAGCTACATTAGGTCCTCTTACAAAAGGTAAAACAAACATCGGCTGTATCGTTCGCGGTATTAAAGACGGTAAAGAGAAAACTTACTATGTATACAATGTATGTGATCACCAAGAATGCTACAGAGAAGTTGGCTCACAGGCGATTTCTTACACAACTGGTGTACCGGCAATGATCGGTGCTATGCTTGTAATGAACGGCGAATGGCAAAAACCAGGTGTATGGAATGTGGAAGACTTCAATCCAGACCCATTCATGGATGCATTAAATAAATGGGGATTACCATGGCACGAAACAGAAAACCCTGAATTAATCGACTTGGAATTCACTTCTGCTGGAGAAAAAGCGTAATGACAGATATTAAAAATACGAAAAAACCTGTGATGGCGGCTGCACTTGCAGATGAAACAGGCATAGACTGGTCACAGGCACCATCTCCAGCCTTCGTAGTGGACGAGCGATTACTTGAGCGCAATTTAAAACTGTTAAAATCCGTACAAGATCGTACGAATTGTGATATTTTACTTGCACTCAAAGGCTTTTCTATGTGGTCAACATTTCCGATGGCGCGCAATTATTTAGCGGGGATTACATCTTCCTCACTATTTGAAGCACGTCTTGGTTTTGAAGAATTCGGCAAGGAAGTACACGCATACGCCCCTGCGTATGCAGAGCATGAAATCGATGAGTATTTAACTTATGTCGACCATATTGTATTTAACTCATTTGATCAGTTAAATAAATACAAAGATAAAGTGTTAAATCACGAGAAAAATATTTCAATTGGATTACGTGTGAATCCTGGTTATTCAGAAGTGGAAACACCTCTATATGACCCTTGCTATATTAACTCGCGTTTAGGTATTCCGGTGGAGTCATTCCGTCCGGATGAACTTGACGGTGTTGAAGGCATTCACTTCCATGCAATGTGTGAGCAAGGTGCTGAAGTTCTAGAGCGTATTTTAGTACACTTTGAAGAGAAATATGGTGAATACTTGCATCAGATGAAGTGGATCAACTTCGGTGGAGGTCACCATATTACGAAACCAGGTTATAATGTTGAGCTATTAGTCAGCTTAATCAACCGTATCCAAGAAACATACGGCGTAAAAGTAATTTTAGAGCCAGGCGAAGCAATTGCGCTTAATACAGGTTATTTAGTGGCGACTGTGCTTGATATCGTGCATAACGGTATGGAGCTTGCGATTGTCGACTCTTCAGCTACTTGCCATATGCCGGATACACTTGAAATGCCTTATCGTGCGCATATTATAGGTTCAGGTCAGCCAAACGAGAAAGCTTACACATATCGTTTAGGCGGTATGACTTGCTTAGCAGGTGACATTATCGGAGACTATTCTTTTGATGAGCCGCTACAAGCAGGCGACAAACTTGTCTTTACGGACATGGCCCATTATACAATGGTAAAAACGCATATGTTCAATGGTGTAAATCTGCCAAGTATTTGCACTTACAATGAACAAGATGGTGTAAAAGTTATTCGTACTTTCCAATACGAAGACTACCGTAACCGTCTATCTTAATTAACAATCCATGGTAACAAAACATCCATTTTCTCCGTGAGGAAAATGGATGTTTTTCTGTTTTTTCCGTATTCTAAAATAAGAGCACGGCAACAACTTTTACGTTGTACCATGCTCGTTTTTTTAAGTCCCACAATAGCTTACAAATGGTGGTTCTTCGTCTGTCGGCGGTTCTGTATATTTTTTGTACTGCTCTGTCACGTCAAACGGACTTGTCAGCACTTGCAGCATCTCGGCAAACATGGACGGATCGCCTTCTGCAAATTGTTCAATTGCCTGTTCCACAAAGTGATTTCTTGGAATAACGGCCGGATTAACAGACTGCATTACTTGCATCGTTTCATCAATTGTCGTGTCTTGCTGTTCAATCCGTTCAAACCATGTTTTTTCCCACTGTTTAAATGCTTCTGACTGGAACAGGTCATTATTCGGTCGCTTACCTTCCGTCAATGCACGGAAAGTATTTGTAAAATCCACTTCATGTTTTTCCATTAATTTCAGCAAATCATCAATCAGCTTCTCATCCTGTTCATCAATTGAAAGAAGACCTAATTTTTCACGCATTTCACTATAATAATAAGCTTCATAAATTGATGGGAATTTTCCAAGAATATTTTGTGCTAGTTGAACTGCTTCCTCTTCATTTTCATGTAGGAGCGGCAGCAAGCTCTCTGCAAAACGTGTTAAGTTCCATGATGCGATCGGCGGCTGATTGCGGTAAGCATAGCGCCCCTGACGGTCAATCGAACTGAATACAGTTGCCACATCATACGTATCCATAAACGCACATGGACCGTAATCGATTGTTTCCCCGCTGATTGTCATATTATCGGTATTCATTACACCATGAATAAAGCCGACGCTTTGCCATTTCGCTATAAGAGCCGCTTGTCTGTCAAGCACCGCCTCGAGCAATGCAAGATAGCGGTTTTCTTCCTGCAAAATCTCAGGATAATGGCGCTCAATTGCATAATCAGCCAAAGCTTTTAAATCTTCCTGTTCACCAAATGCAGCCGCATACTGAAACGTCCCGACCCGCAAGTGACTTGCAGCAACACGAGTTAAAACAGCACCTTCCAAAGCTGTCTCCCGGTAGATAACATCCCCTGTAGCCGTAACGGCTAAGCTGCGTGTTGTCGGAATCGAAAGTGCATGCATTGCCTCACTGATGATAAACTCCCGCAGCATCGGACCGAGTGCAGCACGTCCATCGCCACCTCGAGAATATGGTGTACGACCGGATCCTTTCAACTGAAGATCAAACCGTTCCCCATTTGGCGTGAGGTGCTCTCCGATTAATAATGCCCTTCCGTCGCCTAGCATATTAAAATGTCCAAATTGATGTCCCGCATAGGCTTGTGCAATTTGAGCTGCACCATCCGGCATTTCGTGTCCCGCCAAAATAGCGGCACCTTGCTCTTTTAATTCCTGAGCCTCTAAACCAAGCTGCTCTGCTAATGTCCGGTTAAAGATGACGATTGAAGGTGATGTCACTTCATTAGCCGTTACATGGGAATAAAAAGTTTGCGGCAACTCCATGTAACTGTTATCAAAACGAAAACCGAAATTCTGCTTTTTATCTGTCATTGTTTTCGCCTCATTTCTTTCAAAGATGCACTTATTATAAACTTTTTTATACAAGTTAACCAAAATTACGTCCGGTCATGTTGATATAAACACCTCCTGTATGTTAACCTATTTAAAATAAAAGTTGACACAAAACAAAACTCACTTTATATTTATGTTAACCAAAATAATATAGAAGTTAACAACAAGGGGAGTAATGTATGGAGACTGTTCACAAAACACAAAACTTTAAAACAATCGATTTAATTTACAGTGCACTTTTTGCGACACTTATTATGATTGGAGCAAATATTACATCATTTGTACCTTTTCTAACGGTCGGTGGTGTACCGATAACATTACAAGCATTTTTTGCAATATTAGCAGGTTTAGTGCTTGGATCAAAAAAAGGAGCCATTGCATGTACAGTGTATATGTTTATCGGGTTAGCAGGGGCACCGGTATTCTCTAAATTCTCGGGCGGATTTTCGGCGATTCTACTTCCGACTTTCGGTTTTATCGTAACATTTATTATTAGTGCATATATTGCCGGTAAAATTGCCGAAAAGTATCAAACGCGACTTGCCTATATTATTGGCGCACTTATTGCGATGGCAGTTAACTATATTATAGGAACAACATGGATGTATTTTGCTTATACATTATGGGCATCCGCACCTGAAGGTTTTACATTTAAAATGGCATGGCTTTGGATGATTCCCCCAATGCCAAAAGATATTATTCTTTCAATTTTTGCCGGGTTCTTTGCTTATCGTATTCAAAAAATCCTGAAAATCCTGCCTACAAAATAATCTAGTAAATTTCAGTAGAATTCCTCATCTCATATTCTCGGCGTCATCATTATACCGAGATTCATATATTTGATATACTTTATTCAATAGATGAAGGAGGAATTTCATATGGCAAATCATTATCAAAATATAGTTGTTGCAGTAGATGGTTCAGAAATAAGCGAACTTGCTTTTCAAAAATCGATTGATATAGCAAAAAGAAATATTGGCTCGACTTTACATATTATCCATGTAATCGATACGAGCTTCTCCGCATCTTTTGATATGCTTTATGATAATATGGTTGAATTGGTTCGAAAACATGGCGAAGTTTTATTGGACCGCTATGAATTGGAAGCAAAAGATGCAGGAATTCCTTTGGTCAATAAAATTTTAACAAAAGGTACACCTAAAACAATTTTAGCAAGAAAGCTTTCAGAGCATGCGCCAGCAGATATTATCATTTGTGGTGCAACCGGATCAAATGCGGCCGAGCAGATGTTCATGGGCTCCACTACAGAAGCAATCGTCCGACATGCAAAATGTGATGTTTTGATTGTACGTACACCAGAAAAATAAAAAAAAGGTTATGAGGTGCACAAAAATGTCCTCATAACCTTTTTAAATCATTAAAATTTCCCGGATATCTTGCTCGGTCAATGTTCCCTTCGATGATTCATCACCGTCCAAAATATCCGAAATAAGCATTTTTTTCTTTTGTTGAAGCTCACTCATTTTTTCCTCAATCGTTCCGTTTGCGATAAGCTTAATAACTTGTACAACTTCCTTTTGCCCCATACGATGGGCACGGTCAGCTGCTTGTTCCTCGACTGCTGGATTCCACCATAAATCATATAAAATGACGGTATCTGCCCCTGTTAGATTCAGTCCAGTACCACCCGCTTTTAATGAAATCAAAAACATATCCCGCTCGCCATCATTAAAAGAATTACAAAGTGCAATACGCTCTTCTGAAGGTGTTTGTCCATCAAGATAAAAGTACGGTTCCCCGCGCTTGGAAAGCTCTGTTGCAATCATTTTCAGCATTTGCGTAAACTGTGAAAATATTAATACCCTGCGGCCGGATGCCTTCGATTGTTCCAACAATCGGAACAGCTGCTCAAACTTAGCGGAACTTCCTTTATACCCTTCGATGAATAAGGCTGGATGACAGCAGATTTGACGCAATCTCGTAATTCCCGCCAAAATACGAATTCGGTTTTTATGGAATGTTTCTTTGTCTAGATGCTTCATTGTATCGACACGCAACTTTGCCAAATAGGCAGCATATAACGCTTTTTGCTCCGGTAACAGTTCAGCTTTTTCAATCATTTCCTCCTTTTGAGGTAATTCACCTAATACATGTTCTTTCATTCGGCGAAGGAGAAACGGCCTTACTTTTCTTGCAATATCTTTTCGCTGCATATGGCGGAACTCTTCTAGCTCGCGGAACAGCTGCGGAAAGATGACACGGTAAATCGACCATAATTCCGATAATGAGTTTTCAATTGGTGTGCCTGATAAACCAAAGCGATTTGTCGCATTAATTCTTTTCACCGCTCTTGCTGTCTGTGTTACCGGATTTTTAAAGGCCTGCGCTTCATCAAAAAATACCGTATGGAAATGCTGACGTTCATAAAATGCGCTGTCTTTACGTAATAACGGATAAGTTGTAATAATGACATCATGATTTTCCATTGTACGCAGTAAATGACGCCGCTCCGATACTTCCCCATCAATGACAATCACTTCGACTTCCGGTGCAAATTGCATGAACTCATAAAGCCAATTGTACGAAAGCGATGATGGACAAACAATTAGTACCGGCTGTTTGTTAGCACGGATTATCGGTAATTCAGATACGATAAAAGCGATACTCTGTATTGTTTTCCCAAGCCCCATATCATCGGCTAGTACACCGCCGAATCCATAATTCGAGAGCAATTTCAACCAGTTGAAACCATGTTTCTGGTAATCACGAAGAATTGGTTCCAGGCTTTCCGGAACTTCAAATGTTAATGATTCAGGATGTAATAACTGGCCTGTAAACTGTTTAAACGATTCTTCCGCTTCGAATATCTCACTTTGTTCAAACTGCTCCAAAAACGGTAGACTATCCAATATTGGCATATTAAACGTTAATTCATACTCATCATCCTGAGCTGGAATTGCTCTAAGGAAGCGCTGAATTTCTTCGATTTCCCTCGTCTCCAGGGACAGCAATGCCCCATCTTGTAAACGATAATATTTTTGCTTCACTTTGATTGCCGCTAAGATTTCTTTTATTTGCTTATTCGAAACACCATCCATTTCAAATTTAAATTCAAGCCAATTTGTCCGTTCCTTTTGGACATTCACCCGGATTTTCGGAAAGTTATTTTCTTTGGCAATCCGCAGCTTAACAGAATTTGTTGCATAGACTTTAGCTAGTTTTGTGAGCTTTGGAAGCTGGTGATATAAAAACTCATATTCAAGTTCTTCATTTTGCATATAGTAGCCGCCATCCGTTTTTGTAAAGCCGCTTTCATCCATCATCGCTAAAACCGTCGCTTCCTTTTCGATGTCACGTATGATGAATACGTCATCCGAAAGCTGATCATCCAATGGTTGAATGACAAATTGCCCGTACTGAAATTCAATACCTGCAAGGAAACGGTTTTTCAAACGGTCTAAGTAAACGTTTACTACTAAGGGGGTTTCAATCTGTTTTACCGAAAGCTCCCGAGCCATTTCGACAACACCTATTTTTTTCAGTTTAGGTATTACCCGTTCCCGGAAGTAATCCCAGTGTGAATGCTCAATTGTTATTATAGATTTTTGCTTAAGCATTTGCTTTAATTCGAAAAGCTGCTTCATGCTGTCATCACTCATTTGCGTCAGTTTGCCGTCAAATAACACTAACCGGTAACTCGGAAGCAAGACTGTACGTTCAATTCCTTCTATATAAAGCTGATACTCTTCCCCTTTTGCTTCAATGAAAAAACGAAGTGCTGTAGGCTGTGTTTCAATCACTACTTCGTCATAGCTTTCGTCTTGATAAAATAACGAAACATTTTTCGTATTCGAAATCAGTGAAGAAAGTACATACCAGGAGGAAGGCGGAATGATCAGTAATTGCTGCTCCTTATTTTGTACAGGTGCGTCATTATAAAGTGCATCATCTTCCACAATTTTTATAAGGAGCTGTAAGATGGCATCATGCTGTTCGTCAAAACAAAACTGCTTAAAATTATAATTTGTATTATGAGAAATCCGGTATGGCTTTTTATTTTTTATATGCGTTAAAAACTCCCGAATAGATAATATTTGATCTCCATTAACTTGGAGTTGCATCCCAATAACGGGTTCTTGTTCTGTAAAGTGAACAGGTGTTATTAGGAACTGTACATCCAATACTTCCCGCTTCTCAAAGTGACGCTGCTGCCTTGTCGTTTGTACTGTCTGTTGTTTAAAAATAGAAAGAAAGCTGTTTTCAGAAATAAAACTTTCATCGTACTCAACGTCTGGCAGCGATTGAGCCTTATTCTTGTTGAGATGATAAATAGCGATAAGAACTGCCGCTACATGTTGACAGCTTTTACTGAAATCACCCAAAGTCGGGCAACTGCACGATGACTTAAATTGACCTGCTCCCTCTTTTTCAATACGGACAACGAATTGTTCCGTGCTTTTTACAAGCGCTTCTCCATACATCTCCGTATATTTCAGGAAATTCACTTTCCCTGTTTGATAAAAAGTTTGCCCTTTTTTAAAAGAAACGGTTCCGCATAGATTTTTTATTTGTTTTTCCGATAATTTAATATCCATGCCGATCCCCCTTTTTCTATTCATTCCATTTTCTCATGTCACCCATTGAATTACTAGTTCAAAGCGAAGATGAAAAACCTTTAACTCTTCCATAATCGCGATATGAGGTAGGAAAATGAATATAATTAAGAGCAAAAAAATATCATTTTTCTCACTGAGAAAATGATATTTTCGGGTTATCCTTGCCTCTTTAAACTCAAGCAAAAGATGATTTAATTTTTTCCAGATGTCGGACTGTCGGCGTCAAGTTGGCAAAAAAGTATGCTTCACGCAGTTTACGGGATGGTACACTTCCTGCAACATAACCGGCAGCTCCATTGTGAATCATGTTCGCCTGTACCGCAGCCAATGTGTCGTGCACTGCTTGCAGACGTGTGTTGACAATCTCCTTCAATGACAAATTACTTGCCAAATTGTTCAACTCTGCATTAATTCTTTCATATTGATCGCGCAGTTCAGTTGCCTGTACTTTTAAATAGTCATTACAGCCGTTTTGCTTAGCCTTTACTTTTTCAATACCTTCAACTGCTGCGGCAATTACACCTGCACCAAGCGGAACTTGATAATAAATAAACGTAGGGCGAATAATATCGCAAAATGCTTTTGCATCTTCGGAAATGACAAAGTCTTTCGAAATTACGACATGATCAAATTTACATGAATATGTCGCGCTGCCATTTACTCCAAGGAAACCAAGCCTTTCATTCATTTCAAGACCTTCGATATCAGTTGGAACAAGTACCAAAACTTCACGAGTATCGACTGTTGCAACTGCACCAAAGTAATGACGGTTCCCCAAGTTTGATACAGCAGGCAATGTTCCATTAATGACATAGCCTTCTTCTGTCTTTTCTGCCTTCAGATGAAGTTTTTCTAATCCAGAATAGTACTTCATTGCATTTGATAAACCTGTTGCACCAAGTTTTACGCCGTTTTCCAGCTCAGGTAATATTGTTTGCTTTAAATGCGTGTTACTACTATTACGTAAATACGTTAATGCGGCTAAATGGCACCAAACACAAAACGCTGTTGTCATACAAACCTTTGCTGTTTCACGAACAACCGCTGCCTCATCTTGTAATAGCGTCGATTGGTCCTTATTTGCCGATCGGAAGAAACCAGCCTCACTTAGCGCTAAAATATAATCTTCTGCATAATGTGCCTGCTCATCGACCTTCTTCACTACGGGCTTCAGTTTATCATCGATGATTCGTTCTAACAATTCTTTGTTCAATGCCATTGTCCCCGCATCCTTTCCTTTTAGTCTGCCAATTCCGTTAATGAAGTGATCGGTGTTTGTACTGCTTCACGTGCACGTTTTACAGCTGCTTCATCTGGTGCATCATAGAAACATAAACATTTTGTCATATCTTCACATACATACGTACGAGAGAATTTTACATCTGGAACTTCTTCGTATTTTACCGAATTTTTCTTTTTACGCTCCAAATATTTTTCCATTGTGATTTCTGCAGGAATTTCCCATTCTACTAGGTAGTTTACTTGCTCGCCGCCTGCTTTGACTTCATCAAGTTCTTTACCGATTAAACGTACTTCCTTTACTAAATCAATCGCAACGCCTTGAGTTTGTAATGCTGTTTTTGCAGCTTCCTCATCAGATGCTTCAATAATGAAATAGCCACGTGAAAAATCTTTCGCCACTTGAACTTCGATAACTCCAACACCTTCTGTAGTATGCACTTTTTCGACTAAAGCCGAAAATGCTTCCTTTGAAGAAACCTCGTTAATTGTTGATTCTACTAAATATAAACTCATTGTATTTTCCTCCTAATAGTAAATGTTAGATTGTTATATATTCAAATAGGCGTTCTGATAGAGCGCACTATGAATACCCATTTTTAATGACTTTTACAGGTTAAAAAAATTAACTCGCATTGCATAAAATTAATGTTTATACTTGTAACAAGGAGGCGAAAACATGAAAACACGTTATGACTTACCTTGTAACATTGCACAAACATTAAATATTCTTGGTGATCGTTGGACGCTTCTCATCATTCATGAACTGCTGATCGGTGAAACTAACTTCAATGATATTAAGCTGAAGCTTCCAGGTTTGTCAGCAAATATTCTGTCAAACCGGTTAAAAGAATTGGAAGAAGCACAGATCGTTCAAAGTGAGCTATATTCCGTCCATCCCCCACGCTACCGTTATACATTAACCGAAAAAGGTACCGCCCTTGACCATGTTTTCAATGCAATGATTATATGGGGTGCTGATCATCTGGAAACCTGCTATAAAGAAATCGTTGGTCCTGATGAACAGCGTGTAGAGGTCGGATATTATTCTACTGAAACAGGCGAACGCGTCGACACGATTCATATACGGCCGTTAAAAACTGTCTAAAATCTTTAGGCAGTTTTATTTTGCGCCTCCCCAAATGCGATTTACCCAGCTTTCAAAATAATGAATGCCTTTATCCAGTAAAAGGCCAAGTACCCCGATTACAACAATACTTGCCATGACTAAATCCAGACTTAAAGAATTTCGTGCATCGACAATCAGAAATCCCAAACCCGATTGCGCACCGACCATTTCCCCCGCTACGAGGAAAATCCAGGCAGAACCTAGCGCCATATGCAGCCCATTAGCGATCATCGGAAATGAAGCAGGCAATATAATTTTTCTCATTGTTTCAAAAGGACTCATTTCAAAATTCGATGCAATGCGTAAATATGTTTTGTCGACTTTTTTAACCGCTGATACCGTCGACAATAGGACCGGGAAAAATGCAGCGATAAAAATAATAACGATTGCAGGCATATTGCCGATGCCGAACCATAAAACGATAAACGGTGACCACGCAATCGGCGAAACCGGTCGCAGTACTTGAACTACCGGGTCGAGCATTTTCCAGACAGCCGGCAACCTTCCTAAAATCAACCCTAACGAAATAGCTGCACCGACTGCGATTAGATAACCTGAGAAAAATCGTAATAAACTAATTTGTATATGTGCAAACAGCGAGCCATCGGAAATGATCGCAAGTAATGCTTCCCCCACTTTTAAAGGCGGAGGGAAAAGTGCCGACTGATGCCCGCCTATCATAATTGCAGCTTGCCAAACGACAAGTAATAATAGAAAGCCAAGTGCAATCGGGGACAACTTCTTCACTATCGCCATAATATCCCTCCATCCTCTACTAATTTACAAAGCTAGCATCAACAAAATCTTCATAGGAAGGCGGGTTTTCGGATAATCCCATTTCCAGTAATGCATCACGCAGAATCGCATAGCTGTCTTGTTCAATGCTTAAATTGTCATAGGAAATCCAATCTAATGAAATATCCAATACATTTTTTTCAACTGTCAAATATTGTCCAACTACTTCATGCATATGGTCGTCTTTCCCTTGTGCAAGCTCTCCGCCTGCTACATAGTCATTGACAAACTTCCCTGCCAATTCTTTATTGTCTTTAATAAACTGACCGCGCAATACTAAACCGCAATCAATTGAATCTTTCCAAATATCTTCTGACTGATAAAGTACTTTCCCGTTTTCCAATGCCACGGATATCGCACCGAATGGCTCAGCAACTACATAACCAGCAATACGCCCTTCCGCTAAAGCTGCAGGCATTTCCGCCGGCGGCAATTCGATAACATCTACATCGTCATAAGCAATGCCATGTTTTTTCAGCATTTCATACAACAAAATATTGTGTGTTGAAAACCTGCTTGGGATCGCAAAAGTTTTTCCTTTCAGTTCTTCCACGGAATTTATATCTTTACCACCGATTAATACATTGCCATCACGGTGACCTAGTGCCACTGCTTTTAGATCAATGCCTTTTTCCTTTGCATTCATCGCTAGCTGGATCAATACAGATGCCCCGTCAATTGCACCAGTATTCAGTGCATCCATCAGCTCCGGCCAAGAACCGAATTTCACGAGCTCTAAATTGTAATCTTCATACTTTTCATCATTCTGCATATATAACGGAACTGCGTGTGTAATCGGTAAATAACCAATTTTAATCGTTGGCTTTTCCCCGTCACCTGCAGAACCGCCTGTTTCATTCGTCCCACATGCAGCCAACAATGCCACGAACAGGATTGTCATGATTAACACTACTTTTTTCATCTACTATCCTCCTAAATATTAAATTCGATTGCTGCTTTATCATGAGTAAATTGGAATTCATTGAATATAATTTCACGGTAATGCTGAAAATCCATATCAGCACGGTTGCGTTCCTTTGGCAACCTCAGTACAACTTCTTTATGGATTTCACCAGGATTTGGCTTCATGATGAGAATCCGATCTGCTAAATAAATTGCTTCATCGATATCATGGGTTACTAATACAATCGTCATTTTCTCGCGTTGCTGGATTTGTTTCAATTCATCCTGTAAATAATAGCGTGTAAATGTATCAAGCGCTCCAAATGGTTCATCCATTAAAATAACTTCTGGCTGAATCGCCAATGCACGTGCGATTGCGACGCGTTGCTGCATGCCGCCCGACAACTCGCTAGGCAATGCATTTGCACGGTCTTCCAATCCGACCATCTGTAAATAATGGGACGCTCTTTTTGTAATTTCAGCAGGCGATAACCCCGAATTCTCAATCCCAAGCTCCACATTTTTCCGAACAGAGCGCCATGGCAGCAGTCCGTAATTTTGCATAAGCATAATACAGCGTTTACTAGGTTTTGTAACGGCAATCCCATCAAGCAGAATCTGTCCATGATTAATCGTTTCAAAACCACCGATACAATTTAGCAATGTACTTTTACCGCAACCGCTTTTCCCCAGAATGGCAATCACTTCGCCATGTTTTATATTAAAGGAAACATCTTTTAATACCGTCGGACCTTTTTCTCCATACGACTTTGAAACCTCATTAATTTCAATCTTAGCTGTCGACAATTATTTCTCACCCCAATACCGATTATTCAACTTGGTTTTATATTATATGAGTTATATTATTATACTTACTTAAATAAAACAACCTTATTTTTTAATTTATTTTTATTTTCTAAAAAATAATCGGATATTTTTAGAATATAATGTAATATAGAGCAATCTGCTCTCTGTAGATTTCGTATGTTTTATCGGAAAGTGAGGTTATATGAATGAAAAAAGTAACATTGATTCCACAAGCACTTAGCTATGCCAAAGAAATCCACCGTTTATCACAGGCGCCCGAAGTAAAGAATGCCCTCGGACTCCCTACACAATCTGTGGAGGATACGGAAAACTTTATTATTAATACAATAATGGAGGAATCTGAAGGGAAAACTATTTCCCGTTTAATTTTGAATGAAGAGGATCAATTGATCGGGATTACGACACTGATGTTTATCGATCAGTCCAATAAGCAATGCCATATCGGAAGCTGGATTGGAGTGGATTATTGGGGACAAGGCTATAACCTGGCCTCTAAAATAGAACTTTTGAAAATAGCATTTGAATACTTGCATCTTGAGGTAGTATTCGCCGGTGCACGTACAGTCAATTTGCGTTCCCAAAAAGCACAGGAAAAACTCCCGTTCATATCTTTAAATATCGAACAGCAATTTCCCGAAGAACATTTACTGCTGGAAAAAAGACAAAAGCAGCCGTGTATTTTAAATGCTGTTTTCAGGGACGACTTTCTCAACTATTTATATCCAACACAAAAAGAACGGAAAATTTAGAGATTACTCTAATTTTCCGTTCTTTTTTATTTGTTTTAGTTAGCAGTTGCTTGTTTTGTGAAACGAGGATGCGCCCAAAGTTCACGCCATTTTATGAATGATGTAATTACAATGATCAATCCTAATGTCAGCATAATAATTGATAAAATACCGTTTAAAATATTGTAACCACCAGCCATCTCGTTCCAGTAGACATTTTTCACCATCCAGAATCCGGCTACATTTACCGTAATATATAAATACACTAACGGAATAAAACAAGTTAATGCATAAATCCGTTTATCTGCTACTTTCAATACGAATGTTACACCACATACAAGTCCAATGGAGGCCATCAACTGGTTGGATACACCGAACAATGCCCAGACAGAAGCAATATCCCCCGAATTTAATAAGTATCCCCACATGATACAGGCCAATGCACTTGCCCCAATTGCCCCCGGGAGCCAATCCGTCTTTTTCAGCGGCTTATACACATTTCCTAAAAAGTCTTGAATTAAGTAACGCGCTGTACGTGTACCTGCGTCAATTGCAGTTAATATAAATACAGCTTCAAACATAATAACAAATTGATAGAAGTAAGCGGTTAGATGGCTAAACCATTCTACCCCGGCAAATATGGATGCCATACCGACTGCAAGGGTTACAGCACCACCGGTACGCCCCTCTAAATCCATGCCAATCGCTTCTGAGAGCACCGGTAAATCGACAACGGTCATTCCTAATTTCGCAAATGCTTCCGGTGATGAGTTAATCGCAAAGTAATCTGCCGGGTGTAATACAGTTGCAGCGATCAGTGCCATTACCCCAACGACACATTCTACGAGCATTGCACCAAAACCAACTACGCGGATATCATCCCAGCGATTTAACATTTTCGGTGTAGTACCGGACCCTACGAATGCATGGAAACCGGAAATAGCTCCACAAGCGATTGTAATCGAAACGAAAGGCCACACAGGACCTGCTACGATTGGACCGCCTCCCAGGAAGTCTGGAATAATTGCAGGGAACTGGATTGCAGGGTTAATAATAAACACACCAATGATTAAAGCAACAAATACCCCTATTTTCATAAAACTGCTTAAATAATCGCGTGGTGCCAGTAAGAACCAGACTGGCAAAGCCGCCGCAAAGAAAGCATAAATCGGCAATAGAATCGATAATGTTTCACGGTCCAATGTTAGTACATCACCTAACCAAGTACCTTGAATTGACGGTCCGTAGAAAACGGCTCCAACGAGGAGGATGACCCCAAGTATCGTTGAAATCTTCAAGTTCCCTGTAAATTTATTGATCAGACCCATGAGCATCGCAATCGGAATCGTTGCGGCAACAGCAAAAGTTCCCCAAGGGTTTTCTGCTAAAGCTCCTAAAATAACCATTGATAAACCAGCCATTGTAATTGTAATAATGAATAGCATCGCTAATCCTGTACAAAAACCGGCTACAGGCCCAAGCTCTTCACGCATAACTTCCGATAATGACTTCCCGCCTTTTGTCATCGAAGCAAACAATACAACGGCGTCGTGTACTGCTCCCCCAATAACAGCACCAATTAATAACCAAAGATAACCCGGTAAATAACCGAATTGTGCGGCTAAAATTGGTCCAACTAACGGTCCTGCTGCTGCAATTGCTGCAAAGTGATGCCCGAAAGCTACCCAACGATTTGTCGGCACGTAATCTTGTCCGTCATTTTTTTCATTTGCAGGTGTTGGCGTATCTTCATTAATCTTTAATACTTTTTTTGTAAAGAAAATCCCGTAAAAACGATAGGCAATTACTAAAATACATATCGCCCCAATTACTAGTGTAATTGCATTCATTTCGCTTTCCCCCCTTATGTATCTTTCTTATGTTGTGATATAACAATAACAAAGTTTTAAACTGTTGTATCACAATATTTAAAATTAACTGAAAATTATGCATAATAGCTATTTTATCATACTAAACTACCGAAATTGTATAAATTATCTAAATAATATAAATAATATTCCCTTACAATGCTTCACATACCTATGTTATATGAAAAATTTCTTCAATTGAAAGAACATCATCAGTTATTTCTAATAACTTTATATCATTTTTTTGTAATATAAATGAAATATAATTAATGTTTAATATTGTGCGAGATGGGAATTTAACTAGTAAGCTTAGCAATAAGCTAAAAAATTTTCACTAGGAGGATGTAAGAAATGGCTAATAACAACAAACGTAATCAGAATCAGAATGACGGACAAATGACGGTTCAAGAAGCGGGTCGTAAAGGCGGAGAAGCTACATCTAATAACCATGGTAGAGAATTTTATGAAGAAATCGGCCGTAAAGGTGGAGAAGCGAGCAGCGGAAACAACCAAGGCGGTAATAACAACAACAACAACAACAACAACAACAATAACAACAGCGGCGGCAAAATGAGCCGTGAAGAAGCTGGCCGCAAAGGCGGAGAAGCGAGCCGTAAAAACAATAACAACAATAATAAATAATAATCATTTAATTGACCTTGAAGATAGGTTAATTCCGGATGTAAATCTTAAATATTTACGTTAACAAAGGATGTTTGTCATTTAGAAGAATGGCAAACATCCTTTTTGTATGCTTTTATTCGCTTATCCAAAATTTCTCTCCAACAGTATACATAATCAAACAAATTACTTGAAAATATTATATAGTAATTATATATTATTTTATGCTTGCGTTAATTTACGCAAGCGCTTTATTGTGTTTTCTTATTTATTTTATATATAGAGAAAAGGAAATGAGCGCAAACATGCAACAATCTACAAACGAATTTTTATATGAAATAATTTATTCCACTATAAAGGCTACCGGCCTCATTACAATGTTGGAAGAGGATCATACCGGCGTAAATATGAGCTATAACTTTATAACAAATGTTGTTAGTTTTGATGCAAACCGTTTAGTGAAAGCAGCTGGAGAACTATCCGGCATTCCATTTGATCAATATGTAAAAACCATTACACTTCATGAACTAGGTCATGCTATTGACCGTCCTGCACTAGATGCTTCTTTAACTAGAACCCTCGATTATTTTGATATGCGAGATCAATATTCTACTAAAGAAATTTTTAATAATCCTGAATTACTAGGTATGATTATTGAAGAACATCAAATGAACATTGCTTTTGAGGAAACAGCATGGGCTAATGCAGAAACCCTGAATCAAAAATTACAATTCATCGATCAAAATTCATTTGAATTGATAAAAAAACATAGTCTTTCCACATATATTAGAAATTATGAAGAAGATTTGGCGGCATACAAACAGCTGCTTGAACAAACAGAGCTTCTGCCTGCCTAATTTTAGTGAGCCCCAAAAAAAGAATTAATGCATGTAATAAAACAACGATCTTGAAAGCGAATATTTCCTTTCAAGATCGTTTTTCTTTAATAATTTAATTTAATTTTATATTTCAATAACTATCGGCAAAATCATTGGCTTTTTCATTTTTAATGTAAAAATATACTGATCTACCGCGTGTTTAATCGCTTTTTTCATAGCAAAAGGATTGGCTTCATTAAAGTTTTCTACAGCTGCCTGAGCAATTTCGTTAATATCATTTATTAATCCTTCGGATTCCCTTGCATAGACGAATCCTCGTGAAATACTGTCCGGACCTGAAATAATGGAACCATCGAATTTACTGATTGTGACGACTATAACAAGCATCCCATCTTCGGATAGCTGCTTTCGATCCCGCAGTACGATTTCACCGACTTCATCACTTCCAGTACCATCCACATACGTATCTCCCGCCGGAATTGCACGTGTTTGCCGTGCTTCCCCGCCTTTAATATCAACGATTTCACCATTTTTAAGAATAAATGTATGCCCTTTTTCAACTCCAACCGCTTCCGCCAATGAACGATGAATATGAAGCATGCGGTATTCTCCATGAATCGGAATAAAATATTTGGGTTTCATGAGTGTCAGCATCATTTTTAAGTCTTCTTGATAGCCATGTCCGGAAACGTGCATACCGGTAATGCTTGAATTTCCGTAAACTACTTTTGCGCCAAGCTGAAACAGATTATCAACTATTTTTGAAACATCTTTTTCATTTCCCGGTATAGGAGAAGCTGCGAAAATAACCGTATCTCCTTGGACAACCTTGACATCTCGATTACGACCAGTTGAGAGTCGGGAAAGCGCAGCTAATGGTTCCCCTTGGCTTCCTGTACATAATATTACTGCCCGTTCCGGTGGTAACTCTTTTAACTCTCTTGGTTCGATCAGCATCCACCCTGGAATATCCAGATAGCCTAGTCTCATCGCTACAGACGTAACATTGACCATGCTGCGACCTAATAATACAATTTTTCGATTTGTCTTTTTTGCTGCTTCGACAATTTGATGAATACGATTTACATTGGATGCAAATGTAGAAATGAAGATTTTTCCGGTCGCTTTTTGAAACGCCTCATCCAAATGACGTCCAATTACTTGCTCGGATGGTGTAAATCCCGGACGTTCAGCGTTTGTACTTTCGGAAATAAGCGCAAGCACCCCTTCCGAACCGAGTGCTGCCATTTTGTGAATATCCGACGTTTGATCATTGACAGGAGTAAAATCAAACTTAAAATCACCTGTATGAATGATTTTCCCTTCAGGTGTATGAAAAACAATCCCTAAACAGTCAGGGATACTATGACTCGTTTTAAAAAATGTGAGTGATAATTGATCGAAACTAATTTTCGATTCTGCATTAATCTCATTTAATTCTGAATCGCGGAGCAATTTATGCTCCTTCAATTTCAATTCAATTAAACCGAGTGTAAATCTGGAAGCGTAAATTGGCATATTAATTTTCCTCAACAAATACGGGATACCGCCAATATGATCTTCATGTCCATGTGTTACAACTAAAGCTTTGATTTTATGTTTATTTTCCTCCAAATAACTTAAATCCGGAATAATCAAATCGACTCCTAATAAACTTTGATCCGCAAATTTTCCCCCACAGTCAACAATGATTAATTCTTGTCCATATTCAATGACATACATATTTTTTCCGATTTCATTAATGCCGCCAAGTGCAAAGATGGATAATGTATTTTCAGTATTTAGCAACTTCGAGTCCTCCTATAGGATGGATATTTTTATGTGTGCATAAATTTTCGCCTTATCTACTAGTATTTCTAATTTAAAAAGAAACTATACGAAAGCAGTTCACCATGTTCTGAAATAATTCATCGTATTTCGCTCATACTAAAATCGAAAGGAATTGATTATGATGCTTAACGAAAAACAGCTTACCAAATTAAAACGTCTGCTCATCGAACAAAAAAGAGAATTGATTGGTGATGTCAATACAAATGAAAATGAAATTATTGCTCGTGCCAGTTTAAGGGATTCTACGGATGAACTCTCTACTATCGACAATCATCCCGCGGATTTGGCGACAGAATTATATGACCGTGAAAAAGATATGGCGCTAAAAGTGCATAGTGATGACTTATTGGACCAAATCGAAGCAGCATTTGAACGGATGAATGACGGTACATATGGAGTTTGTGCAAAATGCCAAACAGAAATCCCATATGATCGGCTGCAAGCAATTCCGTATACTACTTTTTGTATTGAGCATAGTAATGCAAAAACTCCTGCAACAGATCGACCGGTTGAAGAACAACTGCTCCATCCGGCTGTTGACAACTCTTTTTCAAATCGGGAAAAGGATGATGAACTTCAAGATAACGAAGACTCCTTCCAAATTGTTGCACAGTATGGAAACTCCGATACACCAGCAGATTTTGAAGGGGATTTCGATCACTACAATGATTTATATAAAGACAAAGATGATGAAGATACTTATTCCGCACTGGAAATATTGCATGTATCAAAAGAAGATTATCTTCAGGGGCAAATTTCCAAAGAATATGCAGATGAAGCACGTAAACACGATTATTTAGAATGACCGCAATATAATCAAAAAGCCGAGAATTTCTGTGTTCTCGGCTTTTATCATTATTTAGCGATTTTTAAAATGGGCTTTATAGTAGTCCCCTTTTTAGAGTCTTCAAATGCTTCGTTGATTTGTTCGAATTCATAAAATTTTACGAGTCGATCAAACGGGAATTTACCATCTTTATAATAATTGACTAACTCCGGTATAAAAACTCGGGGTACCGAATCTCCTTCAATGACCCCCATCATTGTTTTTCCTTCTGCCATAATATCGTTATGGACATCAATTGCCATTTCAGGTGTTACACCTACAATGGCACAAGTACCTAATGGGCGTAATGCATTTAGGGATTGTTTGACAACGGGCGGTACACCTGTCGTTTCAACAGCATAGTTTGAACCGCCGTTGGTAATCTTTTTCACTTCGGCTACGACATCAACATTTCGTCCATTCAATACATGTGTCGCCCCTAGTTCTTTTGCAAACTCCAATCGGGAATCATGGACGTCCACGGCAATAATTTGTTTACAGCCTACAATTTTTGCTGCCATCAATGCGGACAAACCAACAGCCCCGCATCCGTATATGACAATTGTGGAACCAAATTGTGGTCGAAGGCGATTTAATACTGTCCCGGCACCTGTTTGAATCCCGCAGCCTAGAGGACCAAGCAACGCTAAGTCAACATCTTTATCTACTTTTACAACATTTCGCTCATGTGCAATTGCATATGTCCCGAATGAAGACTGGCCGAAGAATGTTGCTAACTCGGTACCATCTTTTGAAAGGCGTGTTGTATAGTCATTTTGGACACCGCCAAAGTTGAGTGGATTAAACGTATCACATACTGTAGGATGGCCAGTCAAACAGTTTGGACATGAACCGCAATGTGCAAATGAAATGACAACATGGTCACCCTTTTCTAAACTTGATACGCCTTCACCTACTTCTTCCACAATTCCCGATCCTTCATGACCAAGAACGGCAGGAAGTGGAGCAATTGCTAAATCACGTGCTACCGCATCCGTATGACAAACACCAGTTGCTACAATTTTAATCAATACTTCATTTGCTTTAGGAGATGCAAGTTCCACTTCCTGCAAGACGAAATCTTTTCCTTGTGCTTCAGTTACAGCTGCTGTAATTTTCATTTCTTTGTGTCTCCTTATTTGTTAATTTATTCTCACCTACCTTACTATTCCCAATCATTTTGTAATTACACTTAATAATAAAAAGCAGATCGTAAAACAAAAAAATTGTGTAAAAGCAATTGCACTTTTACACATCATTATTCATTACTTAACACTAAAAAAATTATTACATGTGGGTAGTCATTTGATATAGTTCATCTGCAGTAGTTGCAACATCTCTCGTTTCTTCACCGATGTTGCTAATGACACTTGTTAAGTTTGTTATATCCATTGCGACTTCTTTTATTTGTGTTTCATTTTGTTCGATTGCCTTTAAAATTTGCTGGAATTTCATTTGAGTATTAATAGATACGTCCAGACCTGAATCTACCCTTGACTGGACAGCATCAATCATTTGTACAGCAGTCGACGTCAACAACGTGGATGTCTGGATAAGGTTTGTTATATTTTCTACTGAACTTTTCGATTGCTCTGCCAGTTTACGTACTTCCTGTGCGACAACTGCAAACCCTTTTCCATGCTCCCCTGCTCTTGCTGCTTCTATGGAGGCGTTTAATGCAAGTAAATTTGTTTGATCGGCAATATTTTTTACAAGGGCCACAATATTGATTATCTGTTCTGAAGAGGTTTTTAGATTTCCAATTAATTGTCCCATTTCAACCGTGCTGTCTTTAATTTCAAGCATCTCTTGTTCCAGCCTCGTAACTTCATTTTTCCCTGTCAAAGCATCTGTATGAATATGTTGGACAATTGCGACATTCGATTTGATTGTATTGCTTATATGTGATGTATGGCTGTTTACTTGTTCAACCGATTGATTCGTTTCTTCAGTTAAATCAGCAAGATTTTGAATAATGACCGATAACTTATTTTTTAGTTCTTGTTTGACAACATTATATTGCTCACTTCGAAGTTTTTGATTTTCCTTTTCATATTCTTCCAATACAATCTGCATTTCCAGATTAATAAGTTTCGAGACATTTAATGTAATTTGTTCCTTAAGTGCAAGATCCGTGTTTTTACTAATAAGTTCAATCATCGTTTCCTGCAATTTCTGAAATGTACCCATATACCATTTTGGGTCCAAGCCAATTTTGAAATGCATGCGGGCGATTTTCCGTTTCACTTCGATCGTTTTTTCATTAAATATGCCATCGAACATTGAAATAATATACGAATTCAATGTTTTCTTTAAACGATCGATTTTAGTGCGCTCTTCTATTATTTTTTTTAATGATGGTACAGCTAATACATTTTCATAAAATACATCCGTAATCTCTGATACACCAACTGTAATTGCAGGTTGATACGATTTTATGTACCGTAAATTATTTTCGTCTATTCCGATTAATTTCATCTGATGTGCTAATTCCGGCATGCTTGTAAATTGTATAATAGGCTTAAAGTAACCCATTTCTTCATATTTACTAATTCCAGCTATCGATTTTCGCTTCCACCATATCACCATTATCTTCACCCTTACATTTTGTATAGTATTTGTACAACATAATGCATTATTTTTTGCAAATTTCAGTAGCGTTTAATCCTTTTAATATACAAACATTGTACATCTTATATAAGTAAATGTATATATCATTAAATTTTTTTATAGTATATTTGTACTTAATGGTATACAGTAAAATTAAAACTTATAAAGTGAGGGGAAACTCATGTCCTGTAAAAACTGTGTCATATCTGAATTACAGTTTGATATTTTATTAGAAGGCGAAAACAATATAGCTATGATGGATATGATTGTCGACCACTTTAACCGTCGGAATTTAATGATTAGTAAAAAGGCACAGCTCGTAACAATACAAGAATCTGGCGTTAAGGAGTTTCTTGACTTTAGCAGAGATTATATGGAGCCCGAACAGATTTATTTTAGAATTGATGAGATGACTTGGAAGACTATTGCTGAAATCGAAACAGTTTTGGAAATGCAATGGATTGATGATGTCATATATAGAAATGCGATTGTCAGCTATTCACAGCCTATCGTAAATATCAGAAAAGAAATTTATGCTTACGAAGTACTGTCACGCTTTAGCCGTGAAGATGGGTCGCTAATTTACCCAAATGAAATTTTCACGGCAGCAAAAACCCGAGGCCGCTTGTATGCATTGGACCGTCTATGTCGTATGGCTGCTGTAAAATACGCTGCTGTGCTTAAGAAAAAAACATTTATCAATTTCATTCCTACATCGATTTATTCTCCGGAATATTGCCTCCAGTCAACGGTGAAGCTTGCTAAACTTCTGCAAATTGACCCGAATCAATTTGTCTTTGAAGTCGTCGAATCGGAGCAGGTCGATGATATTGAGCATTTAAAATCAATTTTGAATTACTATAACGAAAAGGGATTTCAATATGCTTTGGATGATGTAGGTGAAGGGTATAACACACTGGAAATGCTCTCAGACATAAAGCCGCATTATATGAAGCTTGATATGAAGTATGTACAAGGTGTAAAAAATGATCGCGAAAAACAACATACCGCTAAACAGTTTTTAAAGAAAGCACTTGAAATTGGTGCAACACCACTTGCTGAAGGTATTGAAAATGAGGAAGACTTTGAGTGGCTAAAACAAATAGGCTATGAGCTCTTTCAAGGCTATTTATTTGGAAAACCAAGCGTTGAACCACAGCGTTCTATTGCATAAGAAAAAAACTATGTGCAAAGTGGTTTCCCACTACTGCACATAGTTTTTAATATACTCATTGTATTAGTTAGCTATGAAGAGGTTTTCACTCGTTATTCTTTTGGCTTTAAATCTTCAATTGAATCAATGTCCATATATGCTGGGACAACGAAACCATTTTGTGTACCTTCTAAGTTTTCACCTAAATCGACGATATCATCTTTATGTTTTTCGTAGAATGACTGATGAGTTGTTGGTAACCACGGTGCCACAGTGGCATCCCCTTCACCTGTTGCAATTGCCTGGAACATAATTGCCGGGTCAACAGGGATTACTTCCACTTCATACCCTAAATTCTCCAACACTATTTTAACTACGCTGCTCGAAGCAATTTCCGAATCCCACGGTACTGAAATAAGTTTCACTTTTTCACCATTGCCTTGTGCAATACCTTGCGTCCACTCTTTTACTTTATCATCGTTCTTTTCTACCCATTCTGCTGCAGCAGTTTCAAAATCTGCCTTTTGTGCATCATACATCACTTTTTCCATATCTTCCGTTTCCCAATGGAATCGGTCAAGCACTGTGTAGACGTCCGGTAAATCCTTTTCAAGGTCTTTTCTTACAACAGTATTTATATTTTCCGCTCCACCTAAAACGCCTTTAGGATCTTCAAGAAATTTTAAGTCATAGGCAGAAAACATCCAATGTGGTGTCCAGCCAGTTACAATCACCGGTTCTTCATTGCGAATCGCTTGATCCAACGTCCCGATCATGCCAGCTGTTGAACTTTCCTGTAATGTCCAGCCTTCCAGATTTTCATATTGTTCTAATGTATCATGTGACAAACCTGTTATCCCCGCACCAGGCTCTATTCCAATGATTTTATAACCTACTTGTTCACCTATACTTGCAGATTCGTTGTTTGAATTATCACTGTTGCCTGTATCATCTCCGCATGCTGCTAATAACAATGCTGCAGACATCCCTATAGTTAAACCTAAAATTTTAAATCGTTTCAAAATACTTCATCCCCTATAACCTGAATTTATCTGCTCCCGAAAAAGCGACAACTCCATTTTATATACGAGTTGTTACTTTTGTCAAACTTGAGGTACAAATAAATAAAGCCCCGTATAGGCTATTTACGGGGCATATTTCTATTTATTCTTTCGGTTTTAAATCTTCAATTGAATCAATCTCTACATATGCCGGGACAACAAAACCATTTTGCGTACCTTCCAGATTTTCACCTAAATCAACAATATCGTCTTTATGTTTGTCATAAAAGGCTTTGTGCGTTGTCGGTAACCATGGTGCGACTGTTACGTCTCCTTCACCTGTTGCGATTGACTGGAACATAATAGCCGGATCAACAGGAGTCACTTCAGGCTCATACCCTAATTGTTCCAGCACTACTTTTATTACACTGCTTGATGCAAATTCCGAATCCCATGGTGTAGAAATGATTTTTACTTTTTCGCCATTTCCTTGCTCTATATCTTTTGTCCATTCACTTACTTTATCCTGATTATTTTCAACCCAATCCGCTGCTGCTACATCAAAGTCTCCACCTTCTTGTGCATCATACATTACCTTTTCCATATCTTCCGGTTCCCAGTAAAAGCGGTCAAGTACTGTATATACATCAGGCAGGTCCTGTTCTAAACCTTTTCTGGCAAGTGTTTGAATGTTTTCAGCACCGCCTAAAATACCTTTAGGATCCTCAAGTATTTTTAAATCATACGCTGAGAATTTCCAGTGTGGTGTCCAGCCTGTCACAATAACCGGTTCTTCATTCCGGATTGCCTTATCCAATGTACTCAGCATTCCGGCAGTTGAACTTTCTTGTAATGTCCAGCCTTCCAGATTTTCATATTGCTCCAACACTTCATGGGAAAGACCAGTTAGTCCTGCTCCAGGTTCAGTGGCAACAACGGTATAATTCACCTGTTCACCAATACTGGATGATGATTCGCCTGTTGAATTTTCCTTATTTTCCGTATCATCTCCGCAAGCGGCGAGCAGAAGTGCAGAAGACACCCCTAAAGTAATACCTACTGTTTTCATTTTGCTCATCTTCTCATCCCCTAAATTGAAATTTATATCCAAAAGTAACAACTCAATACTAACAACAGGTTGTTACTATGTCAAACGGATTTATCTTAAATATAGTTACTATAAAGTCCTTCATTCTTACTCGTGACTGGAATTCCAATAATATAAAAAACCTGCAGACAGAAGAAATAGATTCTTCGCCTACAGGCATTTTTAAAATTATTTTGTTTTTAAACCATACTTACCAAAACCGTCTGTACCGTCTCCAATATACTTAATAGCGCTGTTTTCATCTAAAACATCAACTGCTTTTTTAGAAGATTCAAATACAACGTTTACGCTATCCGGAATCGGAGCGAATTTCCAGTTACCATCTGCTGTCGGATCAATTGTTTTTTCGGCTAAAATATAGTCGATAATTGCCTGACGGTTTTCATCCGGATAAATTTCAACCGCTGTCGCATTACGAACACCCGGGAATGTACCGTTCGCACGATAGTTATTCGTCGCTACGATAAATTCCTGTGCCGCATCAATTGGCTTGCCGTTATATTGCAGATTGATAATACGTGATGCTTGTTCGTTTACTACATTTCCGTTCACATCGTATTTTGCCGGTTTTGTTACATCAATTTCATACGTCACACCGTCTATAACATCATAATTATACGAACGGTATTCGGCATTGATTAATTGCTGTTCATCTGCTTTTGCTACATCAATTCGATTGAATTGGCCTGCAGACATTTCCAGCCATTCTTTCACATCCGCCCCTGTTACTTTCAGCATAGCAAGTGTATTATCATATAAATATAAATCTGCTACATTTTTAATTGCAAGCTGGCCTTTTGGTACAAATGTATAGTATTCCGGATCGCTTCTTGTTCCTGCTTTGAATGGTGCACCCGCTGATAAGACAGGAAGGTTTTCATATGCTGTACCTTTCAGCTTTTGTTTCACATAAATTGATTGAGCATCCGTTACAATTTGAATAGAAGGATCATCCTGTACTTGCGAGAAGTAACTGTGAATGTTAGCTGTCGTTGTCCCCACTGCCTGACGCACATATTTAATCGTTCCTTCATGTGCTTCTTTCACACTTTCTACAACCTCAGCGCTGACAGTGTCATTATCTTTTGCAATTTCTCGCACCGCGCCAGTACCTGTTTTAACATCCCAAGCGTCGTCTTTTTTCTCGAGCTCTAGATCAATGACCCCTAAATGACTACCGAATTTGCCAGCCATAACTATCGGCTTGCCGTTCATTGTTCCTTTTTCAATATCCACATTTGTTATAGAGCTATCCACTTTACCAGGGAATACGCCATGGGCATGCCCTGTAATGATTGCATCCACATCTTCAATTGTAGAAAGTAAATACGATACATCCTCTTCGCCTTTTTCATGTGTAGCATCTCCCATACCTGAGTGTGAAAGTACTACGACAACATCCGCTCCTGCTTCTTTCATTTGCGGAACGACTGTTTTAACAGCCTCTACCGAATCATCAACTGTTACTTTTCCTTCTAAATTTGCTTTATCCCATTTCAAAATTTGAGGTGGTACAATACCTGTTACCCCAATATTAATTGTTGTCTTTTCACCTTTTGAATCAACCACTTCTTTTTCAATCATGACATATGGCTTATACATTAATTCCTTTGTCGCTGCATTGCGCACATTGGCATTAACATACGGGAATGGGGCATCATCCGTTACTTCATCGATAAATTCCAAACCGTAGTTAAACTCATGGTTACCGTATGTCGCTACATCATAATCAAGTGCAATCATTGCAGCAATCGATGGGTGAACTTCCCCGTCTTTTAATTTCGTTACGGACTGAATATACGAACCAAGCGGCGTTCCTTGTATTGCATCTCCATTGTCAAACAGCACTGTATTTGGATTTTCCTCACGTGCCTTTTCGATAAGTAGCGCAGTTTTTGCCAAACCTAAACTGTTCGTTGGAGTATCTTTGTAATAATCATAGTTTACAATATTTGTATGAATATCAGTCGTGCCTAAAATACGTAAAGAAACAGTCGTATTTGCTTTTACCGGACTGTATTCTTCCAAAAAGCGCTGAAGAATTTTTTGCATCTGCGCTTTTGTTACAAAATCGTTCGGGCGAATCGTTCCGTCATCAAAGCCTGTCAGTAATCCTGTCGCTACCGCTTTGGCCATTTCCTGGCGATTGCCTTTTCCAATTTTGTTTGCATCTTTAAACTGATCCAATACCTTTTCAGAATATGTTTCCTCATCTTGTAATCCTCTTGCCGCAATAAGGAAAGCATGTGTGCGTGTCAGTTTTTCGTCTGGAGCAAATTTAGTAGGAGTTTTTCCCTTAATCAACTTTAATTCCACCGCTTTTTCAATATAAGGCTTAAGTGAATCAGGTACATCCTGGAATTTTACAGACTGTCCAGTACCGACCTCTACTCCCAATGCATCAATTACGGCCTTCACAAACTCTCCACGTGTCATATCTTCATTCGTAGATGCTGGTGCCGCTGAAACTGCTGACATGCCACTTGCTAAAAGTGTTAGCGTTAAGGCTGAAGCAGATAGTTTTTTCAACATTTCTTTCACTCCCATATTCTGTAGTGTATAACAGAACTATCATACTAAATTGCCAGAATAGTAGAAAAGAGTATATTGGTACAGGATTCTTTTATATAAATAGTATTTTTATGACAATTTTTAATTTAGAGCATATTTACAGTTTCTTTTATATTATTACTATGACTAATCGCAGAAATAACTGCTACTCCATTTACTCCGGTTTGTCTCAGAATGAAACTATTTTCAGTGGAGATTCCGCCAATTGCTACAATCGGGAATTTAGGGAACTTAGATTTCGCATCTTCCAATAACGTCAGCCCTACTGGTGCTCTAGCATCATCTTTTGTGGTAGTTTCATAAATCGGACCGATCCCCGCATAATCTGCCCCATTTGCAATGGCCAATTCCAGTTGTTCCATTGTATGAACAGATACTCCGACAATTTTATTCTTCGCAAAAGATCTAAATTTTTCTACTTCAGTGTCTTCCTGTCCTACATGAATTCCATCTGCATTTAATGTGAATGCAAGTTCGACATCATCATTGATAAGGAATGGCACTTTATATGTTTGGCACAGTTTTTGGCATTGACGTGCAAATTGAATATACGCATCGCCTTTTAAAGCATTTTTGCCTTTTTCCCTCAACTGGAACACCGTAATTCCTGCCTGTAGCGCTTCTTCTAAAACAAGCAGCGGGTCACGATTACAATTGATCGTTCCCATAACAAAATATTTATTTAAATCAAAGGACATGAACATTACACATCCCCCGCTGTTCATGATAGGCGAAATGATTTGTCGGCCCAAACCCGTGACCGATATTGAGCGGATGACGAATCGCAAGCTGCACATATTTTTTTGCTTCTATAATGGCTGCCTCTATCGATCTTCCTTTTGCCATCTCCGCGGTGATTGCTGCCGAAAATGTACATCCTGTTCCATGAGTATGCTTCGTATCCACACGCTCAGTTTTCATTTTAAATGGTTGCTCCCCCCGAATGAAAACTGTATCTGTCGCATGCTTACTATTTAAGTGACCACCCTTTATGACAACACATTCAAGCCCTAGACTTAATAGATCCTGCGCCGCTAATGTGATATCTTCATCATTTTGAATTGTATAACCAGTCAGAATTTCCGCTTCCGGAATGTTCGGTGTACAAACGGTTGCAAGCGGCAATAACATTTCTTTAAGGGCCGTTGTTGCCTCCTGTTCGAGTAAACTTGCCCCCCCTTTTGCAATCATGACCGGATCAACGATTAGCGGAATTTCTGTATTTTTTAGTAAAGCGACAATTGATTCGATAATTTCAGCACTAAACAACATTCCTGTTTTAATTGCCTTAACATCAAAATCTTGAAGTACCGCTTTTAACTGAGCCTGAACAAAATCGGCCGTTGTCGGAAAAATCCCATGCACTCCTTGGGTATTTTGTGCGGTTAGTGCAGTGATGACCGATGTGCCGAATACACGGAGTTCCTGAAACGTTTTTAAATCTGCTTGGATGCCTGCACCGCCACCGCTATCTGAGCCTGCAATTGTACATGTAATCATTGTCGTCCCTCCGCTAAATTTTCTAGTTCATTCAGGAAATTTGTGTGGAAAGTTCCTATAGCTGCAACAGAATTGGCACCTGCCTGTTTATATTCATTCAGCAGCGTTAGTAAGTCATCAAACGGCTCTATACTGTTTGCAAGCACCGCTGCACAAAAGGCACTAAGCAAGCAGCCGCTCCCCGTCATTTTTGTTACTTTTTCATGACCGCCCGTTACAAATTCCACTCTTTCCCCATCTGTAATAACATCTTGTTCTCCTGTAACGATCACAATACATTGATAGTTATTAGCCAACTTTTTAGCAGTCGCTTCAACATCTATCTCCCCTTTTCCACTATCAACACCTTTGGAAGCCCAATTCGCTCCCGTGAGAGCCGCCAGTTCTCCAATATTGCAGCGGATTACATCAATCTTTAAAAGGTCGAGCAGTTGTTGTGCTGTTTCAACTCGGAACTTCGTTGCCCCAACCCCTACCGGATCAATAACAACCGGATTTTGATGCTTATTTGCGCTCAGTCCAGCTTGCTTCATCGATGCTACTGTCCTTTCATTCAAAGTACCCATATTCAAAAGTAATGCATTTGACTGAGCAGCCATTTCTCCCGCTTCTTCTATCGCATCGGCCATTACTGGTGAAGCACCCACCGCCAGCAAACCATTCGCTGTAAAGTTTGCGACGACATAATTTGTAATGCAATGTACTAACGGTTGATTTTTATGAATTGCTTGCAGGCTCATTTACATACACCCCTTGTTCCCAGCTTTGCTTTGTCCAAGGCATCTCCCAGAACATCCATTCGTAATAACAGCTTTTCTTAAAATGTTCCTGTAATATTTTTAGCTTTGCCGGCTGTTCTTTCGCATATCGATCAAGCATCGATTTTTGTACTTCAATATTTTGAAGCATCTCCTCGGAAGCATATAGTGCAATCCACTGTTCATAAAGAGGGACATTTGGGCATGCATCTTTTAACCTTTGCCCAATTTCCTGATACAGCCATGGGCAAGGCAAAATTGCCGCAAATGCTTCTGCTACATCTCCGTTATGCACTGCATTGTACATATGGCTCACATAGTTATAGGCTGCAGGAGCCGGTTCGAATTGCTCCAAATCATCCGCTGTAACACCTAATTCTTTAAACGTTGTACGGTGTAACTCCAGCTCTGCGTCATGAATAAATTTTGCTGTTTGCAGAAAATATTGAACATCGTCATCCGTAGTCGCTTTTGCAGCTGCCAGAGCAAGAACTTTCGTATAATGTTTTAAATAATACGCATCCTGCAGCATATAAAACTTAAACTTCTCCAGCGGTAAGCTCCCATCTGCAATCCCTTGTACAAAAGGATGATAGAAGCTAGCCTCCCAATAAAAATCCGTTTCTTTTCTTACCTCTTCACAAAATCCCATTGTTACTCCTCCTTTTTGTTGACGGAAGCACAAAAAAGACGCCTCAATATAGAGAGACGTCCCCAAAAAGTGTAAGTACCACTTTTCATTGCTCCCTACGTCCGTATTAACGGCCAGGTTCCAAGGGTCAGGTTTTAACCTTCTCAACACTACTGTGTCCCCCCGCAAATCAAATGCTTGTGTATTTGCAAAAGAAAGACTCCACGTAAAAGATACGCGGAGCCAAAGTAAGTACATATGTATAGCGTGTACTTTGCTCCCTACGTCCGTATTAACGGCCAGGTTCTAAGGGTCAGGTTTTAACCTTCTCAACACGAATGTGTCCCCCCGCAAATGCATTTAATTACCCCGAGTGTAACAAATTAATTCAAACCGGGCAAGTGAATTCAAAAAATTACGAAATTATTCAGTTAAAACTACCGCGCATCATTAGTAAATGTTTACATACTAATGATGCGCTGTGATCTATTGTAAATTGGCTACTGTTGATTTTTTCCCAGTCAGTTCTTGATAAGCCAGTGCATATTCTTCTGCCAGTTTATCAACATATTGTTGTGTAGAAGTAATCTCTTTAATTGCGCCGATTCCTTGCCCGCTTCCCCAAATATCTTTCCAGGCTTTTGCCGTATTATCATTGAAGTTCATTGCGGAAGGATCACTTTCTTTTAGATTATCCGGATCCATCCCTGCATTCATGATAGAACCTTTCAAATAATTCCCGTGAATTCCTGTAAATAAATTACTGTATACAATATCTTCTGCATTACTCTCAACAATCATCTGTTTGTATTCTTGACGAGCAAATGCTTCTTCTGTCGCGATAAACGGTGAGCCAATATAGCCAAAATCAGCCCCCATCGCCTGTGCAGCCAATACCGAATGGCCTCGTGCGATTGATCCTGATAAAGCTAATGGACCGTCAAACCATTCACGGATTTCCTGTACGAGCGCAAATGGGCTTTGCTGCCCTGCATGACCTCCCGCACCTGTTGCTACTGCTATGATTCCGTCCGCGCCTTTTTGAATTGCTTTTTTTGCAAAATAATTGTTGATGACATCATGGAAAACGATGCCTCCATAACTATGTGCTGCCTCAAAAACTTCTTCGCGTGCCCCAAGTGAAGTAATAATAATTGGAACTTTATATTTCACACAAAGCTCCATATCCTGTTCCAGCCGGTCGTTTGTTTTATGGACAATCTGGTTAATTGCAAATGGTGCTGCCGGCTGCTCGGGATTTCTGGCATTATAACTTGCCAACTCTTCTGTAATTTCGGCTAACCATTCCTCCAACTGACTTGCCGGCCTTGCGTTTAATGCTGGCATCGACCCCACAATACCTGCCTTGCATTGTGCAATGACCAACTTTGGATTGCTAATAATAAACAACGGTGCCCCAATTACCGGGATACGTAAGTTTTTTAAAATTTCCGGAACATTTCCCATCAATAATCCCCCTTTTATTCAACTACTACTAATACTTCATCAGTATCAACAAAATCTCCTTCTTAAATGAATGACAATCAAAAAGTCAGATGAATTGTCTCTTTTCATCTGACCGTCTAGTTTTACTTTTGCTATTTCTTCACGACATTAAAATTAGCCCCGATAAGCTGCCAGTTTTGGGGGAATGGCAATCCTAATTTCCAATAGCCGACACCGCGCAAATTCAAGCGCTTCACTAAATCAAACTTCGCCTGAATGGAACGGGCGTCTTCAAACCAGACAATATGTGAACGTCCTTGCTCATCATAGTAGTTAAAGTAAGGTGCCTGTGCTGTATAGTCGAATTGAATTGCCGCATTATAGCGTTTTGCCACTTCTATTGCGCGTTGCGGGCTTATTGCTTCTGCATAATCTCCTCCTTGTACAAAAGGTAATGTCCAATCATAGCCATACAAATTTTGACCAAGTAAAATTTTATTAGCAGGAATTTCTGTTAATGCATATTGTACTACTTGCTCGACTTGCGGCAGCGGAGAAACGGCCATTGGAGGACCAGCAGAATATCCCCATTCGTATGTCATCAGCATAACAAAATCTACTATTTCTCCATGCGCTTTATAGTCATGCCCCATAAACCACTCACCCGGCTGATCGGCTCTCGTTTTTGGTGCCAATGCAGTAGAAACTGTATACCCTTCTGCATGCAAACGCTCTACAGCTCTTCGAAGGAAATTATTGTAGGCTTCTCTCTGATCGCCCGATATACGTTCAAAATCAAAGTGGATATCTGAAATATTTCCGATGCGCTTTGCTTCAGCTATAATATTGTCCAGCAGTAAATTCTGAACAGCTACACTTTGGAAAATATCACGTGCAAGCTCAGCGCTAAACTGATAATCTTCGAGATTAGTAATCGCCATTGCTATACTTGTATTATTTTGTTCAGCGATCTCTGGTAATGGGTTTATTGTCGGTGCCTTTAATGAACCATCCCTCCTCGCTTCATAACTGAATACAGCTAAGTAAGTTAAATATGGACTCGCCTCACGAACTTGATCCAGCAGCATTTCACTTATCTCGTCGCCTCTCGGTTCTACATATGCCAAAATTTCTGCCGACCTTTTAGACGGTTCCGGTATATACAATGATGTTCCGATCATTAGCAATGCATCCGGATTCAAGCCATTTGCTTGCGCGAGCGTTAAATAATTCACCTGAAAACGTTGACCAATTGACCATAAACTATCGCCGGGCTGTACAATATAATATTGACCTTTCAGTGGAACGACCAATGCTTGCCCGACAACTAACCGAGCCGGCTCCGGAATTTGGTTGGCTTCCACTATACTTTGCACTGTTGTTCCATAAGCTTGTGCAATTGCCCACAATGATTCTCCCGGTTGTACAACATGAATTTGAATTGTCCGTCCTCCTTTTCCTATGTACTAATTTATGAACAATATACCGTCTTAATGCGAAAGATAGGTTAGAAATACAAAAGCATTAATAAAAACAATTTAGGATTTCCAATTATTCATATGCGCAACCGGGCCAACTGTTTCATACTATAATTGTGAGGTGAAAAAATGCCAAGAGTAAAATACCGGGATGCCGATGTCGATTTGATGGCTCGAATGATGCGGGCCGAGGCAGAAGGCGAAGGAAAACAAGGGATGCTGTATGTAGGAAATGTAATCGTTAACCGAGCAGTTGCTTCATGCTTGGACTTTAATGATGTAAGAACAATCGAGCAGGTTATTTTCCAAGTACAGGGCAATAACTATTCTTTTGAGGCAGTACAAAAAGGAAACATGTTTTATCAAAGGGCCAGAGAGACAGAAAGAAGATTAGCAAAACAGGCGCTGGACTATTGGAGACAACATCCAGCGAAGTATGCACTTTGGTATTTCAACCCATATGGTCCTTGTCCTCCAACATGGTACGATCAACCATTTACAGGTCAATTTAAACAGCATTGCTTTTATGAACCGATAGGCGGTACATGTGACAGTGTTTATCAGGGTTAACTGTATTTACTGCCCAAATATATAAAAAAGCCTTGCACAAATTATGTGACAAGGCTTTTATCCATTTCTTTATCAGCTATTTTTTATTTGACTGCTGGTTTTTATCATGATTTGTTTTATTGTTTTTATTTTTTAATTTCGAGTCGAATTCTTCAGCAAATTCCGCTGTATTATCTTCCGGATTCCGGTTATGACTTGTTGTATTTCGGTGCAGTTCTTTATAAGTAGAAAAAGGATTATGTGTTCGCGTATTCATCGTTTCTTTGCTGTTTTTGCTCATTTCATCACCTCCTACTGGCTTAATGTGCTCAGGATAGGAGGTTTTATGCTTTTTTCAGGCTTCCACGATTTTTGTAATGAAAAAAAGTTGTATAGCCATATTAAGAAGGAATCAAAATTGAAAGGAGCATTCACATGGGCAGAGACGATAGTAAAAGTAAAGGAACAAATAAACAATCATTACCGCAAACACCGAAAAACATGAAAATTGCACCGAACAAAGTAAAGGAAGAAATTGCGAATGAACTGACCGAACTCCATCAGCAAGCAAAAAAAGGGCAAAGAAAAATGTATTGATATGTAAATGGCCTTCACCACAGTACATACTGTAATGAAGGCCTGATTTACTTCAAGACAAAGGTTAGAACTGTCTCGCCTTCGCATTAATTCTCAAAATCTGGTTATGCAGAGTTACCTCTGTTTCCCCTTTGATTTGAGATTTTTGATGCTTGTCGCTCGCCCAGTTTTGGTGGATCTTCTTAGATTTTGGATCTGTGAAACCCTTCTTATCCATTCGTTCCGCCTCCCTATGTTTAAAAGTGAATCAATTGTAGTATGGCTGTACTCGCTGCAATTATTCCCTATAAAGATAAAAATTGATGTCGGTATCTTTCCTAACAATTTCGAATTTCTTCCGCGTATGGAATCATTGCAACCACCAATACTAAAAGTGTGAATCAGTCAATTTTCTTTGGAAAGGATGAAGAACAATGGCTAAAAAAAGTTCAGGTACACCTAGCTGGAAACAAAATCACCCGATTACTTTATTATCCAATTCCGTTGAACGAACAGAACGTGCAGTAAAACAGGCAATGTCCCACCCGGAAGAGTTTGCCGTTGAACATGCATTCAATTCAATGGAGCGTACCGAAAATGCGCTTGCCAATGCATTGCAAAGACAGGAGCATTTGGATATTGTCGAGCAAAATATATCCAAACTAGATGAGCTAAAGCAAAGCATCCTGGAAATTGATGAAAGCTTGAAGGATTCATAAAAGTTCCCCCGTTACATCTATGGACGTAACGGGGGACTTTATTTACATATAGAGCGCACTTAAAAAAATCCCTAAAGCTTCTTCATAAATTTCACCGAATTGGCTAATTGGCAATGGGTTCGTTCCTAGTCCCAGTTCGACTGTAAAACCTGGGCGGCGCCAATCTTGAATAAACCAGTCCTTATATCCCGCATAGCTTTCAATTGTCTGTACAGGCTCATATCCGCTTACCCTAGCAAATTCATTGACAAGCTGTTCTGTTTCAGGAGGTTCCAATCCCATGAATCCCCAATAAATAACTTGCCCTTGTGTATGGAAAGCCAACACACGCGCAAAATCCCGTTCAACAGTCAGTTCGGCCATCGCGATGGATTCCGGTTCTGATAGCGGACTTTCCCCACCATAGTCTCGCGGTCCAGGTGTTTTCGGATTTCTTTCTCTTTCCCGTTCCCATTCAGCAGGGAACTGGTCGTTTAGATCAACCCCATTAATATTCGCTTTCCAACCAGAGAAATCTGTACTGCCGCTATTCCATTCGATTAGGTTATTTCGGATTGTTTCATCTTCCGGAGGTCCGTTCAGCACTAAATCCACTCCGTCCGGATTTACCATAGGCACAATATTTAAATTCGTCTGATTATACAATGGCAATGTATAAAGCCCTCTTATTGCACCATTATTCGTAAGCGACAGTAAATAATCATTAAGAAATGTCATGACAACCGATGTCGTAATCCACTCATTGGCATGAAAAGAAGCATTAAAATGCACACGTTTCGGCCCATTCCCAATCGTGAGCCCCGGAATTTCTTTATCTAATATGGAATTGCCAATCAGGTCGTTAAATATAAACGGATAGATTGCCTGCAATGATTGAATATCCTGCACCATCGTCCTGTAATCATAATTTTGTTCACCGTTCACAACTCTCCATGTTACACGAACAGGCAGCAACAGCCGTAGACCGACTTGAAGTACGTATGGACTAAGTACCGGATTGAGCAGAAAAAGCGCATCCATCGGCATATTGATTCTTTGTGCTATCGACCAAACCGTATCTCCACGTTGAACCGTATATGGACTTGTCACATAACCTGGAATCTGAACAGATTGGTTGGGCATCAGTGCCTGTGCATTCAAATTCCGGTTTGAGTCAAGTATCAGCTGAAAAGGAACATTGAAAACTTGGCTATAATACCACAAGGAATCACCCGGTCTTACGAAAATCTCCACAAAGCTCCTCCCTCAATAAAATCATCAATAGGAAAGTATATGAATGCGGTGGAATGTTTAACACGGTTCGAGAAATGACTAATTCATGATCTTCAATCGCTTTCATTATCCCCAAATTCTTCGAGATCATCTTTATACTATGGCAGAAAATAAAAGCACAAAAAAGAAGCAGTCAATTACAACTGCCTCGCTCCAAATTTAATAAATCAACTTCATTTTCATCATACCAGTACTTTTCTGCTCTATCGATGTATGTTAAATGGAAATTCCTTTGTAAATCTTGAATAATTACCGATAACATCAGAAAAACCATGTTCTCCAATACCCCCTCATACTAGGTGCCCTCAAAAAAGAAACCTTGAAAGGCATTAGCCAATCAAGGTGCTATATTAATGAATTATATTTATATTATCATTCTTCAAAATGAACCAAATCATAAGGATAGTATGGAACTTCTCTTAATAGCGTATCATCTAATCGAAGGATTTTTGCAACTGCACCACTTTCATAGCTCCAATAGCCACTATAGATATCTTTATTGCCTTTATGAGATTCATACCATCCTGTATCATTGTGCCCTTTATACCATTATTTTTCCAGATAAACTTTTAACAACTCCAAAGCTGTATTTTGATTTTCCGCCTCAATAATATTTTGAACATATCCATATGGATTTGAAAACAGGTATTCCGATCCGTTATTTTCCCAGTCTGAATCAATATACTGTACTAAAAAATCGATCAATTTATCATTTAACTCTTCTTTTTTTATTAAATCTAATAAACTTTTTAACTGATCTTTAGAAACAATCGCTTTCGGGGTTTTCAAAACTTTTCCTATTGGGATGAAGGAGGCTAACGCAATACCTTTATCAAGGCCCGAAGCATCTTTATCAGCGAGCGTATTCACATCGTCCAATAGTAAGAAATCCAATAAACCTTTTTCGACTTTTGTAACGCCACTTCCCACGTCTCCTAGGAAATTAAGAAAACCATTTTCCTCTTCTTTCACCTCATTAATCACTTGATCCAACGATTGAATGCGATAGGCCAGTGCAATCATTAACGGATTCCGGGGTGAGAAGGATTGCCAGCATTCTACCTGGAAGTTAACACTCGCCAGGAATATTGAAAACAAAAAAGCACATGTCGCCTAATTTAGACAATCAAGTGCTTAAAAATCTATTTGTTTTCCTTGTTAATTACTATGAAAAACTTTATTAGCTGAAACATTATTTATTAGTAATTATGTCTTATTGTATATAGAGATTATCCTCCCAATTCATTCTCTATTAATTGTTTTCTAATTTTATGGGTTTCTATATCTGCTAATCTAACGGGAATAGGTAAACGACTCATATTATTAATACAGTTCAGAACAATTTCAGTACTTGTTTCTAAGTCAATCCAGTTCCCACAGGAAATAAAAATGGGTTTTACATTTTCTGTTGTTCTTAAAGTTCGACCATATATTTCATTATTAATTACAATATTGGTATAAGATCCTTTTATATTTTTTGGCATAATAAAATCTACACCTTGGATTTTAAGATAACTTTTTGCCACACCCATCGTTGGTTTATTTAAAAAAAATGAAGCATGAGTAGCAATTCCCATATGACGATAATGCAAATAACCATTACCATCAAACATATATAAATCCGGTTGGTTCGTAAGTTTTTTTACTGCTTCCATTACTAATGGTAATTCTCGAAAAGCAAGAAAACCTGGAATATAAGGGATTGTAATTTTACCATCACTGTATACTTTTTCAACAACTTCATGCGTAATATAATCAATGACTATAATACAACAGGTACCAAACGTATTTTCATTTACTTCCCAATACGCTATATCAACTCCAGCAACAAATTGAATTTCTTCAAGTTGAAAGTTATTTTTAAGGTGTACTTTTGGTAAAAGTGCACGCTGTTCATTTTTAAATTTTTCTATTAATTGATCTAATTTAGTATTATCCATTGAGATTACGTTATAAACCCATTTCAATAAGCGTTAATTTTTCTTTGGTTGGTTCAAGCTTTGGTTTTACTATATTTCCTTGTTGATCCCTCTTAGAATTATTTAAATTTCTCTTCATATTTTTATCTCTCTTCTTTCATACCAATTTTAGTGCATACTTACTGTATACCTTCTAACTATACTTTACTCGAAATGTAAATTAACATCTCCTTACTATTGACCATTGACCATTACAATTAATATCTATAGATTTACCTTTATTTGATTTTTGGTTCCTTACCGAACCTTTTGGCATATAATAAATCGGATTCACTTGGTTCTGCTTTTTGTTCCATAATATTTCCATCAATGTCGTACTTTTTAAATGTCATCTCACGTCCGGCAATATATTCAGACTCATACTTTTTCGCCCCGTTTTCATAGAATTCAACTTGAAAGCCTTCTGCAGAGCTTCTATCCATATTCCCTATTAATTTTATATTACCATTCAGATAAAACTCCACATACTTACCTTGTTTAACACCATTTTCTACATAGAAATAACTCTCTATATTTCCATTTTCATAAATATCGTAAGCTATGCCCGTAAACAATTTTTCTTTGTTATCATCAGTATACTCTACTATACCTAAATCATTAGGGCCTCCGTACCCTAAATGATTTTCAAACTCTACCCCGTTCTGTACTATATATTCTTTCGTTAATATATTATTTAACATTTTTTGAAACCTCCGTGATTATTTCAAATTCATCTGTAAGATAAGCACAATGCGAGCATCTAGGAAACATCATTCCAGCTGGTTTTGTTTTATTCTGACCAGTACGAATTACGTTTATAACAAAATTATCTAAACTAGCGTTAGGATTAGCTTTTAATGCTTTATTTAATGCAATTACCTCAGCGTGTGAACCCGCACCCTTCGTAAATGTATATGAATCAAAAGTTTCTTGTGGCATAGAATCATATCTTGATTTTAATAAAGGATGTAAATCAGGTACTTTTCCAAGGTAGTCGTTTATTGAATAATAAATAATACCTGTTGTTTTATCATACGCTCCCGCAAATGCTGGACCCATTTTTTTATTACTTATCCCTGAATCCATTAACTTTTGCAATTCCTTAAGTGTTTCACCGCGTAAATTAATCCTATAATTCAATTCTTCTGGAGTGAATTTTCCATATTTATTACGTAGATAATCTATACGATTATTCCCCGTCCCCTTACCAACAATCTCATCAACATTACTCTTCTTAACAACCTCACCCACGTTACTATCTACAATTTTATCAATTGCTTTCGGGATTTTCAAAACTTTTCCTATCGGGATGAAGGATGCTAACGCAATACCTTTATCAAGACCCGAAGCATTTTTATCAGCTAGCGTGTTCAAGTCGTCCAATATTAAGAAATCCAACAAACCTTTTCCGACTTTTGTAGCGCCACTTCCCACATCTCCTAGGAAATTAAGAAAACCATTCCCCTCTTTTTTCACATTATCTACTGTTGTGGCTGTAGCGGAAAGCTCTTTTGCGATTTCTTTTTCTTTTTGCTTCATAAATGAAACGAAATTTGTTGAAACCATCGCTCCGCTAAGACCGAAAGTAACTAAAGACTGCTGACCATTATGATAAAGACCCGAAAGTGTGTATGGATTCGCTCCTTCGATCATACCTGGTGCTAGTAATGGATTCATATTAATCACTTGATCCAACGATTGCGTACGATAGGCCAGTGCAATCATTAACGGATTCTGACTAGCGAATGATTGCCACTGTTCTGCCGGGAAGTTAACATCTGTTACCCCTTCTGTCATCATCGTTTCTATGTTTGTAAGCCAAGTTGTCATATGCATCAGGTCTGTTTGAATTGTCGTTAATGCATCTGTTTGGGATACGTCAAATTCAATCAGTTTTTCAACGGTTTCGTCCCGATGTCGTTTCGCTTCATGTACACCCAGATGGACTTCACTATCATCCAGTTTTGGCAAGCTCACGATATCTGACACTTGGTCCATGATATTATTGGCTTCGTCTGTCAACTCTTCCGTCACTTGTTTGGCACGATTAAGGCCTTGCTCGATTTCGCCTTCCAATGCTGCTTGGCGAATAAAGCCCAATGAATCCGGTTCAAGCGATGAAAGGGCTGTTTTCATCTCTTGAAGAACACTAGTAAAGCTATTTTTAAAGGTATTGAAAAATGTGAGGAATGGCAAATGGCAACTCTCGTAATAAGCACGTAATGCTTCTCCACCTTGACCTTTTAGCGATTCTTCTAATTGTGTGAGACCTTGAACAGCACTCTCAATTTGTTTTATTTCACTTTCCAGGCGGGTTAACTGATTAACAGTTCTTTCAAGTCCTTGCTGAAACTCATTTACATCCAATACCTTCAATTTATCACCATCTTTTTATTCATTACGTTTGAATTGGCCTCCGTTTTTCACCTTACTCCGACACTCATTTCCACATATGCTGCCCCGGAATGACTGCGTTTATATTCTACAAAGTAAGGGCTGCTCTGCGAGAAATTATGTTGTTGTATGTGCTCTGCCAGTTCCCAAAACTTCACTTGAGATTGTTCATCAAATTGATCGGTAATCCGCGTCATCAGCATGCCATCAATTGAAAAATAGCTTCTGAAATTAACATCTTCTTCAGAACTTATTTGCGAAATTTCATTCTCTTCGATCTGCCGGAAAATTTCAGCAGTCATAACGGATGCGGTCGGGTCACTGATAATAGAAAAATACATGACATCGGCTGTATTGTAACCATGACTCGATAAAATTTGATCAAAATCTTGGATAGCCAGATCAATTTCTTCCGGGACAAAATTATAATATTTTGAAGCTACATTTCTGTATGCAATTTGATGGTTTTCAATAATCATTGCACTTCGCTCCACTCTTTCAATGGGACATACAAATCAATGATATATTCTCCGTAAACATTTAACAGTACACAGATATATGAATCCTCTACGGAAAGATTTTCTGCTGCTGCATACGCTTTTACTTTCTCATAAGCAGTTCTGAAATCGAATTCTTCCTGTGCATGGCGCAATAGCAGAGATTGATTCAATTGAAATTGATTCAAATAGGCGAAATCCGTAATCCCTTCTTCAAATTCGATTTCCGTATTGATCGGCATATAATAAGTAAACAAACCTTCCCCATTTTCCTCTTCTTCAAACGAGAAAAACACCGGGCCATTTTTATACACTTCATGATTTAACGGAAAATCTTCCATTACTTTTATACCTTCAAGCCAGTTCTCCTTTTGGTCTCTTATACGAAACGTAATTAAATGATCGAAATGCAATCCGCGAATCTCCATATATTCATTCCCCCTAACTTTGTTTTACTTTTCTATTATTTTTGACTGCTCTTTCCGTGTTCAGATAACCGTTAATATCAAAGTTGAAGCTTTTAAATCGGATTTTGCAATAGAGAATGACAAGCTGCTCCGGCAATACGAAAATGAGTGTATAAAATATGCCAAAAGGTAAAAAGACGAGCATGATTGTTTCAAATAAATCGGACGAACCCGTTTTCATGACAAATTGGATAAGAAAAACAAGCGCCGTACTGCCGATGATCGCAATCGGAATATAGGATTTGGTTTCAAATTTCCCACGCATTTCCTCGTTTCTTGACCCTGCCCGGTAGTGCCCTTTTTTAAGCAGTAAATAAAAGCGGATCCACGTAGCGATAAACAATATACCTGCGATGGCAAGCGTAATCCAAGTTAAATTTAGTAGCGATTCAACTGTTGCAGCGTCCTGTTCCCCTAAAAGAAATAACGGGGCCAAGAATAAAAATACGGAAAAATTTTGTGTCACGATAATCGACAGGAAGTACTGCAGCTTCTCCGTCTTTTTAAAAACGACAGGAATAGCGAATAGAAGGGACAATAAAATAATGATTCCTGTAAGCCACATATGAATTGTTTTAATACTTTCGAAATTTGGATAGATTGTGTATTTACCTGCAATATTATAAGTTAGATAGAAAAACAGTGCCTGCAGGAAAATGCCTAATACAAGCACAGATGCCAACGAATTCGGACTTTGTCTACCAGACTCCAGCGGTCCTCGTAATACTGCGAAATCTTGTTCTGATAGTTTTTTTAGCATGCGGTGATTACCTCCATATTCATCAGTGGAACCAGCCTTTAATTTTATCCATGGCCGATTCCCCTGTTTTTTTGTCTTTTTTGTTAAGAAGCGTATTGGCGAAGATTCCGACTGCAACACCAACAGCAGTACCGACACCCGGAATTGGAACAGCGGCTGTGAATAATGCAACACTTGCAGCCTGTACCGCACCGCCCACCGCAGTATCAATTGCCGTATCCACTGTGGCACGTGTGTGGGCCTCGGCTCCTGTTAGCCCGTCATCTTTCGCATTATGGTAATTGCTGTAGTAGTTCAGACCGGCCGATACAGGGCCAAGTGCTTTTGTAAATCCTTTTGCAGCCCCATTGGTAAAAATCCCTTTTACATCTACAGCATCTTTGAATGACTTACCCGCACCTGCTACAGTAGCTTTACCAACCGTTTTGGCTTTTTCGGCAATGGTCGCCTGATCATTCCAGTATTTTAGCGATGTATGCTCTTTTAAGGCCGCTTCCCCAACTTTGGACCAGCCTGATTGTCCCTTTTTTTGCGTAGCAAACTTTAAAGTTGCCCGATTATTTGCCTGCTGCTGGTAATGTTTTGGTTTCCATGCTTTATTCCCTTTTGGCAATTTATAATTAAACTCGCGCATTGCTTTTGCATCCGGTGTTACACGTAAATAATGGAGGGCACGTTCACTGGCAAGCATACGGTATACATTTCGGCCTGTTCTCGCATCACGCACCAACTCCATTTTCAGTCCGCCGTTTTTCCCTGCCATGAACATGCCAAAGCTTTCAACTGCGCCATTGACCGCGGTATTAAATTTCTTTGCATTCCCTACATCTTCTTTATGTCCCATAACTGTTTCGTCTGCAGATGTGACATCGCCCGGCTTTTCCTCTACAGGCTCTTCTGTCACTTCTTCGACTGGATTTGTTCTGCTTGTTAAATTTGTTATAAGGGCTGTCGTTGAAGCATATTGCGCCCAATGTTCAGCAGGGAAATTCACATCGGTCAACCCTTCTGTAATCATCGTTTCAAGGTCTTTAATCCAAGTACTCATCGCTGCCAGATCGCTTTCCACTCCTGCGAGCATAGCTGTTTGGCTATTGTCAAACATCATTAAATTTTCAATTGTTGTATCCCGGTGGTTTTTGGCAGCCTGGATTTCGCTTTGTACTGCAGTATCATCGAGCTTCGGCAATGAAACAATATCTGCCACATTGTCCATAATTCCATTCGCTTCAGATGTTAGGCCCTCTGCAGTTTCTTTCGCATTATTCAAACCTTGTTCAACATCCTTTTCAAGAAATGTTTGTTGAATATATCCGCTTTGATCTGGTTCGAGGCTGGTTAACGCGGCTTCTGTTTGCTGAAGAACTTCCTGAAAGCTGTTTTTAAATAGATAAAAAAATTGTAAAAAGGGCATGTGGCAATCGCGGTAAAATGTACGTATTGCATTCCCTCCTTGCCCTTTTAAAGATTCCTCAAGCTGAATAAGTCCCTGTATAGATGTCTCAATTGTTTTCATTTCGGTATCAAGACTAGTCAGCATGGTAATACTGCGCGCAAGACCGCTATGAAAGTTTTCTGCATCCAATACTTTCATTATTCCATCATCCTCCCATGACTAGAAGCGGCACCGTTAATAGTTGTTGATATCCGCCGATCCTGCTCTTTTAAATATTGCACAGAATTTTCCGTTGTTTGAATATTATTTTGCAGCACAGCCTGGTAGCTTGTTAAAACCTGTTCCAATTGCAGCGACAGCTCGTTTAATTTTGTAACAACATCTAACATATTCCCTTCAATCGGCGGTTCTGCTTTAGGTTTCAGTGTTGACGCAGCATTCTCCATTACCCCCAGCTGTTCCTCAACATCCGCATATACGACTTTCACTTCATTCGACATATTCCTTCTCTCCTTTCCGATTTCATCCTTCTTATAACTTTAGTTTCTTTCTCCCTGTACCATTTTCGGTATTAGCCATAACAAGACAACGAATATACAGGCAATCAAGAGACCAATATAGAAAAATTGCAACCCATTGCTTTTGCTGTCGTCATCAGGAATTGATTCGGTTAGTTTGGTTTTCACTATTACTCTTTCATTTGAAAACAGACCATGTTTCATCGAATCGTAAGCAATCGTTTTCCGTTCTTTAAAATCACTTACAAAAAGCTCTTCCTTTATTTTCTCGTTTCGTTCTAATACTTTTGGCTTGAAATCCAACTGTTTTTGCTCCTCCCTGATATTTTTCCGGTTGTCTAGCAGGGATTCATTATGAAGGTACTCTTTGTTGTCTTTAAATTCTTTTTCTTTAAATTCATTAGGATTGAGGTTATTCAATTCAGTAGCTGCAGACACTTGCTTTGTCTCTAAATTTAACGGAAAGCCGGATTCAATTTCGAATCCGACTCCCATTAATATACAAAATCCAAAAACAACTGCTAATTTCCTACATTTCATAAATCGTTTCCTCATCTTGTTCGGTTTTACGATTTTTTATTTTGCTTACAATGAGCGGTACAAGTGCAAAAACCGCAATAAGAAACGCAAGCACAATACTTGCAGAAATAATCAGTGACTCCGGACCATATTGAATCGATAAGTACACCTTCGACATCGGATCCTCATAATCAATATTGGAAGCGAGAAGTGTCAGCATTGGTGTGACAAAGAATACAATTACTGCAACGGTTACAAACCACCCAATTAACGGGCCCACTGAAAAGCCGGCAACAATAATTGTGGAAACTGCTGTTAATAATAAAATTGTGAATATCGTCCACTCAATCGAGCTCGTTTCATTTAACGAATAAATATCCATTCCGTACATACTGATAATTAGTCCGACAATCAGATTAAGCAAAGCAAACAATGCAATGCGCACACTTCGTTTATTATTTTTTAAATAATAGCAGAAGTAGCCTATTAATAATCCGCTGACCAGAACGATTACGAGTACAATTACGGGCGGTATTTTATTTTCCTGCACGGAAGAATTCAAGCTTTTCGCCGCAAGCGGTGTTGATAAATGATTGTAGATATGACCGTTCCTTTGTCCATCGATAAATGCATTGTTAAGTACATCATGGATCGCGTTCCGGTACTTTTCTGTCGTCACCACATTTTCATTCCACTTGTAATTCAATTCCTCTGTATCTGCGTTGACGTTCTTCGCTTTTGATTCCAAGTCATTTGTAACCGAGATTATGTTGTCCTGGTTTGCCATAATACTGTTCATTGCATTACTCATCGCCATTAAGTTTTGACTGATGCTTTGCTGATTCGTGACAAGGCTGCTGCCGTCAGCTGGCGGCGTGGCAACTTCTTCAGATCCGGCAATAAAGGCATCAAGGCTTTGCTGCATACTGTCCGCACTTGTCTCAATTGCATCCAGCTGTGCAGAAATCGCTTCATAGTCTGCATCGACTTTTTCCATATACGTCAGGAAGAAAGAATTAACTCCTTTTTCCAAAGTTGCTAATTGGTTTTGTGAAGCGGGAACGTCCATTTGCAATTCATCTAAAATTGTCGTTCCCCGATCATTGAGGCCTAAAATCGTATTGACATGCGAAGAAATCTCCTTGAAGTTGGATTCTTCGCTTAAGTTCGTTTGCACGACCGCTTCATACTGGGCCAGTGCACCGTAATATTCCATCAGCTTAGTCGTATTGTTACTTCCGATAGATTTCGAGAAAACGTTTTTCAGACGCTCTATTTTACCGTTATTCATCATAGGCAGCGCCATAATTTCCGCTTCTTTACGCTCGATTTCTTCGATTACGGCTGTTGCATTTTCAAAGGTTGGTTTTTTTTCAACTACTGTCTCTTTAACCAATTCACTTTGAGATTGTACAAATTGTTCCTGCAATTGTTTTTCCTGCTGTTGGATATGCTGGATATTTGCTTCAATTGTTGTCATCTGTGATGAAATTTGTGTAAGCTTTTCGTTAACTGCTGCAGTAGCACTCGCATTAACTGCGGCTTCCGGTGTCGTTCCGCCCGGATTTACCGCTGTAGCACCCACTTCCTGTTTCAGTGAATTCATGTTCTGGACTAAGCCGAGCAGTTTTTCGCGTTCCGAATCGAGCGCTGTAATTTTTGATGAAGCGATAAAGTTATTTGTATTGTCTGTAACTTTGCCGCTACCATTTTTCGCTTGTGTTGTCGGATCTGCTGTAGGGGTACTAGCATCAAGCTGATTCTTTAGACCAATCACTTGATTTTCGTATTGCACTAATAGCTCCCCTTCTACTTGCTTCAGGAGGCTGATAATCTCATTACGCTGAACGACTACTTCATCCGATAAATTTCTAACATTATCTTTATTTTTGGCCAGTTGATTCTCCAATTTTTGTATATCGGAATTGAACTTTTCATTATGCTCCATTAAATACGATTTTACTTCCACATAGCGGGGGTTATGCTCACTTTTCAGCGCGATGATTGAGGCCGTATTTGCATTTTGCAACGGTTGTAAAAGCAGCGGCTGTGTACTGTGATACTCTCGATATGTATCCACATAGGTAACAAATTGTGCCAGCAGCCCTTCAAATTCACCTGCGTTTTCGATATTCCCCTCAATCGGAGTGTCTTTAACAGTGGCAGCCAAATTATCGAGCAGGCTCTTTTGACTTTCAATATCACCAACTACGCTTGCTAAATTCGGCCGATAAAAGTTGGAAATCGTATTTAAAAACTCCATCTCTTTTTGAAGAATCGTATCAAATTCATTTCGTACTTTCTCCAAATCCTGAGATACATAACTCCAGTATAATGTTGAGACTTTCCCGTTAACTCTTGCAGTTGCATTGTCAATTTCTCGCAATACTTTTTCACGGTTTGCCGCATTCAGCTGACCGGAAACAGTATACTTAAACTCCGCTTTTACCGGCTGTTGCTCTTCATATGTCATGATGTTTTCCGAGAAATTCGAAGGGATATATACGACCGCATCGTACTCTCGATCTGTCAGCCCTTTTTCGGCTGCGCTTCTGCTGACAACAGACCATTCATATTCGGAATCCGTCGATAGAATCGGCTGCACTTCTTTTCCGAATTCCAGTGAACTTTCTTCTTTTTTTGAACCTGTATCTTCATTGACAACCGCGACTTTTTTCGTTCCATTCGATGAATCGAAAAACGGATTTTCTCCAATTGCCATAAAATAAAGGACAGGTGCCCCTACTATCAAAATCATGACGATTATGATTTTTAACATGAGCTTTTTTTGAGCCGTCATGAATAGATCTTCCTTTCACTATCAAAAAGTGGTATTTGGATTTTCGTTTCTTTATTGTTTAGGATATAATAGCCAAACCCTGCTTGTATCTCTTCTTCTTTACGGTCATAAGGAAGCGTGTACAATGTTTGATCAGATTTTTTCATTAATAGAACTGCCTGGCGAATTTGCTTCACTTCCGTAGTTAACACATCGTATCCCTTCGTTAAATCTGTAGAATTTCCTGATGCGATGAAGTTGAACCCTAAATAGCCAGCATTTTTCATCAACTTTGTAATCCGTTCCTGCAATTTTGCATCAATGCCCGAATTGAAACGGGCATAATCATCGACAACCAGCAAAATTGGTGTAAACTGCAACGTTTTGCGCTCAGCTATCGCCGAATTGGCATAAGTCATCTCACGTATTGAAAGCTGCCCTTCTATTTGCGTTATCCATTCTTCCACATCATCTTTAGATTCCAGATACGAAATCGATTCATTGTCGGTAAACATAGCCAGACTTCTGTCAAACGAATCAAAAACGCCGATATGCAGGACGTTGTTCTCTACTGCATTCGTCAACAATACTTTAAGCACATTTGTTTTTCCTTTTTGGGCTTGTCCCATAATCAGAAGGTGCTTGTTCGTCAGGAAATTCACTGCGACAGGTCGAACAAATTCTTCATCCAGACCTATCGGATATAAATGCTGCTGACCCATTAATCCGCTGTATTCAGCTAATTGTTTCACGGTTAAATTAGTCGGAAGCATCGGAATCGGTGATGGTCCAATATGATCCTTATACTTTTCTTTTAATGTCTTTACAGTTTCTTTAATACCTTCAATTACTTCGAGATCATTATCCCCGTTTGCCGGCAACAGAAGTTGCGAGAAGTTTGCTTCGTCTTTTTTAATAATCGCCCGACCCGGTATTGCTTCAGGTACTAAAGCGGTTTTCCCGAGGATTGTATAGGCTTCACTATGATCCATTAAATAATGGACAATTTTCGTCTTGAGGTTGTTCATGACCGCTTGACGAATCGAAGAAATACGGGTCGCCGTGAAAATCATATAAATGCCTAAAGACTGTCCATCCCGGACAAATTGGTTGAAGTATGTTTCAATATCCGGCATTTCATCTTTAATGAAATCAAAATTTTCTACAACAACAAAGATAAGTGGCAGCTTTATATCTGCAATGCGGTTATAAAGCTTGATATTGCCTACTTCCAGTTGCTGAAGCAGCTGTTTTCTTCTTGCAATTTCATCTCGAACCATTCGCATAAATTTATCCATTTTGCGCCCTTCTTCCATTAAGAAGAAATCAGCTGTATGCGGAAGTTGTTTTAATGGCAGCAATGAACCGTTCCCAAAATCCATCAAGTAATAATGGACTTCCTCAGGGCTGTAATTTTCTGCAATATTTAATAATAATGTCAGCACGGTAGTTGATTTGCCGTAACCAGTTGAACCAAAAATACCTAAGTTCCCGTCTTCCATCACGCGATAATAATATGGCGATTGACTTTGTTTTTCCGGTTCATCGACGAAGGCCATTGCAATATGTTCCTGAATTTCTGATGTAATGCCGTTTTTGTGCAATCGTTCTGCAAGTGGAGGAAGCCAAGGACTTTTCAGCTTTTCGATGTTGTACATTTCCTCGGTTTCTTTAATTTTGTCTACAATTGCTTCGATTTCGGAAAGCCCTTTTTGTTTACTATCTTTTGCGGCTATATTTGATAATGGGATCAACCCTAAATCTGTTACAATTGCAACTTCATCTTCCCCGCCAATGTGTTCGGATTGATATGGAGCTCCACTCCATGCTGATTGGAATAAGTCGTAAACTTCATTGTTGCCAACTTGCAAGTAGCCCCTGCCGGTAACAGTGATGGATGCGGCATCGGCGTTTTTAAGGATTTCCTTACTGTCGTTTGCATCCTGAACCTTTAATGCCACTTTGAAGCGGGCATTACTCCATATTTGATCATCTATGACCCCGCCTGGCTTTTGTGTTGCCAAAATCAGATGTACTCCCAGGCTCCGTCCGATACGAGCCGCGCTCACCAATTCACGAATGAAATCAGGTTCTTCATTTTTCAGCTCCGCAAACTCATCCGAAATTAAAAATAGATGCGGCAGAGGTTCTTCAGCAAGTTGTAGCTTTACTAACCCCGTATAGTCATTAATATGGGTCACGTTATAGCGGTCAAAAAGACGTTGACGACGCTTCAGTTCACTGCGGATCGAGGCAAGTGCCCGATTCGTAAAGTTCACGCTACCTTCAATATTTGTGATGGTCCCTAGAAGATGCGGTAATGTTCTAAACGGCTGCGCCATCCCTCCGCCTTTATAGTCGATCAGCAGGAATGCAACTTCATGGGGATGAAAATGAACAGACAATGATAAAATATAGGTCTGCAGAAATTCACTTTTCCCTGACCCTGTTGTACCGGCTAATAGTCCATGAGGTCCATGTGCTTTCTCATGAAGATTCAGATACACAAGATCATTTTTTCCCTTCAGGCCGATTGGTACAGCAAGGGACTTGGAGGATTCATTTTCCATCCAGCGATCGCCGATTTGAAGTTCATCGGCTTCTTTCACATCCATCATTTCGAGGAATGTTACACTTTCAGGAATTGAATTTGTCATCCCTGTCTGATGATCCAGTGTCCTTAATAGACGGGCAAAATGTTCATTATTATCCTGACGGTGGGAATCAAGTTTAAACGAAATATTTACCGCTTTATTATCCTGAATTAATATGTCGCCTTCTGTATCATTTAAGTATCGAACAAGAGTATGGATATTGTCCGACAAACTTTCCTTTGCATCTGCTGCAAAAATGACTGAGATGTCCAAGTCTTTATGGTCACCTTCAAGATATTCCAAAATGACATGATCAGAGATTAACTGCTGGTTTGTAATGATGAAAACAAGATGCGGAGTAAAACGGAGATTTTCTTTATCCTCCTTAATATCACGCTCGCGAATCATTTCATAAATCGTTGACAGCAGTTGATCCCGGGTTTTCTCGTTATAGATGAACCCGCGTGCATACATATTCGGAATATTGAAATGCGGCAGCCACTTCATCCATTCAACTTTCTCATAATCGGCTTCATCAAAAATAAAAACAAAGCGCAAATCATGGTAGCTGTGGAAAAATGCAAGCTGGCCTATAATCTGGTGAATTTCCTTTTTTACAATTCGCTCTTTCCCGATTAGTCCAATCGGTCCTTTTGCCAAATTCGCTATAACAGGGACATCTGAAATCTCTTTGTATACTTTTTCAAGTTTTTGGGATTGTTCGATTAGATTGTCCATTTCGCGATTGGCCATATCATTCGAGTTCAAGGAAATGGTAAAGCTAGAAGGAACGTGTCCTGTTCCTAACCGTAATTGCAGAAAATCATTACTTTCCAAGGAACGTTCCCAAATTCGATCGGAAATCTGATACGTCAAATATTTCAAACGCTCAAATTTCGGGAAGTGAAACTCCATTGTAAAGCGCTGTTTTTCGGACAGCTGTTGCAACTCTTGCCGTTTGTTTTCCAAATAGGCTGAATAGATACGAATGCGTCTTTCTTTCTTGCGCTTTTCATTACCACGGTCTTTAAAATACTGCACGGTTGATGTAATGAGCGTCATGACGAACATGACCATCGTAATCAGTATAAAAATTCCGCGTGGTTGAATAACCGCGATAATCCCCATCACAATCAGCATGACAAGCGGCGGTAAAATGATGAGCCATAAACCACGGTTTGACGGGTCGTTCTCCTGTGAAGGAAATGACAGTGAAACCTTTTCTTTCGGCAGTTCATAGACCATTCTTGGCGTTCTTCTGTATATCGGGTATTTCTTTTTCATTTCCGATTCAGGTTCACTGATAACCGAAAACCTTGTTTCAAACTTTTCAAAGCTCGTCACTTCCAGAACATCCTCTTCCACTAGACGAAAGAAAATAAATGGTGTAAAAATCAAGTCTCCGATTTGGATTTCCTTAGTTGACTGCTTTTTTTGTCCATTTATGTAGAGCATAGTATTTTCCGGAAGTTCAGCAATCCATTGTTGCCCCACCTTCAGCAGTGAAAAAGACTGCTGCTGGATTTCAGCTTCAGATTGCCAAATAACATCTGCCTGACCGTCTATTGTAGAAAGAGAAATTTCCGTTCTATTCCCTACAAAATACGTCTCACTTGAAGGTCTTGAAAGAAAGAGAATGATTTTCAGCATTTTTTTGCCGGTACTGTCTTTCCACTCAAAAAATTGCTTAGGATTCACTTTTCCAAGCTGGCTTCCATTCTGTTTTACCGTAAAACCAAAGGAATCCTCGGTAATCTGGAGCGGGCCATCTGTAAATGGAATGCTTTGAATTGTTACAGTATCAGATGAATTATTCCCTACTGTAATGGAATTCTTTTTTAGTTGATCTAAATCTATAGATTGATAATAGTTGTCATAGAAAAATATAAGTGTACTCATCAAATCACCTTCTATTAGGGATTTCCTAATCATGTATTGTTATTTTCGAAAGTGTTTTTACAATTTTCGTTTTGAAAAACATTAACTGAAGTTATTCGGCTCCCGCTTCCTTGGTTTTTTCCGGCTGGGCAGTCTTCTCCGCTTTTGCTTCGTTCGTACTTTCAGGAATTGTATTTTTTTCTTCTGTTATTTCCTGCTCTTGCTTTGAAACGGAATCTTTCCGGTCATCTGTATTCACATCTTCCGATTCCAGCGCTTCTTTTAATTCTTCAAGCTGTTTTGTTACTTCGTTTATTTCTGTTTGAACTTTGTCAAGCAGCTGTTCGCGCTCTTCGCCGTCTAATTCTCGATCTGCCTTGATCGATTCTTCATAATGCAACAGCGCAAGCATAATCAAATCTAAATCTTCCAATTGCCTCGCCACCGTTAACGCTTCCTCTGCCTGTCCCCTGCCAATGTAAATCCAGTACTTAAAATAATTTGGATCTGTTTGCAGTGTAATGGTCTTTAAGACGTTTTCCTTTTGCTCTTCCGTCAAAGTTTCATTAACAATGTAGGCAAGCGATAACTCGTACTGAATCACATTAGGCATTTTTTCAACGTCATACTGTGCAAGCTGATCGATAATTTCACTGTAATTCCCTTGGATGTACGGTGCTTGTACAGCTACATATGCTTCTTGTTGCGGCTGTATTACGAGAGCTGCGTATCCGGTATAGATTCCTAACGGCAATAACACTACTAGAAGCCCAATCAGACTGTACCTCACCCAATTCCATTTTGATTTTGCAATTTTTGTGTATTTTTTCTCTTCTTTTTCCAGTAGCTGCAGCTGATCTTGGATGATGGTCAAAAGTTCTTGTTCGTCTTTTGCTTCCATTATTTTTACTGCCACCGGACTTAATTCAATTGACTTGGAAAACTGAATATATTGGTCAAACTTATATTTCGGCTGTACCGCAGCTGCAATGATTGCTTTTGTTTCAGCCCAAAGTCTTTCCTTATTTCTTTCATAAGGAGGAATACTCTCTTTTACTCCATAATGCAAAAAATAAGCGGTCAAACTTTCATCTATCAGAATATTTTCAGGACAAACAATGAGATGAAGCCGGTTTGACTGGTGTAGCATGATAAACCTTAATACCTTTGATGCAAACATCCATCGACTTCTTTCATCTAATGTTCGTAATTTCCCGAATGTCATAAAGTTTGATTCTTTTTTAAATGTAAAAATTAATTCATCTTCTGTTAATGTGATATTTTTCTCAATAAAAGGATTGTTTTCTTGCAACAACATAATTTCCAGTTCATTGGATAATTTAATTTTTTCCCGTTGAAACGTTAATACAATCTGGTCCTGTTCAAACTTGAAGGTCGCCTCTAACTGTTTTTCTAAATAGGATGTTTTTTTATCTGTCATCTCCATGACTCCTTACAAAATTTCTAATCGATCACCTGTTGTGATGCCGCTGTTCACCAGGAGTTCATTCCCGGATAAAACTCGTTGCTTATTTGTATTTCGTACCCAGAATCCTTCTTTAGGTGGATAGGGAATCGACTTTACCTGCCAAACGATTTCAATTAACTCTTTGACGGAATAGGAGTTTGATAGACGAAGATCGAAGCGCTCCCCGTTATACTGTTTTAAATCTATTGAAACTTCTATGTACATATCCTTCACCTCAACACATCTTCTGCAACATAGCGATAAACTTGGTCAAAACGGTCGACAAAAACAAAAAGAGCGCCTTCATCCGAATATGACGCTCTTTGAATCTTAAACACCGATGAAATTTAGCCGCGAATTTGTCCTGCAATTTGACGATCTGCATCAGAAAGAGCATGTGCAGTATTTTTCAGTTGAACTGAAACGTCCTGTAAAAGTCGCTGCATATCTTGAATTGATGGACGTAAAGTTGCATATTGATCCGCGAATGCGCGACTTGATTCACCTTCCCACATTGACTGCAGCTCTTGAATCATGTTATCTAAACGCGAAATTTGTTCTTCTACTTGAGCACTTTCACTCCCATAGCGATTCGACATTGCCTCAAGTTCTGCTGGGGTAACACGAATAATTCCTGACATGAAGTTCTCTCCTTTTTGGCATTATTAAATTTCGCAATCAAATTCACAAAATTTAACAATCCTAATTTTCAATTTCATTCTATAGAAACTTCGCAAATAAGGTCAATAAGAATATAGCAAAAGAGGAATTTTATACTAATTATTTTGGAATAAAATAAGCAAAGTATACCATTTTATGTTATTTTCTTTGTGATATATTTAAGTGGTATTATATAATAATCCCTACAATTTGCTATAAAACCAATTATTTACTCTATATAGGTACCCATATTTCAAAAGACTAAACCAATTAATTGAGAGGTGATAGAATGTCTTTAGCGTACTGGTATGCTCTGTTAAATAAAAAGCAAAATGATTTGAGCCGTTTACAAACGTGCAATGGTCAATTAACCGGAAAGCAAAGTGAGTTCTCAAGCAATCAGCATCTTATGACAAAGCCAGAACTTACTTCAGCTACATGGAAAGGGACTTTAGCTGCACGATTCGATGACATTCGAATCGATGGTATTCTAGCTAGCTATGGAGAAATCCAAAATACTCAATTTTCCAGAACCTTTTCAACTTTAAATGATAAAATGGAGCAAATCCGTCTGGAGATTGAGTCAATCCGCGCTACGATTGCACGTCTTGAAGCGGAAGAGAACAATTGATAAGTTCGTTATAGGCGGAATGACGAAGAATTTCATGAAAAAAATAGGAAGAATCTTTAGCATAGAATTCTTCGTCATTCAAGTTACCTTCTGTTTACTCGGTTTGAATAATGCTGAAATTAAAACACAAAGAATTAGCCCTATACCTAAATACCCCATTACGACATACAACTTACTGATCAATGTTGTAAAGCCTACTAAACTAATTGCAAAGCCAACGATACAAAGCAAATTGACCGCAATCTTAAATGCAAAACGGTCCGGTTTTACGATTCGTACAGCGAGTATATACAGGGTTCCTACAGCGGTACTGTAAATCATCGCTAAAAGCACAAAGGACATAATGATTCCTACAGCAGGATGAATTTGTTTTGCCAGTTCCAGTGTTGGCATTTCCACACCTGCCACAATATCCATTTTGACAAATAAGGCGATATTAATGAGCATTATAAGCAAACCAAGAATAATGCCCCCTAAAGCACCACCTCTTCTTGCAACCTTTCTATTTGTAGCCGTGCCCCCCATTACAATAAGCATCGCCGCACCACCCGCAATATTGTACGAAACATATATAACAGCACCAGAAAACCAATGCGGGGTTGCAGAAGGCTGACTTTTTGCGATTGCATTTAGTTCACTTATCGGATAATTCATCGTAAATAAAGAATAAATTAAAAGGATAAAAATAATACCAAGTAGATAAGGCATGAGCGCCGCCAGCATTTTAATGATACTTTCCGCATTAAGCATCAGTGTCACTACAACAAGTAACGCCATTAACAAGCTGCCTACCGATGCATCCATACTGTACATCTGATTGAATGTAGAACCCGCTCCAGCCAACATAACAACCGCAATGCCGAACAGCACAAAGGAAATCAGCTGGTCGAGTACCGGACCAAAAAAGCGTCCACCAATAAAATGAATACCTTCCTTATGGGAAGTCGTCTGCAAATCCGAGCCAATCTGCGCGAGCGTCATCCCCAACATCGTAAATATAATCGTTGCTACAATACATCCAAACACACTCATTAACCCAAAACTTGTAAAGTACTGCATAATTTCCTGTCCCGAAGCAAAACCTGCACCGACAACTAAACTGACAAACGCCCCTGCAATTTGAATACTCTTTTTCAATTCGCACCTTCTTTATATTTCTATTTATCATAGATACTTTATGTAAAGGCAGGTAGAAAACATGCTTGAATATAAAAAGAAGAGAATTCAGGATGAAAATCGCCGCAATAAAAAATACCTTAACCGCTATTTTTTTAGACGGTTAAAGTATTATAGAATGGAATATAATTTTTCTAATAACTAAACTTTACACGAACTGATGCGCTTACTGTTATTGTTCCAGGTTCTATCGGTGTCACTACCTGTTGGCTACTTAACTGCATCGCCTTGTATGGAATCGGAGCAATCGTTTGCTCTTCGATTATTTCCACCGGCACCGTGTGTAATGTGACACGCATCGTTTTAGCCATAGCTGTTGCTTTCCCAACGGCATCGATCAGAGCATACTGAAGTGCCTGCCGGTAGTAAACATCTGTATCCGTTATTTTAAACTCGATAGCGGATACATGGTTAGCTCCATTTCGAATTGCCGTATCAATTACCGTACCTACTTGACTAATATCGGCTATTTTCACTGTTATTGCGTTTTGTACCTCGTAGCCCCTTAGCACTTGTCTTCCGTCTATGAAATCATAGGTTGGAAAGATATTGTAAGCAGCAGTCTGAATCGATTCTTTTGGTATATTTAAAGCTATTAGTGAGTCTATTACGCGATTCATAATGACCGCATTCTCCTGCTGAATCGTTCTGACATTTTCCCCTTGCGTCCGAACTTCGATTTGTACTTGCGCATAATCAGGCTGAGCAATTATCTCACCATTCCCTGTAACGGTCATTTCCCTTGCGTTAGCGACTGGTTGAAACATCATTTGTGGATGATACAAGAGCTTCCACCTTTCCTATAACCTTTTTCTATTATACTATGCACTACATACCAGGTAGTTGTTTAAAGGGCATTTATTCTGGACATTTTACCGCAAAAGACTTCAAAAGATATTTTTGGTTTTTTCTTGATTATCAGGCAGTATGAGCCATCGTTATGCTATAGTAGAATCTACTAAATTTTTATTGGATGGAGGTTCATCATGGAGACGAAAAGAATATCGCTGCATCGTGCACTGTCTGAGTTAAAAATGCTTAATGAACGGATCCAATCGGCGACCTACCGTGTAGTGCTGACTCGAGCAAACCGTAAAAGCAATGAGAAAATTGAAGGTATGTCTATTGATGAATACAAAAAGGAAATGCAGGGATCGTATGACAAGGTCACAAGCCTAATCCAATACCGCAATAAACTGAAAGCACTCGTTGTTGAATCAAATGCCGATACAATCGTTAAAATTGGTGCAACTGAAATGACAGTGGCTGAAGCAATTGAACGTAAACAATCGATTGCATACGAGAAGGAGTTGCTGAATCACATGCGCCGACAATATTTTGAAGCGATTGAGGAAGTAACAACTGCCAACGAAGCACTTCCTGAAAAGCTTGAAAACTATTTAATCAATATTTTAGGCAGTAAGGAAAAGCAATCATCTTCAGAAGAAGTAAGGCTCCATACAGATACTTTTATGAAGCGCAATGAATACGAACTGATCGACCCGATGCAAGTAAAGAAAATCATCGATGAACTTGCAGCGAAAATCGAGGAATTTGAATCAGAAGTTGACGCTGTATTATCAGAATCAAATGCCACAACATTTATTGAGATTTAACTAATATGCATAGCATAGCGAAAACAGTAAACGGATCGGCGCTCGTGCTTTGACTGTGTGCGAGTTAAAACAACCAAACAGTCCCTCAACCTACAATTATTAATTGTACTTTCAATAAAAAAGGTCAAAGCATAAAGGTCAAACCTGAAACTTTAAATTTCAAAGCTCTTAACTTTTAAAGCTCAACGTTTAAATAATAAAGCTTGTTCAAATCCTGGAGCATGGTTAAGGTATGCCGATACATGACCGTCTGTGGGCCCACCAGGCAGCTATTGTTGTGCAAAATAAAATACCGAATTACGATTTTTAGCGAATTCGGTTTTTTTATTTTCTCTTTTATTTTTTCAACGTGGTTCCAGCCAAAAACCATTAATCCCCAAAAAACTTATACGTGTTCTTGCCTGCCACTTTTGCTTGATATAGAGCATTGTCCGCATGTTCTAGTATTGTTTCAAGAGAGGAAATATCTTCTGCCACATATTGAACTATGCCGATACTTGCGGAAAGCTGATATTCGTAATCCCATGTATTTAGATAATCAAGAAGTTTATCAGCCTGCTTGGCAGTTTCTGTTTTAGAAGAAATAAGCGGGAAATTAATAATAAACTCATCTCCCCCCAACCTCACTGCAAATACATTTTCCTCATCTTTTATAAATTTTTGAATTCTTAATGCTACACTTTTGAGAATCTGATCCCCTGCATTATGACCATGCAGATCATTTACCATTTTAAAACCATCCAAATCGAGAAAGAACAAAGTCCCTCCCAATTTTGAATATTCTTTGAAAAACGCAAAAAGAAATTCCCTATTGTAAAGCCCTGTCAATGAATCTTTATAGGCCAGTTTTTCCAACAATAAATAGTACGAAAACATCTTTGCTATCTTTTGAAGCAAACTGACGCTTTTTGTATCAAAGTGAGCGGCATCATGATGTACCACACATAACGTTCCAAACTTTTCACCATTTGCAAGGGTAATTGGAATACCCAAATAAGCGTTAATATTAATTCTTTCACTTATCATTTTCAGCTCTTCAAAATCAGTTTCTTTACTTATATCCTCAAATATTAACGGTTGATTTTTTTCGAAATCAATTAGATTACAGGCTGTTTGATTAAGTTTTATTGCGATTCCTTCAGTCAAATAAATATGTGTATTTGAATTTGAAAGTTGAAGAATAACTTGCTCACTCTCAGTAAATGAGCTTAAATAAATGAGTTTGTCAGGCATAATCTCTTTAGCTAGTTCTAATACATCACTGGCGAGTTCCTGAAAATTTTTATACATCTGTAATTCCTGGAGTGGTATTACCATGAAAGTACCTCCATTCTTATTTACATATCTTTATATCCGATTGAAGTTATTAAGTTAAAAGTTACTTACCTTTTATTTAATATAACATAATTAAATTTGTCTTTTTCTGTAATTGATTTTCTGATACTTTACCCAATTTTTGTGACAAATATGGAAATAAAAAAAGAAGCAGCCAATTGTGACTGCTCCTTTATTATTAATTTGTTGATTTTATTAGGAGTCAAACATCTTTTCCAGAAAAATTTTCCGTTGAATCGAATTGGATTGATAACATTCTTCCAAGCAATCCTTTAACAGAGTAAGCTTCCGCTCTTTTGAAAATTGACTCATTTTTACCAGCCGACGAACTTCCTTTAAAAATAATAAGTATTCCGGTTCAAATCCATCAACAATGGCTGCAAACTCGTCCCGCAGATTTTTGGCGAGTATCGGACTTATTCCGCTCGTCGTCACCGCAATCGTAATTTCATTTTTCTCATACATTGCCGGAAAATGAAACGAACTATTGGCCGGATCATCAACAATATTAAGGAGCTGATTGGCGTTGCAGCTCTCTTTCACCCGTTGATTTACCACTGCATCATCTGTAGCGGCAATGACGAGAAGGGCTCCTTGCACATCACCAATTTGAAATGCTCTAGCAATATGCTCGATTTCACCACTTTTAGCAAGGGCATGCAAACTTGCCTCAAGCACTGGACTTACAACTGTAATTTTCGGTTGGAAGCGTAATAACGACTCGATTCGCTTAGTTGCGATTTTTCCGCCTCCTATTACAACCAATTTCCTATTTCGTAAATCGACCATCATTGGAAACATCGTCAGCTTCGCACTTCGCTTAGTTCATGAAATTGTCGGCCATCTGTTACTGCTTCTACATAACCTTTACGTATCGTGAAATCACCAAAATGTTCACCTTCGATACGCTCTTTTGCGTACTCAGAAAAGATTGGTGCAAGGATGCTCAATATTTCTTCTTCACCAATATTTTCTTTGTAGATTTTATTTAGGCGCTGTCCTTTAAAATCGCCGCCCAAGTATAAATTATATTTGCCAGGTCCTTTTCCGATAAAGCCGATTTCGCCCATTGCTGCACGTGAACAGCCGTTCGGGCATCCTGACATACGAATACCGATCTCGGTTTCACGCAGCCCGTTATCCGCCAGTATTTCATCAATTTTTGTAATTAACGAAGGCAAATAACGCTCCGCCTCTGCCATTGCCAAACCGCATGTCGGTAATGATACACAGGCAATTGAATTGCGGCGCAGTGCTGAGTAATGTGCACCGTCCGTAATGTTGTAAGCTTTTAATAGCTTATCAATGACCGTTTTTTTCTGTGGTGTTACATCTGCGATCAAAAGATTCTGGTTTGGTGTTAAACGGAAAACCCCTGTATGCACTTTCGCAATTTCACGCAAGCCTGTTTTTAATTGATAATCCTCAAAATCTTTAATACGGCCATTTTGAATAAATAATGTAAAGTGCCATTTTCCATTTTTGCCTTTAATCCAGCCGTACTCATCTCCTGTACGATTGAATGTGTACGGTTTTACTTCTTCAAGTTCCCACCCTAAACGATGATGCAGCTCTTGTTTAATAAAATCCAAACCTTTTGTATCCACCGTATATTTAAAGCGGGCTTTTTTACGTTCCGCACGATTTCCGTAGTCGCGTTGGATTGTTAAAATTTTCTCGGCTGTTTCAAGCAGACGTTCTTTTGGAATATAACCGATTAAACGTCCTAATTGCGGGTATGTTTCTTTATCACCATGTGTCATACCCATCCCGCCGCCTACCGCGACATTAAAGCCTAGCAGCTCGTCTTTTTCAGCAACGGCAATAAAACCAATATCCTGTGAAAATACATCAATATCATTGCTCGGAGGAACGGCAATACCGATTTTAAATTTACGCGGTAAATACAAGGCACCGTAAACCGGCTCTATTTCTGTATCTTGTGTTCCATCGTAAACTTTTTCCCCATCGAGCCATAGTTCATGGTATGCACGAGTACGAGGCAGTAAATGTTCACTTAACCTCGCCGACCAATTATATACTTCTTCATGAAATTCTGATTGATTCGGGTTAACATTACACATCACATTTCGGTTTACGTCACCGCATGCAGCGATACAGTCAAGCAGTACTTCATGAATTTCCTGCATATACTTTTTGACATTCCATTTTAAAATGCCATGCACCTGGAATGCCTGACGAGTCGTTAACTTTAGTGACCCATTCCCGTACTTTTCCGCCATCTCATCCATTACAAGCCACTGTTCCGGTGTTGCCGCACCTCCTGGAGTTCGGACACGGACCATAAATTGATAGGCTGGCTCCAGCTTTTGTCGTTCACGTTCTGTACGTAAATCCCGATCATCCTGCAAATAGCTGCCATGAAATTTCATGAGACGATTATCATCATCTGGAATTCCTGAACTAATTGGATACTGCATTGTTTTTTCTAAAGTTCCCCGCAAATAATTACTTTCGTCTTTAATTCGTTCGACATCATTCGGTTTCCCCGGCTGTGGGGGGAGTACGATTTTCTGGCTCATATATCTCTCTCCAATCTATGATAAACTTAACGGTCAATTACAAGCTAAATAGTTTAATAAACGTCTCGCTGATACCGTTTTTGACTTTTAAGCTCATTAAAAAACAGTGAAGCTTCTGCATTCGTTTTGCCGCCCTGTTCCGCAACAATTTTGCGCAATGTCTGATCCACATCCTGTGCCATATGTTTCTCATCGCCACATACGTAGATAACCGCACCTTCATTTATCCATCTATATACTTCTGCAGCGTTTTCAAGCAATCGATGCTGTACATAAACTTTCTGTTCGGTATCGCGTGAAAAGGCCACAGATAACTTCGTCAATGTCCCATCTTTGAGCCACCGCTGCAGTTCAGTCTGATACAGGAAATCTGTAACAAAATGCTGGTCACCGAAAAACAGCCATGCATTACTTTCTATTCCTTCTTCAGCACGTTCTTCCAAAAATGAACGGTACGGCGCAATGCCTGTGCCGGCACCAATCATAATAATTGGTGTTGTTGTATCTTCAGGCAGACGGAAATTCGGGTTTTTATGAATATATACCGGAACTTTATCCCCAATTTCAATTCGTTCTGTCACTTGGCCCGAAATAACACCTAGACGCTCACGTTCATCTACTTCATAGAATACTTTACCGATTGTTAAATGAACTTCTTCTTCATTCGCCTTTTGGCTGCTTGCAATCGAATATAGGCGTACTGGATTTTTACGAAGCTGATCAACAAATTGCTGAGCAGTCCAGTTGAAAGGACCATAAGTTTGCACAACATCCAGCAAGTCGCGTCCATAAATATATTCTTTCAAATTGACATCATCTTCCAGCAAATTCTTAAGCTCTTCATTCGTTGAAAAGGCTGCCAGCTTTTGTATTAATGGTTTTGAAAGTACTGTAATTTCTAAATGGGAAGTGAGCGCTTCACTTAATGTTATAGACTGGTTTTTCACAGATACTATTTCTGACCCTTCAAAGCCAAGCGATAAAAGTAATGCAGTTACTAGGTTTGCATCATTTTCCGGAAGAATGCCGACACTGTCGCCCGGCTCATAAGTCAAACCGGACCCTTCCAATGAAAGCTCCAAATGCTGCGTATGTTTATTCGATCCGCGGCCATTTAAATTGATACTTTCCAGTACTTCCGCATAAAAGGGATTATTTTTGTTGTATATAGATTCTTCGCATACACTTACCGCAACCGGTTTTTTTTGTACTTCCAGCTGTTTGTTCGGCGTATTTTGTGCCAGTGCTTCTACGATACTCCCGATCCACTCTGATGCAAGATCATCATAATCCAAATCACAATCAATGCGGGGTACTAGCCGCTTTCCTCCCAATTTTTCCAATTGTTCATCAAAATCAATTCCTGTTTTACAGAAAAATTCATACGAGCTATCGCCTAACGATAAAACAGAGAAAGATACATCCTCCAGTTTCGGCGCACGTTTACCATATAGGAAGTTATGGAAGGAAATAGCATTATCCGGTGGATCGCCTTCACCGTGCGTACTTGTAATAACGAAAATATTTTTCTGTTTTTTCAGATTATTAGTCTTAAAATCAGACATTGCTGACAGAGCTACCTCGACCCCCTGTGACTCTAAAGCAGTTTTCAATTTACTTGCAACACTTTGTGCATTGCCTGTTTGTGAACCATATAAAATTGTTGCCTCCTGTTTGACTGCCTCCAGTACTGCAACAGTTTGCCCTTGTTCAGTAACCGTTACTTCAAGGGGCTGACTGGAATCTCCAATTGTTTGTATTGCGCTTAAATAACCGTTCAACCAAACTTTTTGATAGTCCGTTAATGTTGGATATAGCTCATTGATTAATTTTGTCTGTGCCTCGGAAAATGGGCTATTATGCAGATTTAACGTCAAAACTTCCACCTCGCGAATCTTGTTTTATTTCAATCTTATTTTTTCGTTTTTTTCAATTTGTACAACATGGCCGTCCTGAATAACTAAAGTCACTGTTCCATATTTAACAGATGCAACCGTATCTTTAATTTTCTCAATCGTTTCGGAAATATCTTTTGATTTCGTCATAATTAAATGCCTCCTAATTTTCAGATGACCTCTTGCACTCTTTCCAGCAAAACATTCCGTACTTTTTCGTTATAGCCCAAATGGTTACATAAAATTACGGAAGATGGATCAAGCTCAAGCGTCCGTATTTTCTTTTCAATTCCTATACTTAAAAGTCCTGAAAACAATAAATAAGGTACAATAAAAACTTGCTTCGACTGCTTTGATTTCAGCTGAACTAATGCCTGATCAAAAGACGGACCTGCACCATATAAAAAACAAGATTTTACTTCCCGGAAGCCGTAAGTTGCCTTTAGCTGTCCACTGATTATCGCCATATCTCTCACAACGGCATTGTCGCTGCTTCCTCTGCCGATCAATATAACTTCTGCATCGGCATTGATCGGAATCTGTTGTTCAGCAATTCTTTCATAAACTGTCTCAATTAAAGCTGAATGAATTCCAAAAGGGCGTCCGATTTTAAAGGTTACATGCGGGAAACGTTCTTTTGCGATTTTTATTTCAGCAGGTATATCTTCATTAGCATGCTGAGCCGTTAATAATAGAATCGGGACAACCGAAATATGTGTTGCACCTTTATTGACACAATTTGTAACGCCTTCAACAATATTCGGCTCGACTAGTTCCAAGAAGGCGGTTTCCTGAATTTCGGCTTCTAAAAAAGACTTTGTTTTATCAAGAAAACGTATCGCTTCTTCAACACCTTTCTTCAAACGTGTTCCGTGCCCAACATACAAAATTGCCTTCATCAGAGTCACCTGCTTCCTGCTTTACACAATTTTTTCTTTCAATCTTTTGTCCTGTTGTACTGTTTGCTCATACCAAGCTATTTTTTCTCGTAACGCTACGACTTCTCCCACGATAATGATGCTTGGATTTTTTACATCGTTTGCTCTAGCAATATCAACGATCGTACCAAGTGTGCCTGTAATCGTCTGCTGTTGCTCAAAAGTTCCCATATGTACTAATGCAACAGGTGTTGATGCGTCACGTCCATACGTTAAAAGTTGCCGGCAAATATACGGCAAATTACCTACCCCCATATAGATGGCAAGAGTATCAATGCCTTTTGCCAGACTCTCCCATTGAATAGAATCGTCCTTTCCTTCGCGCATATGTCCTGTGACAATCGCAAAACTGGAACCCAATTCGCGATGGGTAACCGGTATACCTGCATAGGCCGGAGCCGCAATGCCAGATGTAATTCCGGGCACAACTTCAAAAGGTATGCCATTTTCCGCTAACACTTCCGCTTCTTCAGCGCCACGTCCAAAAACGAATGGATCGCCACCTTTTAATCGGGTCACCGTTTTACCTTGCAAAGCATGATGAACTAATGAAAGATTAATATTTTCCTGAATCATTGCATGACGGTTCGGCAATTTCCCGCAGAATATTAACTGTGCCCCACGCTTTGCATAAGAAAGCAACTCATTGTTAATTAATCGATCATATAAAATTACATCTGCTTCTTGAATACAACGCAACCCTTTTACGGTGATTAAATCCACATCACCAGGGCCTGCACCAACAATATATACTTTCCCCATTAAGTTACTCTCCTTTATAAAAACAAAAGTCCAAATATTTGTATAATAAACCATATGATACATGGAAATTTTCTACAAATCAATAAAACCAAGTAAAAAAATATGAATAATTAGATTAATAGTACAAACCGATTATTTGTTATTGCTCTTAAAGTCTTTCAAAAAATAAGCTAAACAATTTCGTTTAGCCCATTTTTATGTTACACAACTTTATAGCGACTAAGCAGCTTGCGTCCTGTATATGCGAAAACCCGGTCCATAATAAAGCCCATTAGCCCAAGAACAACAAGCCCTACAAAAATCCAATCTGTTTTAAAGTACAGTCGTGCATTCCAGATCATAAAACCGATTCCTTCATTTGCAGCGACCATTTCCGCACCGACAATCGCCATGAAAGATGAACCCATTGCAAGCTTCGCACCTGTGAATATGTATGGGATTGTTGCAGGAATAACGACATAAATAAGCGTCTGGAATTTCGAAGCCCCCATACTTTTAGCAGATAACAATTTATCGTTCGAAATAGATAGTACCCCTGTTAATGTATTGATCGTAATGACAAAAAATGTTGCATAGACAATTAAAAATACTTTTGACTGTTCGCCAATCCCAAACCACAGCATAAATAAAGTAATGAATGCAAGCGGCGGGATGAATCGCACAAAGTTAATAACCGGTTCAAACAGTGCCCGCACAAACTTGTTTGTTCCTATTAGCAGACCAAATGGTACAGCAATTAGAAGCCCGAGTGTCCATCCTGCCAGCACCCGTAAGAAACTGTAACCCATATAGAGAAACAACGTCCCATCACTGGCAATTTCAATCGCCCCAATCAATGTTAAATATGGGCTTGGCAAAAACATCGGTTCGGAAAACATCGATGCAATTTGCCATACGAGCAGAATGAATAACCAGCCAATAATACCTGACTGTAATATCAATTTACCGATTCGGATTTTCTTCTTTACCTTTACGACAGGTGCCACTTGCTGTCCTTTTTTCAGTTCAATCGTCGTCATAAAGCTGCCTCCTTTTATTTCAATTAAAGCTTTTATTAAATCGAAAAGTCCTCAAAATGGGTCTGAACTTGCTTATAATATTTGTTGAAATCAACACTTGTTATATCACGAGGATAAGGCAGGTTTACGTCATAAGTCGTCTCGATCCGGGAATTCGGACCAACAGACATAATGCCAATCTTCTGACCTAAAAGAATCGCTTCCTGAATGTCATGTGTCACAAAGATAACGGTTTTATTTGTTTCTTTCCAAATTCGGATAAGCTCATTTTGCATTGTTCGTCGTGTCATTGCATCAAGTGCTCCAAAAGGCTCATCCATTAATAAGATTTCAGGCTCATTTGCCAAAACACGAGCAAGCTGTACACGCTGCTTCATCCCGCCCGACAAATTATCAGGAAACTTTTTTGCATGGCCAAGTAAACCCGTTAGCTTTATGAAAGTATTGGCTACCTTTTTTCGCTCTTCTGCAGGCACCTTCTTCATTTTTAAGCCAAATGAAATATTCTCCTCAACAGTTAACCAAGGGAACAATGCTGAATCCGCTGACTGAAAAACGAAACCACGTCCATCTCGGTTTTCTCCACGAGAAGTCACAATTTGCAATTCGCCAACCGACAAATCCAAAAATCCCGCAATAATATTCAGCAGTGTCGATTTACCGCAGCCACTTGGTCCTAGAAGGACATAAAACTCGCCCTTCTTAATCGATAAATCTACATTTTTTAATACATACGCCGGATTTTCAACATCTGTTTGAAATGTTTTGGCACCATTTTTAATTACAATTGCTTCTTCTGTCATCGTATTCAGCATTGCCTTTTCCCCCTTATTTAGTAAGTTACCTTGTCTTGCAATACTTGCTTCGCCGGATCTAGATACAGCTTTTCATCCAAATCAAAATCTTCATCCAAAATACCGCGCTCCAGCAAATACTCTTTCATGTTGGATAAATGTGTATAATCTTCTTTCGTAAAACCGAGCGTATAGTTTACTCGTTTTAAATCAAGCAGTATGTCTTCTTTTGCGATTTTCAACTCTTTATAGCCGATGTCCGCCGTTCCTTCCGGATTTCCCTTTACATACTCAACTCCTTGTTCAATGCCTTCAAGGAACTTCCCGATTTCTTCTGAATTTGCTTCTGCAAATTTACGGTCCACAATTAAATAGCTCGATACACTTAAATCAGGTACAGAACTCAATCGGTCGATTTCATGCACATCATCAATTTTTTTGAATTTCTCTATTAAGGCACCCGATCCAATAACGACATCGATATCCCCTTTTTTCATTCCGACGATAGCTTCATCAGGTGTACTGTACGGTACATATTTAATATCGTCCTCGCTGATACTGTAATGCTCTAAGTATTTAGCCCATTGGTATTCAGAAACAGTTCCTTTTGCAACACCTATTTTTTTACCTTTAATATCCGCCGGTACCTCTATGCCCTTTACTGCCAAAATTTCCGACAGACTGACAGAGTTGAATTGCTCATCGCTCCCTGTCAGTGAAGAAACGACGACGAAATCACCTTTCCCTAGTGAATTCAGTAATGCATAATCTGCTGCCAATCCTGTATCTGCCTGCTTTGTCAAAACAGCGTTCACAGTATCAATTCCGTAGGCAAAATTGGAAAGCTCTACATTTAATTTTCTATCCGCAAAATAACTGTTATGGGCAGCAGCCCGAATTTGGAATGAGCCTCCTGCTGCTGTATCAATTGCTGCCCGAATTGTTTTGCCTCCAGCATTGGCTGAATTTGCATCATTACCGCATGCAGCCAATATAAGAGCCATCACAAATAAGAGCAGTACATGTATCGATCCTTTTAATTTCATATTTTCACTCTTTCCATTAACAAACTATTTTTACTTTTATACTAGGAATTATTTTTTTAGAAATTATGTTGTAATTTTCTTTGCCACTGTCTCATCATAACGCGCAACGCAAAGCGCTCCTTCTCCATAAGAAAAAGCTTCTTTGATTTCAGCAACCGAATGAGCACCGCCTTCTGCCGCATTTGGCACGCGGAAATCTCTCACATCAATCGGCTTGATTTCTACTTCAACCGGCGTTTCCAATTGAGGTACCCAGTTGTAAGGAACACGATATGCGCGATAGACCATATTTGACCCTCGTTCATTTTTATATGCAGAAATATATTCCCATACAATCTCGTGGTCTGCAGTCACTTCAAAAATACGACCATTCGAGCCTTCTGTAATAAGTGTATTTCCATTTTCCAGACGTTGTGCCGAACTAATATAAGGACTGTAGAATTTATAGGAATCCGTTGGTACCGAAAACTTCGCTTCAAGCCCAGTATATTGCCATACAATTTCAAGTGTAACCGGATCGATTTCCAAAATGCGGGAATGATCACGGATTGCTACTTTATTACCGTCAACCGAGTTTGGATTCGGTGCACCGTATCCTCCCCAGCCTCCGTTGTCAAATACTAAAACATTGCCCTCACCTGGCAATCCTTTAGGGATGATATGTGCATGATGCTGCCCGATAATCCATCCTAAATGTTTTGTCTCCGGAGTGTCATAATCAGGACCAAGTTGCCATACGATTTTACCTGTTTCTTTGCTTGTAATCGCGATAATATTTGCCTCACGCGCATCCCAAATAATATTGTCCGGATGGAAACGCTCATCTCCATTATCGTAATGGCGGTTCGGACCAACTAATGAAATTGAATTGATGTGAAGCCAGTCGCCAGAATGATTACCGAAGAAACGTCGATTCGGCTCCTCGTAAATCGCCTTTTTCGCTTCCTCACTAAAGTTAAGCTCATCGAAATGCTCATGTGCGTTCCATTCCCAAACGATATTGCCTTCCCAATCAACTTCAATGAATGCATCATCCAATAATGGGTGTTTGGAGATTTTTTCGTCCACTACATCACGGTGAACCAAAATCAATGTATTTCCACCTGTTGTTTGCGGCTCCTGACCAGGTGCCGGATATCCTACAGGACTGCCCGTACGCTGATAGTCGTGGTGTGCACGTGCAACCCATCTTGCTTCGTGACCAGGATCTTCGATAAACTGATGCTTATCAAATTTCCATACAACATTCCCTTCAAAATCGATTTGTACTAAATCGCCCTCATCCTGAAAACCATACTGTGGATCACGGTTAAATGTGTGCCCAAGCACAAAACCACCTGGAAATACTTTGTTCGGGAAGCCGCGTAGCCCTTTCCATAAATGAACTTCTTTCCCGTTCATATCAATCAGTAATGCTCCTTCATTTGCAGCCTGAAAAATTGTAAAACCGCTTGCCGCCTTTTCCGGATTGTAAACTGTTGCCCCTGTCGGATGAATTGTTGGATTTCCCATATATACCGCTCCCTTTTTATTATTTTTTCAAGTTAATCGTGTATTTTATGTTCAAATAAATTACCATTCAATAGTTATCAATTGCTTACGTTGTTTAGATACCTCCTTTCAAGACATCCTTTTAACAAAAGTAAAAAAAGAAAAGGCACTAAAAATACAGCCTCCTCCAATATGTTTGGTGAGAGGAACGTATTTTTAGCGCCTTTAGTTGTCTAATCAGCACTTTATTAAATTATTTTTAAAGTAGTAGTTACTTATATAATCCCTAGTAAACTACTTAACTTTAAAAGTGTTAACAGTATCGTACCGATTTAATTCTTATTCGTCAAGTAGGTTTTTAAAATAATTTAAAATTTCAGTTTATTTTGTTTGATTTACTCATTATATTTTAAATTAAAACAAGACATTCTATAAATTATGAATGTCTTGTTTTGTTGGCACACTATTTGACAATCCCCTCAAATTCTTCTATGGTCTTACTAAATTTCGATTGAGTTTCAGAGACGGTCCTTTGTAAATCATCCGTTATTTTACTTACTTTTCCAGCTTCTTTCGCAATATTTTCTATGTTCATGTCCACATTTTTAATGGCATTATCAACATTGCTTGCCAATTTTCGTACCTCATCTGCCACAACTTTAAATCCGCGTCCTTGTTCTCCTACACGGGCTGCTTCGATTGCTGCATTTAATGCAAGCACATTCGTTTGCATCGAAATATTTCGGATATTTTTAGTCGTATCATTAATCAAATTAATTTGTTGCGCCAATGATTCAATTGCTTGTATTTTTTCCATCGAATTTTCAACAACAAGATTTACTAACTCTGTTGGCATTTCCTTTAATTGAGAAGTAATTTTTATCGTTCTATTTTCCCGCTCAGTAATATTAGTTGCAATTTTAAGTACAGCTTCTACTTGACCTTCCTCATTCAAAATTGGAATATAGGTAGCTTCCAGCCAAAGCAGATTCCCGGTTTTCCCAATCCTTTGAATTTTCCCTTGATACTTTTCCCCTTTACTAAGACAATTCCATAATTCTTCATAGGCACTACTGTTTTTGAAAGCAGGTGTGCAAAACTCTTTATGTAACATCTTTATCATTTCACTTACTGTATATCCTAATGTTTTAGCAAAATTTTCATTCACCCAAATAACCTCTTTATTAAGGTTGAATTCAATCATAGCCAAATTTGATTCTAGTGCAGTCAATACAGATGTTTCATTTAATATTTGCGTAGTGTTATTGTTAGGCGGAAAAGTTTTCATACTGTAGAAGCTCCCTTATGAAGAATATTTAGTTCTATTATAATAGGGAATTGCTCCTACCGTAAAATATTTAACATCAATTATATTAATTGATTTAACTTAGATTAGGTTGAATGTCATATGTCTAGATAAGAAATTAATTTTATAAATAAAAAAATGCCCTGCAGAGCATAGGCATTAAATACTTTTATATTTCAAAGATTCTAGTGTTCCAACTAATTTTCATTCCTTTGTTTTTTTGCGATTAATAACAGCAGAACAAACATGAGCAATGTCATTACAAAAAATGCAATGGCATCCCAAAACGCGGCACGATCGCCTGCTCCGAGAAGGTTCATATAAATAGTAGAGTACGTAAAATTAAGCTGAGGTACAAAATACATAACTGCTAGAATTAATGTTAAAACTACTCCAACTATGTAGAATACACTATACAGACGAATCAAATTCCATTCATTTTGGAATATCTCTTTATAATTTTCTCCATCTTTTCGATTTTTTTTAAATAGAGAATTCAAATAGATTTTGCCATTTTCCATCAAGTTATAACAGCCGGTTATATTTTCCACAACATAATAAACATCTGTTTTCATATAGAAACAGCATTGATAAATAAGTTTTATAAAAATATCCAACACGATGATTCCAAGAATTCCTATAATACTTGCATCCGGAAAAAGAAGCATTACACCGAATGAAATGAAAAGAATGATCTGCTCAAAGGATATTCCGGCAAGATACAGGATATTTCTCTTTTTTGGATCGAGCTTCCAGGCTTGAGTGAGGTCTGTTTCAAAAACTATAAATATCAGCCGGTTTCCAATACTTAATTTAGCCGGCAAGTCATGTGATCGAATGGCAAGAACATGCCCGAATTCATGAATTAAAATTAATACTAAAGAAATTGATAGATACATAAGAATATTCAACACCATAGAATCGAAAAGGAATAAATCTTTGTAATGGGGAAAAAGCTCCGGATTCAGTATGAGTATGATGATGTTTGCAACGAGCAGAAGCAAGTAGATTTTGTTCATCATTCCATTAAAAAATAGACGCCCTACCGATTGCGGAATCCATAAGTAACCACCCGAACGTGATGTGGATTTAGACTGTTCTTTTTTAATTAGCACACCATCCACTTCCTGAACAAGTCCTAATTCCAACAGCTGTTCTACAAAATCAATTATATCCACTTCTTCATCTGGATATAAATTTTTTAATGCATATTCAATGGAAACGAGTTTCTCACCTTGTTCCATACGTTTGATGGCATCAACACCAATCTCAGGCAATTCAAAGAAATCCCCGGAAATCGGCTCTTCTACAATATAATGTTTTTTATCTTTACGAATGGATAACGGATATAACGTTATTTCGGAATGCAAGGATACCTTCAACGTATAGCCTCCTCTTTAAATTAAAATAGGATGCTATAATTCTAGCATCCTAAAACTTCCTTACTCATGCTTTCGGAGTCCACCAACACCACCAGCAAGTAACTTTAATTTTATTTAGTTTGCGAATTTTCATGTTTTTTCCCTCCTCTCATGTCCATACCCTTACTATATATTTTAGAAATTTTCATCCATTCCGGGTATATCTGTCTAAATATTTCTATCAGTTGTGGATCGAACTGGCTCCCTTGCCCATCGAGAATACGTTGATGTGCCTCTTCCAATTGAAGTGCAGGACGATAGGATCTGGATGAAGTCATTGCATCAAAAGCATCGGCAACCGCCGTAATTCTCGCTAAAAATGGAATATCATCTCCAGCTAGTCCATCTGGATACCCTTTTCCATCCCATCTTTCATGATGATGGTAAATGACATCAATATTATCGGCAATGCCTTCAACTTCCCGAATAGCTTCAGCCCCAACTACAGGATGTGTCTTGATTATATCATATTCTTCATCTGTCAATCTACCAGACTTTGTCAAAATTGAGTCCGGTATATTAACCTTTCCAATATCATGAAGCAAGCAAGCATAATAAAAATTATTTAATTCGGATGGTTTAAATTTCCCTGTAGCTTCTGCCATGTTCATTGCATAGGCAGCAACCCGTTCACTATGCCCACGAGTATAGGGATCCTTCAACTCCAGTATAGCAATGACACCTTTAACAATACCTTCCAATTGTTCGTCGTATGAGTACTTTAATGCTTTAATATAATTTAAAAAGCGGTGTAGTAGTAAAAAGGAAATAAATGATAGTACAAACATGATACTAATCGGAAACAAAACCAATGGATCCTGTATAAATAAACCTACCAAAATATATTTTAATAATAAACCACCTGTTATAAAATATGTAAATTTCTTATTCACAAATATTGGAGAGAAAAGAATCATTACAAGTTCTACCATGTTTCCACTAGTATAAGTAAGCGTACTGTCTTTATAATACAATATATCCGAAATTACATTAGTTAAAAAATAACAAAAAAATACTATGTATTTTAAAGGTTCTGCTTTTCCCGTCTTAATCAAATAAATAGATAATGGGATGAGCGCAATGATAACTCCATATTTTACAAACATAAAATCGAACCATTCTGAATCCCTTGCATCTACATCTATCCACGGAAATGCGGGGAAAAGGTTATAATAAAAGATTTCATAAACAAAAAATACAGCATAAAATAACCATAAAAATAGAATCGTGGAATTCTTTTCTTCTTGTAGCAATGATGTTTTTTTCATTTTTTACCTCACAATTAAATTACCAATCACTAGACCTTATGTTCCACATACCATTATAACATGAGATTGGAAATTAGTTCTATATATCTATGATTTAAATTTCTCATTTTTTTATAAATTTACTCTATTAACCAAAATATATTCACTTTGTACCTATTCACTAATAAAATAGGAATTTATTTACTACTATTTCAATAAGCCTATCTTAACAATACTCTTTTATATAATACAACTCAATTCCTAATTTTTTTCATATCACTTAATTTATGTTTATATAAAAACTTTAATCGAGACTGCACCAAAAGACTCATTAACCAAAAAGCTTTTTATAACTATAAAAATAAAAAGACCTAATCTAAATGTTGATTAGGTCTAATCTTATTGATATAAATTTTAAAACGGATATTCTCGTGGGTCTGTCTGAACAGAGATCCATTTTGTCGTCGTAAATTCATGGATTGCCCATTCGCCGCCATATCGGCCTAAACCTGAAGCTTTCTCTCCGCCAAAGGCAACGATTGGTTCATCATTGACTCCCTGATCGTTAACGTGAATCATTCCTGTAACTATCTGTTTTGCCACTTCGACACCATGTTCTGTTGTACCGGCATGAACGGCACCGCTCAATCCATAGTCACTGTCATTGGCAACGCGAATTGCTTCTTCCTCACTATCTACAACGATTACACCTACAGCAGGCCCGAAAATTTCTTCCTGTGCTATCGGCATATCATTCGTAACATTCGTCAAAATAGTTGGAGCTAGTACATTACCTTTCACTTCCCCTTGAAGGGCGTATTCTGCTCCTTTTTCAATACTTTGGTCGATTAATCGTTGAATTCGGGAGATTTGTTTATTATTAATAAGCGGGCCGACAACCACATCATCATTTCTTGGATCTCCGTATTTAATTTTGGATGCTCTATCCACAAATGCTTTTATAAACGTTTCGTATACAGGTCGTTCAACAACAATCCGATTCAGAGACATACAAATCTGTCCGCTGTTTAAAAATTTACCGAAGGCTGCCGAAGCAGCTGCTCTTTGAACATCAGCATCTTTCAAAACGAGCATGACATTGTTTCCGCCAAGTTCTAAAGCTACACGTTTTAAGTTTCTTCCGCATACCTCTCCAATATGGCGCCCTACCTCTGTAGATCCGGTAAAAGAAATAATTTGAGGAATAGGATGCTCAACAAATGCATCTTTAATTTCGGATGAGCTGCAAACTGTAACATTTAATAATCCTTTAGGAATGCCTGCCTCCTCAAAAATTTCAGCTAAAATAAGTCCACCTGAAATCATTGTCTGCAGATCCGGTTTTAGCACAACCCCATTCCCTGTTGCTAAAGCGGGAGCAAGAGAACGCATCGTTAAATGGAAAGGGAAGTTAAACGGACTAATAATCCCCACTACCCCAGCAGGATTATGATATACACGATTCTCTTTCCCAGGAATAATGGATGGCATTATTTGTCCATGCATCCGGAGAGGAAACGTTGCAGCCTCTTTCATAATGCCAATCGCGCCACTAATCTCAATATTGGCTTTTGTATGGGAAGCCCCATTTTCCTCCACTAAAATTTGCACAATTTCTTCTCTTTTTCGCTCTACAATTTGGGCAGCTTTTTCTATGATTGCTTGTCTTTGATATGCATTTACCTGTTCCCATTCTTTTTGTGCTTCTTTTGCTGCTTTATACGCCTCATCTACGTCTTTTTCATTTGCCAAACGAATTTCCGCAATCGTTTCCTCGTTGTAAGGATTCTGGTCAACGTATACTCTTTCGCTGTTTCCTTCTCTCCATTCGCCACCAATAAACTGCTTGTTCCATTTTTTTTTCATAGGTATCATCCTTTCCAACGTTTAGTGCAGTAGAATTTAACTCTGTTGCTCTGTCTCTTACTTTAAAGCATGTATATATTCCACTTAGTACCCTTGATTCGTCATTTTATTACCACAAATATCATTTTCTTTTAATAAATTATCTTCTACTTAAGTATTTTGCCACGTTAGTATAAGTGAAAATCTTCACGGTATACGTGATTTACTGATTCATTTCCAAATTACGCATTGAAATAAACTGAAAAACATACTGTTATTGCTAGCAATATATTGGTAATATTATGTAAAAATAGTAAGGAGGTCCATATGAAACTACGTGTATCATCTGTTCAATACCATCTTCATACGATTCGATCATTTGAGGAGTTTGCTCAGCAAGTAGACCATTACGTACGAGCTGCCCTAGAGTTCGAAACGGATTTTATTTTATTCCCAGAGTTTTTTACGACGCAGCTGTTATCAATAGGCAACAATAAGGGGGAGCCACTTTCCATCAATGAGCTTCCTGACTTTACAGTACAGTACCTTGATTTATTTACAAGCTTAGCTGTTAAAACAAAGACGCATATTATTGGCGGTACCCATGTCATACGGAACAATGACAAACTCTACAATGTCGCTCATTTATTTTATCCGGATGGCACCGTTGCCACACAGGCGAAACTTCATATTACCCCAACCGAGGTTAACGAGTGGAACATGGCGGCGGGTAATGAGTTACACCTTTTTGATACAGAAAAAGGTAAAATTGCAATTTTAACATGTTACGATATCGAGTTCCCTGAAATCGTTCGAATGGTAAAAGCTCGTGGCGCAGATGTTATCTTCTGCCCATCTTGTACCGATGATCGCCACGGCTTCCATCGTGTACGATACACAAGCCATGCCCGTGCTATTGAAAACCAGGTATATGTCGTTACCGCTTCTACTGTTGGGTCCCTTCCAACCATAGATTTTATGCGCATGAATTTTGGACAATCCGCGATTATTGCACCAAATGATGTTCCGTTCCCGCCGCGTGGAATCGTAGTCGAAGGAGAGCTCAATAACGATATGGTTGTTACGGGGGATTTAGATCTGGCACTGCTTTATCAAGTACGCGAAAAGGGCTCTGTAACAACGTGGCGTGACCGTCGTACCGATTTATACAATGATTGGGAGAGCAGTTTTATCAATGTACCGTAAACAGTTTTATGTGTTTCATGACAGCAAGCCAATCCTTGCGACAATCCGGAATTACACGCCTGCTGATTTTGGTGCCCTTATCTGTATTCAACAGGATTGCTTTCCTCCACCATTCCCTTCAGAGCTATGGTGGAACGAAGAACAGCTTATAAGTCATGTAACACATTTCCCGGAAGGTACACTTTGCATTGAAGTGAACGGGAAACTGGTCGGTTCCATGACGTCTTTGCTTGTTGATTTTGACCCAAACGATCCCATACATACGTGGGAAGACATAACGGATAACGGCTATATTCGTACTCATAATCCAAACGGCGATACGCTCTACATTGTTGATCTTTGTGTGAGGCCAGCTTACCGCAGTTTAGGGCTTGGCAAATGGCTCATGCTTTCTATGTACGAAATCGTCATTGAGCAAAAGCGCGTTCGTCTGCTTGGCGGCAGCCGGATTCCGGACTATCATCGCCATGCCCAGCAACTTTCACCAGAAGCTTATATTGAAGCCGTTTTGCGTGGTGAAATACACGATCAGGTCATTTCATTTCTACTACGCTGCGGTCGCATGCCGATACAAGTTGTACCCCATTATTTAGAGGATGAAGAGTCGCATCATTATGGTGTATTAATGGAATGGCGAAATCCTTTCGTCCAAATCAAGGAGGCTTATTAATGGATTATCATCGCATTACATCGATTACAGACCCACTGTTTGCAGATATGTATGAACTATTAAAAACGGTGTTTCCACCGGAGGAAGTATTAGCATTCGATTTATGGAAAGAACCGCTGGAGGATTCAAGCATTCGCGTATTTGTCGCTGTCCACGAAGGTGA